>NZ_JABRVS010000001.1:1214994-1518742 GCF_013248905.1 Shewanella sp. VB17
TTGCTCACTTCAGCCTGAGCGATGGCGACTTTTGTTCGTTGTTTGCGAGGATCAAATTGCACTAATAATTGCCCTTTTACCACTTTATTGCCTTCTTTTTGAGGCAGGGCAATGATGATCTCGCTGGCGGTGGCTCTAAGCAGTACCCGATCACGCTCTAAGGTTCCCAGTGCTTGATGTGTCACTTCATCTTGACAACCGCTTAAGCCCATGATGAAAAAAATGAATAATAACGGTTTCATCTCTTGATCCTTGATCCTGATGTATTGCCATAGTTATGACAGATCCTGTTGAACAATTATATAGATTTCCTCACTCTTATTATGTGATGGCTCGTTTTTCTGCTGGTGTGTACCCGCTCCAGAGTTTATAGGCGCGAAAAAATACGCTCGTGTCGCTATAGCTTAGTGTTAATGCTATTTCACCTGCAGATAAATCTATTTGTATGTTAATGGGCAATATTTACTATGCGGCGCTGGGCCATTATCATCCTTTACCTATCTCAACTCTGGATGATATATTGAGCAAAGTAGCTCGTCTCATTTTGATGATATCTCTTTGTACTCGATATGATAGGCACTAACCGTTATTGTAATGAGATGTTGTGATTGTGCTGTCGATATTGAGCTTGGTCGAGTATTAATCCGGATAAAAAATGGACAAGGTTTGAGCCGATATTTAGCCTGAGCTACCAGTTACCCAGCCGACAAATGGAGAGCCAGTGCCTGTGATGACAGCTCAAGAAAATAACTTAGATGGCAGTCTAAATGAGCAGATTGCTGAAACTAAGACGGAGACGGATTGGATTTTAACGATCGACAATGGTACCCAAAGTGTCCGAGCCTTGATTTTCGATCTGAATGGTCAATTGATTGCTAAATCACAGATAAAGCTTATCCCTTATGAATCACCTGAATCTGGTTGGTGTGAGCAAAGCGGCGACTATTACTGGAAAAATGTGTGTGATGCCTGTCAAGGACTTTGGCAACAAGGAATAGATAAACAGCGGATTAAAGGAATGTCAGTGACCACACAGCGTGGCACCATGTTGCCTTTAGATAAGTTTGGAAAGCCCTTATATCCAGCAATTCTTTGGTTAGATCAACGTAAAGCTGAACCGTTGCCGCGTTTGGGCGGGATCTGGGATCCCTTATTTAATCTGCTGGGCTTGAGTGAAACCATAGCGAACTTTCGACGTCGTGCACAGCCAAACTGGCTCTATATTGAAAGACGGGATCTGTGGGATCAAACATATAAGTTTGCTTTTTTATCTGGTTTTTTTCATCACAGGTTAACTGGTGAGTGGGCGGACTCGACAGGATCTCAGGTGGGATATTTACCCTTCGATTATAAGAATCATAGATGGGCATCGAAGTGGGATTGGAAATGGCGAGCACTGAATGTAAGACCTGATCAATTGCTGAATTTAGTTAAGCCTGGAGATAAAATAGGTGAAATAACCCCAAAGGCGAGTGTAGAGACTGGGATCCCTCAAGGATTACGGGTGATCGCAGCAGCGGCAGATAAAGCCTGTGAAGTACTGGGCTCTGGCGGCCAAAGTGCCGATGTGGGATGTTTAAGTTTTGGTACCACGGCCACGATTAACGTCACCATGAAACGTTATACCGAAGCGGTACGTTTTCTTCCTGCTTATCCATCGGCCATCACAGGTGCATTTTGCAGTGAAGTGATGCTTTACCGTGGTTTTTGGATGGTGAGCTGGTTTAAGGAGCAGTTTGCTCATATAGAGCAAGAACAAGCAGAGAAATTGGATGTTGAAACGGAAGCTTTGTTTGATGAATTGGTCAATAGTGTGCCAGCAGGATCGATGGGATTGATGTTGCAACCTTATTGGGGAGCCGGAGTGAAGCAACCTGGACCTGAGGCTAAAGGGGCTGTGATAGGTTTTGGTGATCTGCATACTCGGGCACATTTGTATCGTGCGATCCTCGAAGGATTAGCATTTGGCCTTAAAGAGGGGCTGGAAGCGATAGAGAAAAAAGGCGGTGTTAAGGTCAGGGAATTAAGAGTGTCTGGTGGTGGTGCGCAAAGTGATGCTGCGATGCAGATAGCAGCGGATATTTTTGGTTTGCCTACGGTTAGGGCCCACACTATAGAAACATCCGGACTTGGTGCCGCTATTGTCACAGCCGTTGGTTTAGGTTTCCACTCCGATTTTGAGGCTGGTATTAAGGCCATGGTGCAACAAGGTAAACATTTTAATCCTAATCGAGATCACCACCTCATGTATCAAAGGCTTTATCGGGAGGTGTATCTTAATATCTATCAAAAGCTACAGCCATTATATAGCAAAATAAGGGACATTACGGGTTACCCAGAATAATATATTTAAGTCATTTCTTAGTGATAAAAGTTGAGTTTTTTTAGGCACATTAATATTAATAGGTAACGCTGTTGATATCAAAGACTTTAGAAATTACCAGTTTACTTTAAACACATAATATCATTACACTAACCAATAAACCTGAAGACATTAACATTTTGACGATGTATAATACCATTTGACGCTATAAAGCGTAACAACAATGGAATGTAGGGTCGTAATTATGCAATTAAACATAAGTAAAGAAGAAAGCTGCTCATACTTTAATAATGAGCTATGGCGCAGTACCATTAATGACTTTTGTCAAAAAATATTTGAGCAGGATGGGCTTAAAATCCATGGAATATGCCCTTGGGGCTTTGAAGTATTTAACAATACTAATTTTTTAAAAAAAAATATTCGTCGTTATTTTTGTTATTTTGGTTTGGAAAACAATCAAGAAAATATAGATTATATTGAATCGTCAAAAAATTTATCGCTTGATTTTCATCAGTTTGTTAAACATCGCCATCCAGATTGGGGAGATAACATAGTCTGTTTATTATCCAATGAACATGTGACAAAAATTAACCATGATGATTATGAATGCAAAAGTGATGATAAATTATTATCTTTTTTCTTAAAGCCTAGTCAGAATATTCTTAATGATTACTGTAAATACGCTATTTGCAGCTTGGCAGCATTGAAGAATAAGACCGGTGAAGTAAAAGAATACCAAACTAGCATAGTATTCCGCTGGCGAGCATTTCAACTTTACTTAATGGCTGAGACTTTATATGCCCCATATAGCACACCGCTAAATAAAGTCGAGCAGCGTATTTTTAAATCAATTGTGTTCTTTACTGACAATCAGGTTCAACCATTTTATTCGACAAGTGAGAGTGAACATGAAATAACTGAATTCGAAATTTTTTTATTTGATAGTTTCATATTTCCACGAGTTGAAACGATTGCTGAGTCTATCCGCTCTGAAGATAACAGGCTGGTTACCCAGAAATGTTTTCATACAGACAGTGAGCTGTCTATGAATATATCTGAAGATATATACAATAGCGTGTTCAATAAAATATATAACACTTACAATAACTTTTTTATTTAATTAAGATGGAAAATAATGGAAAGTTCAGAATTATTCCGCAAACATTCTCATTGTATTTTTGCCTCTAAAGCACAATTTTGGCCTTCATCTCATATTTGGGATGAAGAAAGTACAATTGAAGATAATGTAACTAAATACCTACCTTCACTTGATAAATATATAGAACATTTAAATGATACAATTATAAATAAAAAAATTCCAATTGATAGTTTTGTCATTGAAGCCCCTGCGAGTATTTATAGCCAATCTATGGATGATGTTGCTGAATGGCTACATAGAGTACTATTTAAAATATCTCCAGAGTGTATAGAAGAAGTACAAAGTTTAATCCCTAAAGAAAATGGTGCTTATATTGATACAGGCTGGAGTTTCCGTTATGCGAACATTGCTTTTTTCGTATTGACGACGACCCCATTATATACAGAGTCTCATTCAAGGTTTTGTGGCGGAAATTCGCAGGATAAAGTTATCATGCATCTGCAACCTATGTATTCTTTTGAGTATCATTTTTCTCAATCAAAGCTAGGAAGTGAGTGGGATATTATCAATAAAATTAGAAATACATTTAAAAAGTTTGGTCGTGATTACAAACAAGATTTTCCTCATACGGTAACAGAAAATACGAATAATCGTTTGCATGAGGCACCTAAGTATTTAAAACCATTGAATAAGAATGACAGTATCATCACTTGGTGGAAATACCCTGTTAATTTTGTATTTAAAAAATAATCTAACTTGAGGCTAAAATGAAAAAAAATAAATTAGCATATTTATGGTGTTCCAATTATCTATTTCAGTTCTTTTTTTGTTTTGGCATTTTTATGCCTTTCTATCAGTTATGGTTAACAAATCAAGGTATAAGTAGTAAACATATTGGTATAATTTTAGCCGCAGGTCTGGTGAGTCGTTGTTTAGCAAGTTTATTCTTCGGCTCCTTGATAAAGCATGAGAAGCAGTATCAACCTGCATTAAGGGCCTTAGGTGCCTTTGGTTTATTGACATCAATTATAATGAGTTTTTATGCTGCTGACTTTATACTTATATTAGTTGTTACCTGTTTGTTTAACATTGCGATTGCCCCAGTATTTGGTTTATCAGATGCGATAATTACCACATTAGATAAAAGAAAAGTATTAACTTATGGTAGTGCTCGTATGTGGGGATCGATAGGGTTTGTTGCAGCGACGATTACAGGTGGGTATATTTTTGAAACATGGTCAGCATCGGCATTGCCTTTAATGTTAATTATCATTTGTAGTTTTCTATTTATGTCCGCGTTGTTTTCTTGCCCACAATTACAAACTAAAAATAAACATGAAAATAATAGTCTTAGCATATTACCAAAAAGTGAGAAACTATACAGTTCAACAGTGATCTTACTATTAATTACCGTCATATTATTACAAAGTAGTCATGCTTTTTTTTATGGCTTTGCTTCCGTTTACTGGCAAGAAATTGGCCTCTCAAAATCGGTGATAGGCTATCTTTGGGGCGTATCAATGAGCAGTGAGATACTGGTGTTTTTTCTAGCAAAAAAAATATTTTCAGATGTGTCCCATGTGAAATTACTACAATTTGCGAGTCTATGCGTCATTGTACGTTGGGCAGCATTAGCCGTATTACAAGATCCCTTTCTTATTGCTACCGCTCAATTATTGCATGGTGGTACATTTGCTCTTACGCAAGTTGCTTTGATTAAGGGCATTCAAATGTATGTGCAAGATTCAAAAATAGCTAAATTTCAAGGAGTCTATCAAGGTTATTATACTGCTATGATTGCCATATTTACGTATTTGTGTGGTCTGTTTTATGATAAATTTAAAGCTGACTTGTTTTTGTATATGTCAGCAATTGGAATCGTCAGCCTTTTACTCAGTGTTGGCCTGAATATCAAGTTTTTGAAGCACAAGCAGGTCGCTTATTAAGTTGTAGATATGTTGTTACCAGTGAGTCTGAATAGGCGTCACTGGTATGAGTGATTATTGACTTTATTGACGATCCGCTATCGTGATAGATGAAGCTGAAAAATAAACTTTTTATTGTATTTATCGATGATTAAAAATCCGTTTTCACAAACGGATTTTTAATCTCACACCTCATTAATTACCTATAAATACACTTATATTTAATTTGATTTTTTAATGTTTATTTAAAAAAGCATCATTTTACATTTCAAATGTAACTAGGTAACATTATTTAAATATTTTTTTTGTTACTTATGGGTTATTTTTGTTCTTTAATCCTCTGCATTACCGTTAGGTTAATTAATTTTATGGGTAATAAAGGTGGTTATTTGTTTTATTTAAGTTTTTAATTTTAAAAAAAAGTTGGCTTATACTTTAAAGTCCTTACTTAACAGTGTCTTATATGGGGGGTTTTTGAGTATTGTTCTTTTTTTGTCATGAATTTATATTATTAAATTAAAATAGTATTGATTTTTTTTGAAACTACTGTAGTTTTTATCTGGCTCAAACTTTAGGCTTAGTATTTGATTGTATACTAATTATAATCTTAATTTTTCATTTCTAATAGAAGCTAAGAATATAGATTGTTTGTAACAGGTGCGTCACAAAAGTATATAAAATATCATCCATGGGTGAAGCTTTACACTAAGTAATATGTCAACTTGATCTGGCAACACGACAACTCTTAAATATTATGTGTAAGCATGACGTCATTTCTACAGCCGACATAACAAGTAATATCATCCATAAATAAAAATATAAATGAGGAACAGTGTAATGAGTGAAAGAAATTTATGGGAACTTGGAGAAAAAATTGCAAGTAATTCTTCCATGTGGACGCGAATAAAAAATTCACCTAAAGGTGTTTCTGTTAGGGGAGGGGCAAAGTTAAGTAATATTCCTAAAAACATTGCAGCTGGTGGCTCCTTTATGCTTAAACAGGTTCCTATCCCTGTTGTAAGGCATATTTTGGGAGATTCCTTAAAAAAAGCCTACGATACAGGTAAAAAATATCATAGAAAAAAATACCAAACAGCGAAGGCAATCTCTGATGAGGATAAGACAAAATTTGGTTGGAAAGATTTAGATGTGCAAGATATGGATCGTTATAGATGGAAAATTGTTGATTCTATCAAAAGTTTTAATCAGGAAAGTATAAGTTTTACAGCGAACGTTGGCAAATATATTGAGCAGGGAAATGTCTGTGATCAATTTGTTAAGGTCACTGCTGGTTTTGCTTATAGCCGTAAACGAATTAAAAAGCTAAGAGATAAAACTCTGGCTATAAGAGAACTATGCACTCACACATTAAATTGGTTAGATGACGTTGATAATCAACTCAACCTTTGGGTGCAAGGTAATCAAAGCCCTCTGACTGAACTGGCAAAAAATATACCGGTAAATGGACATGAGCATTGTGATAAAACGGTATGTGCGGTATCAGACAAGGAAAAATTAAGGTTTAGTCATAGTAAATTGGCGAATGGAATACAAATGACAACGAGTGTCGTAGCGGGTGCATTCGATCCCATGGAGTTTTTTATTATTTCGCAACCATCAGACTTCAAAGTTAGAATACCAAATCCATATTCAGGTATTGTTTATTAATTATTTCATCTATTTTTTCTAGGGTCTGTTTACATGTTGCATTGTACTTTACATCAGATCCTGATTATCTTTTTTAGTATGCTATAAAGGAATATTACTGTAGCTTATTATTACCATATCAAACGAGTATGTCGGGATTTTTAACCGTACAGTTAGACGAAAAATACGATTGTTCGGCATTTCAAGCGCCATCGAAAATCATTATCAAGTGATCAAACCTCATTAAACCTCTAAAAATTATCAAGTTAGACAATCCCATGTTTCCGCACCACCCCTTAGATATTGAAAAGTATTGGTTTGAAAACTAATTTTATTTAATAAAAAATGAACTTGATCATATTATTAATAAATGTCACTTACTAGTTCATAAGATTTGTTTTGAGTGATTTTGTTCGCACTATTATACATATGGTGTTGACATTATTTTTCTCTGAATTTTACCCCCTTAATAATACACCAGCCTATATGAAAGTATGCTTTAAAGGTGGGCGTTGATTGCTGAGATCTAGCATTAACCTACTTGTTGGTGACCAATTAATGTTGTATAATTGTTTTTATTATGTTGCTGTTGTGGTTTTTTTTGTTTTTTGAATATCATTTACATATAAATAAATTTTTAATGGTTTTTTAAGTGATGAGTTTTTTTGGTGGTTTTAATGTCATTTATATTAAAGATAATAAAAACAATATAAATTTTTTATTAACCCCCCTTCCTCATTAAATAAATAATTGTAATATTAATAGGTTTGATTTTAATAACCTAAGTGGTAAATAATAGGAAGTAATATAATGTCCATGAATGTAATGAATAATGAGATGCAGCAATCTGGTGTGTCAGCTCTAGATTTTTTAAAACTTCATCCTGCTCAGGAAGATATTTATTATGATCAGATCCTTAATCATCAAAGCCCTAAGAATAATTTAGGTGGCTATACCACTATAGAAGATGTGGATATTTGTATATTACAGCAAGCTTGGGTGTTACTTCATGCTCATTTGGATGCATTACAGCTAAAAATTACCACTGATGGTGATGGGTCGCCATTACAATATATTCAACACGATAAAGTACCGAGTTTGGTGGGGTTTCATGATTTATCATTGATGGATGATGCAAAAAATACTGCGTTAGAGTGGATGCAGCAGCAAGTAGACACCTATATGGACTATTTGGGTGATGAACTTAATAAAATATCATTAATTAAGTTATCGGCGAATAGTTATTATATTTTTATCAAGGCTCATCATATTATGAATGACGGTGTTGGCATTTACCGTCTTCATGAATATTTACATCGTTTATACCAAGATATTGAACAAGGGAACTCAACCGATTGGCTATTGGATATTCCTCAATTTAAAGAAGCTGTACTAGTAAAGAGTGAATACCTTAATTCTTCAAAATATGCGCAAGATAAAACTTACTGGCAAGAGTTATTAAAACAGCATGAATCTCACAAATTACCGACTCGTTACCCACTAACCGATAATGCAATTTGTACATTAGCTTTGTCGGTAGAAAGCACTATGCAGTTATATGATTTCTGTGCTGATAATAGATTGAATATGCTGGCGGTTTTTTCCAGTGTTGTTAGTGTTGTAATGTCAGGTATAACAGGCCACAGCGACTTACTTTTGAACACCGTTACTCATGGGCGTAGTGGAAAAAAAGGAATGCAAGTGGTGGGAATGCAAGTGAATACTTTTCCATTTACTGCCTCACTTAATGAAAACCTTAATGTGATAGAACACATAAAAACAATCATGGCGTCAATGAAAAAGAGCTATGGGCATTGTGATTTTCCTTACTCGCATCTTAATCGTCTAGCAAATCGTTATGATGCATTGTTACCTGATATTATGGTTTCCTATGAACGAGTCAAAAATGATGCGGTTGAGCAGCTCCCATACTCCATTTTTAAAGTGGAGTCGACTTTTGATGATCATCCTTTACGACTGCGGTTAGACGATTTTGAAACTAATCAGTCTTTAGAGATTTCAGCATCTTATGGACAGCAGTATTTTACCCAAGCAGAGATAAAGCTCGTGCTTGAACGGATTGAACAGGTGTTGATGACTTTCGTGGAATCACCTACAACACAAATTAAACAAGTACCAAAATTATTGCCTCATGAGCGCGATATTTTGTTATATCGCTTCAATGATACAGCAGCCGATTACCCACAAGATAAAACCTTGCATCAATTGTTTGCTGAGCAAGTGGCGAAAACCCCAGACAGTATCGCTTTGGTATTTGAAGATACGCAGCTCACCTATGCAGAGTTAGATAAAAGAGCTAACCAATTAGCGCACGCTATCCGTCAAGAATACCTTAATACCTGTGGCCATGAGCTCATGGCTGACACACTCATCCCGCTGTATTTAGACCGCAGTTTGGAGATGGTGATTAGTATCTTAGCGGTACTCAAAGCGGGCGGGGCCTATGTGCCGATTTCCCCTGAGTATCCGGTTGAGCGGACTCAATTTATCTTAACCGATACGGCTGCCAAATTGGTGGTGACCCAGTCACAGCATCTTGCCACGTTGACAGGGCTAAGTGATAAAGCGAATAACACCATCAATCATGATGTCAGCTTACTGGCGGCAGACATATTATCGGCCTATGAAGATATGCCAACAGAATCACCAAGCCCTATAAGCATAGCCACTGATTTAGCCTATGTGATTTACACATCTGGTACCACTGGGAGGCCTAAAGGGGTGGCACTGGCACATAATGCAGTCGTCAACCGTATTCATTGGATGCAGAAAACATATCCGTTGATAGAAAGCGATCGGGTATTACAAAAAACGCCGTATATTTTTGATGTGTCGGTATGGGAATTACTTTGGGCTAACCAAGTTGGGGCGCGGATAGTGATTGCGGCGCCAGAGGT
This sequence comes from Shewanella sp. VB17, assembly GCF_013248905.1. Lineage (NCBI taxonomy): Bacteria > Pseudomonadati > Pseudomonadota > Gammaproteobacteria > Alteromonadales > Shewanellaceae > Shewanella > Shewanella sp. VB17. The sequence goes on from NZ_JABRVS010000001.1 coordinate 1,224,907, forward strand.
ACATAAGCAACCTGAATTATTACAAGCGTTGATCTGTGATGCTGAAATAACCACTTTGCATTTTGTGCCTTCGATGCTCAGTGGCTTTAGCCACCATTTAAAAGCATCAGCGCAATGCTTTTCTGAGCGAGTGAAGCAAGTTTTTTGCAGTGGAGAAGCATTGGGAGTTACCCATGTTGAGGAATTTAATCAGGTCAGTGCGGCGGGTAGTTGTTTGTTCAACCTGTATGGACCGACTGAAGCGGCAATTGATGTCAGCTATTTTGATACGCGTGAGATCTTTAACAATAGTGTGCCTATTGGTCGTGCCATTGACAATATCCGTTTGTATGTGCTGGACGAGCAACGGCAGCTCATGCCTGTTGGCTCAATAGGGGAGCTTTACATCGGTGGTGCAGGGCTAGCGCGCGGTTACCTCAATCGTCCTGAATTAACCCAGGCGTGCTTCATTGATAACCCGTTTGCGACAGCAAAAGACATAGAAAAAGGCTACACCCGTTTATACAAAACGGGGGATTTGGTGCGTTACTTATCGGATGGGTGTTTGGAGTATTTAGGCCGTAATGACAGCCAGGTTAAAATTCGTGGTTACCGGATTGAATTGGGTGAAATAGAAACCGCATTATCAAGTCTTGATAGGGTTAAACAAGCGGTGGTGATAGACCGTGAGCGAGACGGTAATAAATACTTAGCGGCGTATATTATTTCTAATGAACAGGTTTTAAATGAGCAGGCTCAGGATAGTCACGCCCGAGAGACAGACAGTTTAATTGCTTCTTTGATGCAGACATTACCTGAATACATGGTGCCAGCGACCTTCACTGAAATTGATGTCATCCCGTTAACCATTAACGGCAAGTTAGACAGGCGAGCCTTGCCAGAGCCTGCGTGGGTGAGTGTTGATAACTACACCGCACCGCGTAATAACCTTGAGGCTCAGTTATGTGAGATTTGGCAGTCGGTGTTGGGCCTTGAGCTGGTTGGGATACACGATAACTTCTTCCGCAGTGGCGGGGATTCAATTACCGCGATGAAGTTGGTGGCCGCCATTCGTCGCAAGCTGGATGTTGATTTAGCCTTGAGTGCATTGTTTGAACAAAAGACCATAGCAGGTATCTCTTTGACGCTGAATGAGCAAATGCTTAATCAAGACGCGAGGGTGGTAATCCCTCATCTTGACTTGGGGGAGGAGGCTCGCTACCCGGTGTCCTTTGCGCAAGCGCGTATGCTGTTTATCGAGCAATTTGAGCAAGGCAGTAATGCTTATCATATGCCTTACTTGGCTCAGCTTGATGATGACGTCAATGTGTACTTGCTGGAAAAAGCGATTAACGTGGTGAGCGAACGTCATGCTGTGATGAATAGCGTTTATGGTTATAGTGAGTATGGTTATAGTGATGAGTATGACCATGATGAGAGACATGTTGATAAGCATGACTTTGATGAGACAGGTACGGCTTATCAGCAGGCATTAGACAGTGATTTAACCTTTCGCTCACAGACTTGCCATGATGAGGCTGAATTGCTGGCTTTGGTTAAAGCTGATATCGCCCACCCTTTTGATTTACAACACGAGCCCAGTCTGCGGCTTAGCCATTACCAACTTGCTCAAGGCCAATATATTTTACTCATGTGGCACCACATTGCGATGGATGGCTGGTCAACAGACATCTTTATCCGTGAGCTGGGTGAAGTGTATCAAGCATTAAAGGCGTCACGTGAAATAGACTTACCAGCATTGGACATTAATTACGGTGACTATGCTGCGTGGCAGCGTGACTACTTGCAAGGTGAGGTGGGCACACGGCAGCTTGATTATTGGCGACAGACATTGTCGGGTTATGAGACCTTGGCATTGCCAACCGATAAGCCAAGACCCGCGCAAATCGATTATCGCGGTCAAGACAGTGATTTTATCGTAGACACAGCATTGTCAGCTGAGCTTAGGGCATTAGCCAAGCAGCAAGAAACGACCCTGTACACAGTATTATTAAGTGCGTTTTACGTGAGTTTGGCCAAATTGACCGGACAAGAGGACATTATCGTGGGCTCGCCTTCGGATAATCGTCATCACGCTCAGACGCAAAGCTTAATCGGCATGTTTGTTAACTCACTGGCATTGAGAGCACAAGTGTCAGGTGATAGTGATATTAGCCAATTCATCCAAACAGTGCATAAGGTGGTATCACAGGCTAAGTCGAATCAAGATATCCCGTTTGAGCAATTGGTGGATGGATTGGATGTCGAGCGTGATAGCTCACGGCACCCCATTTTCCAAGTGATGTTCAGCGTGCAGGACTTTGGTAGAGACTCTAGTGCCGGTGAAATGAGCGCGAGTCAGCTGCCGTTTAGCCCAGTCGTTTTAGAAGAGGCAGAAGAAGCACTGTACAGCCCTGCCAAGTTTGATTTGAGCTTGTTCCTTGCCAACAGCGAAGAAAATATCAGTGGTCAACTCAATTATGCCGTGGGTTTATTTGATGAAACCACCATTACCCGTATATCAGCAATCTATACCCGGGTATTAACTGCCTTTGTTGCAGAGCCTACTCAAAAACTGGCAAATATCGATGTGCTTTCCACGCAAGAACGTAATACCTTACTCTATGATTTCAACGACACGGATGCGCCATACCCGCAAGATAAAACCTTGTATCAATTGTTTGCTGAGCAAGCCACTAAAACCCCAGACAATATCGCTTTGGTGTTTGAAGACACGCAGCTCACCTATAACGAACTCAATGAAAGAGCCAACCAGCTAGCCCACGCTATCCGTCAAGAATACCTTGACACATGCGGCCATGAGCTCAAAGCTGACACACTCATTCCGCTGTATTTAGACCGCAGTCTGGAGATGGTGATAAGTATTTTAGCGGTACTCAAAGCGGGTGGTGCGTATGTGCCTATTTCGCCCGAGTATCCGACTGAGCGCACCCAGTTTATTTTAACGGATACCGCCGCCAAACTGGTGGTGACCCAGTCGCAGCATCTTGGTACGTTGACAGGGCTAAGTCATGGAGCGAATAACACTACCAATCATGATGTCAGCTTGCTGGCGGCAGACATATTATCGACCTATGTTGATATGCCAACAGAGGCACCAATCTACATCAGCACCGCCACAGATTTAGCCTATGTGATTTACACCTCGGGTACCACGGGTCAACCTAAAGGGGTAATGATTGAGCACAAAAGTAGTGCCAGTCGAAATCAATATATGTCTTCTCGCGGGGAAACGGCTAAAAACACGTATTTGTTTAAAACCAGCTATGTATTTGATGTGTCTGTATCCGATTTGTTTAGCCACTTAAATGTGGGGGCTAAAATAGTGATGGCTCAGTCAAGTTTCGACATGGATGAAATCATGCATTTACTTGAATTTCATGATATCAATGCTTGCCATTTTGTTCCTTCTCAATTTTCAGCATTATTAGCATCGACTACCTTGCCTTGTGACTTCGAGCATATTTACTTCAGTGGTGAAAATCTAACACAAGAGCAGCTGGTTCATTTTGATTTTAATCTGACGAAAGTCATTAATTATTATGGGCCAACAGAAACGGGTGAAGCGACAAGTTATATGGTCAATTCGCTTAATGCTGACAGTACCATTGGTCGCCCTTTCAATGATGTAAAAGTCTATGTGCTGCAAGGAATGGCATTAGCTCCTTTAGGGGCAATAGGTGAATTGTACATAGGCGGTGCAGGCCTTGCCCGCGGTTACCTTAATCGTCCCGAATTGACGGAGCAATGTTTCATTGATAACCCGTTTGCGACCGAAGCTGACATAGCAAAAGGCTACACCCGTTTATACAAAACCGGGGATTTAGTGCGTTACTTGCCTAGTGGAAACGCTGATGGAAATACTGATGGCAATTTAGAATATTTAGGCCGTAATGACAGCCAGGTTAAAATTCGTGGTTACCGGATTGAATTGGGCGAAATCGAAACGGCATTATCACTTCTTGATAGTGTAAAGCAAGCGGTGGTGATAGACCGAGAGCGCGAGGGTAATAAATACTTAGCGGCGTATATTATTTCAAATGAATCACCTCTAGATGGGAAGAGCATACATACAGACAGCTTAATCGCGTCATTAACGCAGGCCTTACCTGAATACATGGTGCCAGCAACCTTCACCGTTATTGATGCCATCCCGTTAACCATTAACGGCAAGTTAGACAGGCGTGCTTTACCAGAGCCTGCGTGGGTGAGTGTGGATAACTACACTGCACCGCGTAACGCACTTGAGGCTCAGTTGTGTGAGATTTGGCAGTCGGTGCTGTGCCTTGAGCAAGTGGGGATACACGATAACTTTTTCCGCAGTGGCGGTGATTCCATAACGGCGATGAAGTTGGTGGCCGCCATTCGTCGAGAGTTGAATGTTGATTTAGCCTTGAGCGCATTGTTTGAGCAAAAAACCATCGCGGGTATCGTAATGACGCTGAATGAGCAAATGCTTAATCAGGACGTGAGGGTGATAATTCCTCATCTTGATTTGGGTGATAAGGCTTGCTACCCGGTGTCCTTTGCGCAAGCGCGGATGCTGTTTATTGAGCAATTTGAGCAAGGTAGCAGTGCTTATCACATTCCTTACTTGGCTCAGCTTGATGATAACGTGAATGTGTATTTACTGGAAAAAGCGATTAACGTGGTGAGTGGCCGTCATGCTGTGATGAATAGCGTATATGGTTATAGTGAGAATGACTATGATGAGAGAAATGTTGATGAGACCCATACGGCTTATCAACGGGCATTAGACAGTCATTTAGCCTTTCGCTCACAGACTTGCCATGATGAGGATGAATTGCTGGCTTTGGTTAAAGCTGATATCGCCCATCCTTTTGATTTGCAACACGAGCCCAGTTTGCGGCTTAACCATTACCAACTTGCTCAAAGCCAAAGCCAAAGCGAAAGCTCAGAGCTAGGCCAATATATCTTACTCATGTGGCACCACATAGCGATGGATGGCTGGTCAACAGACATCTTTATCCGTGAGCTGGGTGAAGTGTATCAAGCATTAAAGGCGTCACGTGAAATTGACTTACCGGTATTAGACATTAATTACGGTGACTATGCTGCGTGGCAACGTGACTACTTGCAAGGTGAGGTGGGCACACAGCAGCTTGATTATTGGCGACAGACATTATCAGGTTATGAGACCCTGGCATTGCCAACCGATAAGCCAAGACCCGCGCAAATCGATTATCGCGGTCAAGACAGTGATTTTATCGTAGACACAGCATTGTCAGCTGAGCTTAGGGCATTAGCCAAGCAGCAAGAAACGACCCTGTACACAGTATTATTAAGTGCGTTTTACGTGAGTTTGGCAAAGCTGACCGGACAAGAGGACATTATTGTTGGCTCGCCGTCAGATAATCGTCATCACGCCCAGACACAAAGCTTAATCGGCATGTTTGTTAACTCACTGGCACTGAGGACGCAAGTGTCAGGTGACAGCGACATCGCTGAATTTATCCAAACAGTGCATAAGGTGGTATCACAGGCTAAGTCGAATCAAGATATCCCGTTTGAGCAATTGGTGGATGGATTGGATGTCGAGCGTGATAGCTCACGTCACCCCATTTTCCAAGTGATGTTCAGCGTGCAGGACTTTGGTACAGACTCCATTGCCGGTGAAATGAGCGCGAGCCAGCTGCCGTTTAGCCCAGTGGTGTTAGAAGAAGCACTGTACAGCCCTGCCAAGTTTGATTTGAGTTTGTTCCTTGCCAACAGCGAAGAGAATATCAGTGGTCAACTCAATTATGCCGTGGGTTTATTTGATGAAACCACCATCATCCGTATATCAGCAATCTATACCCGGGTATTAACCGCTTTTGTTGCAGGGCCTGCTCAAAAACTGGCAAATATCGATGTGCTTTCCGCGCAAGAACGTAATACCTTACTCTATGATTTCAACGACACGGATGCGCCGTACCCGCAAGATAAAACCTTGCATCAATTGTTTGCTGAGCAAGTGGCGAAAACCCCAGACAATATCGCACTAGTTTTTGAGGGCGAAGAGCTCACCTATAACGAACTCAATGAAAGAGCCAACCAGCTAGCCCACGCCATCTGTCAAGAATACCTTGATACCTGTGGCCATGAGCTCAAAGCTGACACACTCATCCCGCTGTATTTAGACCGCAGTCTTGAGATGGTGATAAGTATTTTAGCGGTACTGAAAGCGGGCGGGGCCTATGTGCCGATTTCGCCTGAGTATCCGGCTGAGCGCACTCAGTTTATCTTAACCGATACGGCTGCCAAACTGGTGGTGACCCAGTCTCAGCATCTTGCCACGTTGACAGGGCTAAGTGATGAAGCGAATAAGACCATCAATCATGATGTCAGCTTGCTGGCGGCAGACATATTATCGACCTATGTTGATATGCCAACAGAATCACCAAGTCCCATCAGCACCGCCACAGATTTAGCCTATGTGATTTACACCTCAGGCACCACAGGCAAACCCAAGGGAGTGATGGTAGAACATGGTAATGGGGTGCACCTTGTCGAGGCCTTAACCCAGCGCTTCAATGTGCAGGAGAGAGAAAAGGTATTATTGTTTTCATCTTATGTGTTTGATGTGTCGATATTTGAAATATTTGTAGGATTAAGTCAAGGCCTGACGGGGTACATGTGCAGTGAAAGCGAGCGAGATGTAGTAAGTATGAGTGACATGCTGGCCAATGAAAGCATTGATATTACCTTGTTACCGCCAGTGATATTATCTCAGCTAACCCCAGGTGACTTTCCTGCACTGAAAACGGTGATATCTGGTGGTGACTCACCTTCTTTGGGTTTATTGAACTCATTTAGTGAGCATTGTCAGGTATTTAATGCGTATGGCCCGACTGAAATTACCGTGTGTGCCACGGCCAACGAATATCTTGTAGGTGACAGCGCCAACAATATTGGCCGTGGTGTCAATAATACCCAGCGGTACGTTCTCGATGAATATTTGCAGCTAACGCCCTTGGGCGCCAATGGTGAATTATACATCGGTGGTGCAGGCCTTGCGCGTGGTTACTTAAATCGTCCTGAATTAACCCAAGCGTGTTTCATTGATAACCCGTTTGCGACAGAAGCTGACATAGCAAAAGGTTACACCCGTTTATACAAAACCGGGGATTTAGTGCGTTACTTACCGGATGGGTGTTTGGAGTACTTAGGTCGTAATGACAGCCAGGTTAAAATTCGTGGTTACCGGATTGAATTGGGCGAAATCGAAACGGCATTATCACTTCTTGATAGTGTAAAGCAAGCGGTGGTGATAGACCGAGAGCGCGAGGGTAATAAATACTTAGCGGCGTATATTATTTCAAATGAACAGGTTTTAAATGAGCAGGCTGTCGATGGGCAGAGTCGAAACCAGCAAGCCCTAGATACAGGCAGCTTAATCGCCTCTTTGACGCAGGTCTTACCCGAATACATGGTGCCAGCAACCTTCACCGTTATTGATGCCATCCCGTTAACCATTAACGGCAAGCTAGACAGGCGTGCCTTGCCAGAGCCTGCGTGGGTGAGTGTTGATAACTACACTGCACCGCGCAATAACCTTGAGACTCAGCTGTGTGAGATTTGGCAGTCGGTATTGGGCCTTGAGCAGGTTGGGGTACACGATAACTTTTTCCGCAGTGGCGGGGATTCAATTACCGCGATTAAGTTAGTGGCAGCGATCCGTCGCGAATTGGATGTTGATTTAGCTTTAAGTACGTTGTTTGAACAAAAGACCATCGCGGGTATCTCTCTGACGCTGAATGAGCAAATGCTGGCTCAGGACACAAGGGTGATAATTCCTCATCTTGATTTGGGTGATAAGGCTCGCTACCCGGTGTCCTTTGCACAAGCGCGTATGCTGTTTATCGAGCAATTTGAGCAAGGCAGCAGTGCTTATCACATTCCTTACTTGGCTCAGCTTGATGATGACGTCAATGTGTACTTACTGGAAAAAGCGATTAACGTGGTGAGTGGCCGTCATGCTGTGATGAATAGCGTATATGGTTATAGTGAGCATGACTTTGATGAGGCAGGTACGGCTTATCAGCAGGCATTAGACAGTCATTTAGCCTTTCGCTCACAGACTTGCCATGATGAGGTTGAATTGCTGGTTTTGGTTAAAGCTGATATCGCCCACCCTTTTGATTTACAACACGAGCCAAGTTTGCGGCTTAACCATTACCAACTTGCTCCAGGTCAAAACCAAAGCCAAGAGCAAGGCCAAGGCCAAAGTCAAAGCGACAGCCCAGAGCAAGGTCAATATATTTTACTCATGTGGCACCACATTGCGATGGATGGCTGGTCAACAGACATTTTTATCCGTGAGCTGGGTGAAGTGTATCAGGCATTAAGTGAATCACGTGAAATAGACTTACCGGTATTGGACATTACTTACGGTGACTATGCTGCGTGGCAACGAGACTACTTGCAAGGGGAGGTGGGCACACAGCAGCTTGATTATTGGCGAGAAGCCTTGTCGGGTTATGAGAACTTAGCGCTGCCAACCGATAAGCCAAGACCCGCGCAAATAGATTATCGCGGACAAAACAGTGACTTTATAGTAGACAAATCATTGTCAGCTAAACTTCGATCTTTGGCCAAAGAGCAAGAAACTACGCTCTACACGGTATTACTGAGTGCGTTTTACGTGAGTTTGGCCAAATTGACCGGACAAGAGGACATTATTGTTGGCTCGCCTTCAGATAATCGTCATCACGCTCAGACACAAAGCTTAATCGGCATGTTTGTTAACTCACTGGCACTGAGGGCACACGTGTCAGGTGATAGCGATATCACTCAATTTATCCAAACGGTGCACAAAGTCGTATCACAGGCTAAATCCCATCAAGATATCCCGTTTGAGCAATTGGTGGATGGATTGGATGTAGAGCGTGATAGCTCACGGCACCCTATTTTCCAAGTGATGTTCAGCGTGCAAGACTTTGGTGCAGGTTTTGGCTCAGACTCGGGTATGGATGAAATGAGCGCGAGTCAGCTGCCATTTACACAAGCGGTGTTAGAAGATGCTGAAGAAGCACTGTACAGTCCTGCCAAGTTTGATTTGAGTTTGTTCCTTGCCAACAGCGAAGAGGATATCAGTGGTCAACTCAATTATGCAGTGGGTTTATTTGATGAAACCACCATCATCCGTATATCAGCAATCTATACTCGGGTATTAACCGCTTTTGTTGCAGAGCCTGCTCAAAAACTGGCAAATATCGATGTGCTTTCCGCGCAAGAACGTAATACCTTACTCTATGATTTCAACGACACGGATGCGCCATACCCACAAGATAAAACCTTGCATCAATTGTTTGCTGAGCAAGTGGCGAAAACCCCAAATAACATCGCTTTGGTCTTTGAAGACACGCAGCTCACCTATAGAGAACTCAATGAAAGAGCCAACCAGCTAGCCCACGCCATCCGCCAAGAATACCTTGATACCAATGGCCATGAACTCAAAGCTGACACACTCATCCCGCTGTATTTAGACCGCAGTCTGGAGATGGTGATAAGTATTTTAGCGGTACTGAAAGCGGGCGGGGCCTATGTGCCGATTTCGCCTGAGTATCCGGCAGAACGCACCCAGTTTATCTTAAGCGATACCGCTGCCAAACTGGTGGTGACCCAGTCGCAGCATCTTGCTACCTTGACCGCGCTAACAGCACTTAGTGACGATAAAGCACATCAAATTAGCTTATTAGCGGCAGACCAACCTTCGGCCTATGAAAATATGCCGAACGAGTCACCAAGCGCTATCAGCACCGCCACTGATTTAGCCTATGTGATTTACACCTCGGGTACCACTGGAAAGCCTAAAGGGGTATTAACGCCCCACCAAGGTATCACTTCCTTAGTACAAAATAACGCGTATATAGATTTGTCAGCTGATGATGTTTTTTTGCAGTTATCAGATACAAGCTTTGATGCTGCGACTTTTGAATTGTGGGGAGCGTTAACACATGGGGCAAAATTAGCATTACCGATCCGTAATGCCCGTATGTCGGTGGAGCAAATCCAACATTTGCTTAGCAGGCATAAGGTCAGTGTTTTATGGTTAACTCGGGCTTTGTTTGACAGTTTATATATTCAAGACGTTAACTTATTTGCCAATTTACGTTATTTATTAGTGGGTGGTGAAGCATTGACACCAGCCTTGATGCGTCAATTATTGGCGCAAGATAGTAGGCCGGAAAAACTGTTAAATGGTTACGGACCAACGGAAAGTACGACGTTCACGACCACTTACGATTGTGAGAGTTTTGGCGAGTCAGTGCCGATTGGTAAGCCTATCAATACTCGAAAAGTCTATATATTGGACTGTAACAGACAATTAGTACCTATGGGTGCAGTTGGAGAGCTGTATATCGGCGGTGCAGGTCTTGCGCGCGGTTACCTCAATCGTCCTGATTTAACCCAAGCGTGTTTCATTGATAACCCGTTTGCGACAGCAAAAGACATAGCAAAAGGCTACACCCGTCTATACAAAACCGGTGATTTGGTGCGTTACATTCCTAATAGAAACGCTAATGGAAACGCTGATGGAAATACTGATGGAAATTTAGAATATTTAGGCCGTAATGACAGCCAGGTTAAAATTCGTGGTTACCGGATTGAATTGGGCGAAATCGAAACCGCGTTATCAAGTCTTGATAGTGTTAAACAAGCGGTGGTGATAGACCGTGAGCGTGAGGGCAATAAATACTTAGCGGCGTACATTATTTCTAATGAACAGGTTTTAAATGAACGGGTCTTAAATGAGCAGGCTCAGGATAGTCACGCCCTAGATACAGACAGCTTAATTGCCTCTTTGACGCAGTCCTTACCTGAATACATGGTGCCAGCGACCTTCACTGAAATTGATGCTATTCCATTAACCATTAACGGTAAGTTAGACAGGCGTGCCTTGCCAGAGCCTGCGTGGGTGAGCGTTGATAACTACACTGCACCGCGTAATAACCTTGAGACTCAGCTGTGTGAGATTTGGCAGTCGGTATTGGGCCTTGAGCAGGTTGGCATACATGATAACTTTTTCCGCAGTGGCGGTGATTCAATTATCAGTATTCAGCTGGTATCGAAATTACGTCAGGCGGGCTTTACTTTGCAGGTCAAAACGATTTTCGATGCACCGACCGTGGCGCAACTGGCCAGCATGCTTGAAAAAGAAGCTTCATCAGTTGACATCATCGCTGAGCAGGGACGTCTGGAAGGGGAGTTTGGTTTACTGCCGATACAAGATTGGTTCTTTAATAAGCCGTGGGCGAGTGCGCATCACTGGAACCAAGCTTTTATGGTGCAGTTGCCAAGCGGTATTGACTTGCCAGCCATCGAGCTTGCGCTTGAGCGTTTAGCTGAGCGGCACGATATGCTCCGCGCTCGTTTCACTTTGTCAGAGCCGTTATCGACAGAGCAATTTTCATCAGAGCAGGCTTACTCAGCACAAATAAGACGTCAGCGTTACGATGAGCTCAGCACAATGTCACCTTTGGTGAGCTGTGATGTGAGTGCTCTGTCTGATGTTGAATTGCAGCAGCAATTAACCACATGGCAGAGCCACTTTTCGCTTGATGTTGGCCCCTTATGGCAAGCCGCACATTTGAGCGGTTATCCAGACGGTCGTTCGCGGATATTCTTCGCGTTTCATCACTTAATTATCGATGCGGTGTCATGGCGAATTATTGCTGAGGATATGCACTTGCTATTAACTGGGCAGAGCTTGCCAGCGAAAACCAGTAGTTATCGTCAGTGGGTGGCAGCGGTAGGTGATTATGCACAGCGGTCGGTCGATGAATGTGCATATTGGCAACAGGTCACCGCCGAGCTGAAGCCATTAATTGCACATGAAGCCAAGCATCAGCAAGTAATGATGTTATCAAATGAGCTAACCGACACCTTATTGCATGAGGCCAATGGCGGATATCACACCGACATTAATGATTTATTACTCAGTGCATTAGCCATCGCATTACAAGACACCTTGGGCGAGCCCGTTAACCATATTGTGTTAGAAGGTCATGGGCGTGAGTTCATTGATGACAGCTTGGATGTGTCACAGACAGTTGGTTGGTTTACCAGCATGTATCCGGTGAAATTAACGGCTGATGAGGATATTGCGGTTAACATTATTCAAACCAAAGAAATGCTCAGGGCGATGCCACACAAGGGTATTGGTTATGGCGCTTTGCGTCAGGCAGGAAAGCTCACTGGCCCACTGCCTAAGGTGAGTTTTAACTACCTCGGGCAATTGGGTGGAAAACGTGAAGGCGAAAATGAACGTGATTGGAGTCTTGTCACGGGGGATGCTGGGGTGCAAATTGCCTTGGATAATGAGGACGATTTAGCGCTCAATATTAACGGAGCTGTGCAGCAAGGGATGTTGTGTTTCAGTGTGGTATCACGCTTATTCTCTGTACAAACAACCGCTTTTGTTGCCGCTTTTGAGGCAGGGCTTGAGGCGGTCATTAACACGGCTCAATGTCAGGCTCAAGCGGGTGGATTTAAAACGCCGAGTGATTATGGCGTTGAAAAGTTATCATTAACCACCTTGTCTCGATTACAACGTCAGCACGATATTGAAGCTATCTATCCTGCTACTAGTCTACAGCAAGGGTTTATTTACCATCATGTTAGTCAGCCTCAAGATGATGCTTACCGAGTGCAACTCTTGCTTGATTATCATCAAGAGATAAACCTTGAGGTATACCAGCAAGCCTGGCGTTTGGCGTCATTACGTTACCCTATTTTGCGCACCGCGTTTGATTGGCAAGAAGAGATGCTACAAGTGGTCACACGTGGAGCCAGTATCGATGAGTCTAACTTTCATTTTCATGATATTAGCCATTTATCAGAAAAAGAACGTGAGCTAGCTATTACGGATATTCAGCAACAAGATAGAGCACTACCCTTTGATTTAACCCAGCCAGGCTTAATCCGCTTGACCTTAATTAAGCAGGCTGACAACTTAACCACGGTACTAAAAAGTGAGCACCACAGTATTGCTGACGGTTGGAGCTTACCCGTGTTAATGCAGGCTGTGCACGGCAACTACGACCAACTTATGGCCGGTGAGACGCCCATTCTCGAGGTTGATAAGGCGTACTTGGCCACGCAACAATACTATCTCGATACCAAAGCTGAAACAGATACTTATTGGTCAGACATAAAAGACACCTATCAGGGCACGACTGATTTATCCAATTTGTTAAGTCAAAAAGTGGATTTGGCGCAAGTTAAGGCTATTGAAAAGCCAGCGGAGCAAGTGCTCACCATACAAGGTCAGGCGTACGAAAAATTAAAAAACATGTGCAAAGCCCAAGGAGTCACCTTGAATGTGGCGTTGCAGTTTGCTTGGCATAAATTATTGCAAACTTACAGTGGCGATAGCCAGACGATAGTGGGCACCACGGTATCGGGCCGAGATGTGCCGGTTGAGGGCATTGAGTCGAGTGTGGGTTTGTACATTAACACCTTGCCTTTAATGGTTAACTGGGAAAAAGATGCAGATGCACTAACCGTTGTTTCAGTTTTGCAGACTATCCAGCGTGATATTGCGGTATTAAACAGCCACAGCGCAGTATCACTGGCGATCCTGCAACAAGACGGCGAGCGCTTATTTCACAGCTTGTTTGTGTTTGAAAACTATCCGATGGCTGAAATAGATGAAGATAATAGGGGTATAGAATCCAGTTTAAGACTCCGTCAATCAGTAGAGAAGATTGATTACCCCTTATCAGTTATCGCTTTTGAACAAGGTGACAGCTTAGTTGTTAAGCTCGGGTTTAGTGAGGATTGGTTAGTCTCACATGATGCCTCACGCTTGTTAAATCAGCTGGAAAGTATATTAACATCCATCGCCGTCGAGCCAGAGCAGTTGTGTCAGTCTTTGTCTTTTATCAGTGAAGAAGAGCGCGATACTTTACTCTATGACTTCAACGACACGGATGCGCCGTACCCGCAAGATAAAACCTTGTATCAATTGTTTGCTGAGCAAGCCACTAAAACCCCAAACAATATCGCTTTGGTGTTTGAAGACACGCAGCTCACCTATAACGAACTCAATGAAAGAGCCAACCAGCTAGCCCACGCTATCCGTCAAGAATACCTTGACACATGCGGCCATGAGCTCAAAGCTGACACACTCATTCCGCTGTATTTAGACCGCAGTCTGGAGATGGTGATAAGTATTTTAGCGGTACTCAAAGCGGGTGGTGCGTATGTGCCTATTTCGCCCGAGTATCCGACTGAGCGCACCCAGTTTATTTTAACGGATACCGCCGCCAAACTGGTGGTGACCCAGTCACAGTATCTCACTAGTCTGACAACACTCAACGATAGCATGAATCATGATGTCAGCTTGCTGGCGGCAGACATATTATCGACCTATGTTGATATGCCAACAGAGTCACCAAGCCCTATCAGCACCGCCACTGATTTAGCCTATGTGATTTACACATCGGGTACCACTGGAAATCCTAAAGGGGTATTAACGCCCCACCAAGGTATCACTTCCTTAGTGCAAAATAACGCGTATATAGATTTGTCAGCTGATGATGTTTTTTTGCAGTTATCAGATACAAGCTTTGATGCTGCGACTTTTGAATTGTGGGGAGCGTTAACACATGGGGCAAAATTAGCATTACCGATCCGTAATGTCCGTATGTCGGTGGAGAAAATCCAACATTTGCTTAGCAGGCATAAGGTTAGTATTTTATGGTTAACCCGGGCTTTGTTTGACAGCTTATATATTCAAGACGTTAACTTATTTGCCAATTTACGTTATTTATTAGTGGGTGGTGAAGCATTGACAGCAGCCTTAATACGTCAATTATTGGCGCAAGATAATAGGCCGGAAAAACTGTTAAATGGCTACGGACCAACCGAAAGTACGACGTTCACGACCACTTACGATTGTGAGAGTTTTGGCGAGTCAGTGCCGATTGGTAAGCCTATGAATACTCGAAAAGTCTATGTATTGGACTGTAACAGACAATTAGTACCTATGGGTGCAGTTGGAGAGCTGTATATCGGCGGTGCAGGTCTTGCGCGCGGTTACCTCAATCGTCCTGATTTAACCCAAGCGTGTTTCATTGATAACCCGTTTGCGACAGAAGCTGACATAGCAAAAGGCTACACCCGTTTATACAAAACCGGTGACTTGATGCGTTACTTACCGGATGGGTGTTTGGAGTACTTAGGCCGTAATGATAATCAGGTTAAAATTCGTGGTTACCGGATTGAATTGGGCGAAATAGAAACGGCGTTATCAAGTCTTGATAGTGTTAAACAAGCGGTGGTGATAGACCGAGAGCGTGAGGGCAATAAATACTTAGCGGCGTATATTGTTTCTAATGAACAGGTTTTAAATGAGCAGGCTGTCGATGGGCAGAGTCGAAACCAGCAAGCACTAGAGACAGACAGCTTAATCGCTTCTTTGACGCAGGCCTTACCTGAATACATGGTGCCAGCGACCTTCACTGTTATCGATGCCATCCCGTTAACCATTAACGGTAAATTAGACAGACGCGCCTTGCCAGAGCCTGCGTGGGTCAGTGTTGATAACTACACTGCACCGCGTAATGCATTTGAGACTCAGCTGTGTGAGATTTGGCAGTCGGTATTGGGCCTTGAGCAGGTGGGGATACACGATAACTTTTTCCGAAGTGGTGGTGATTCGATTTCGGCGATTAAGTTGGTGTCGGCCATTCGTCGAGAGTTGAATGTCGATATTCCCTTGAGTACGTTATTTAGTCTGCCTAAAATTGCCTTGTTGTGTGATTGGCTAACTAAGGGGGCAGGCAAAGAGGATTTATTGAAAATGTTAACGCCTGAGTCGACTGTAAAGCGGAAGATCTTTATGATCCACCCTGCTAATGCTGGCAGTGAGGTTTATGTGCCTTTGGCCTTGTCGTTAGCTGATGAGTTTAATTGCATTGGTATTGATAATTATAACCATCACTCAGAAATTAACATATCGTCTTTAAATCAAATGGCGGCAATGTATATTGACTTAATACTTGATCATACGTCAATTGCTGAACCTATTTACCTTCTTGGGTGGTCGTTAGGCGGTCAATTAGCCTTGGAAATGGCCTATTTGTTAGAATCTCGTGGTGCGAAAGATATTAAGGTGTTTTTACTTGATTCAGTCATGAATTCAGAGCCGCTTCACAGGTTAAAAAAGCAAATGGATATGCCATCTATGGTACTAAAAATGAGAGAGGTACTTCATGAGGAGGGTGAAGTAGATTCAGATTATATTGAAAAAGTATTGCAGGTGTATCCGCTAGAAATAGCAATGGCGCAATGTGAACAAAGCGGTCGACTAGAGTATGCTGAGGTGACTCTGTTTAAGGCTGGTTTGACGGATTGCAGAATGGGTGATGATGTGATTTCAAACAATATGAGTCGATTTGTCGTTGAATTACCAGATAACAACGTGACTCAGTGGGTGGAGAAACCACTTACTGTAAGATTAATGAATAACAGACATCATGGTAATATTATTGAATCAGTAGGGGAGATCAGAATGGAGATAATGAAATGTTTACTATTAGATGAAGCCATTGAATTAATATAATATTCTTGTTTTAATTGGCAGCGCATTATTGACTCTCACCCAGCTTTAATGCGCTGTAAATGGGAATGCCTTGTTAACTAAAAATGTAGTCACCAATAAAGTGCATGACTGTTATGACGTGATTGGCGAATAGCCAACGGATCTCTTTCGCTACTTATTCAAATAATATACTTATGTTCTGAATCCAAGACATGATAAGTCTGACTTAAAGATGACTTTTAGTGTCCTCACCAATCTGATGTGTGTTCATCGCTTAGTGTGTTGTTAGTACTTAACCTGGGCTCGGGTTAAGCAGCGCCGCTTAATATCGCTATTTTGGCCCCTATCTTTGTTGTGTTTTCTAGTCATAGCCAGCTATTACGTACGAAATCCCGCCTTGATATCGACAAAAATGTCGGCATTAAGCAAGTGAGTGGGTGAATAGTAATCAGGTTGGGTTTAACTTTTTGATTTTAAGTAAAAAATTAAAGGTATCTGACACTCGTTATCCCGAGTTCAGGTTACTTAGATCCCATCACTGTGCCTTTTTCATTGAGCCTTGTTTATTTTCGATTGTTGTTACCATCTCTTTTATCTAGATATTTTTGTGGATGAATAAAACTAATTTATCAGAGGTTTGGCTGCTAGAAGACTAAGTCACTATCAGTTGATACATTTTGATAAAGCTATATCAATAATGAGAATAATGTTCTTACATATGGTTGTTTTGGATCAAAAAGTAGTCATGTATGCTGTTTTTTGAATATTCACCTTTGGAGGTAAATGCTTGGGATTTGAATGGATATTCAATTAAGAATGTCGAGTTTAGTTGTGAGGTTTGATGATACGAGACCAGACCAGTATTTTTATCATCTCGCGAATATTCTCATTAAATTTAAAACCTACAAAATGGTCAGTGATCTCATCTAGGATCACTAATAAAATATACAGGGAAATATAATGATGAAAAATAAACCCGTTTATACTGTCATTTTACTTATCTTTTGCTGGACTGCTTCAGTTGTACATGCAGCAGATGCGTTAAAAGCTTATAGCTCTAGCTTGCTGGAACTTGATGACCAAGATACAAGATCTAAAAACATTAGGTTGATCTATACATTGCAAAATGTGTGGAATCAATCCCATGTGCCAGAAGGAATTAAAGAGGTTAAATTGATACTAAAAGGAGGCTCTGGGTTTGATATGACCAATGTAGCTTCTAAGGAGGCGGTATACGAGTATCAGTTTGGTGCTGATTACCGTTATACATTACCCACGGCTTTTAAGTTAAAAGTTGGCTATTCAGGTGGATCTCCTTTGAGGCATATGAATCATGCGCCTTCTAACTCTATTGCTTCAGCGAGCGTGAGCGAATCGATTAATTTTAATTTAGGTTTTTCAGCGGGAGAATCGCCGAGTATAGGTGGAGGAGTAGAGTGGAGTAACCGTGTTACCTACCAGCAAGATGAGTTTGAAACACTAGCAGACTTTGCTCAAGATAATGAGACCATCACATGGAATATAGAGAATCAAACTATTCGTCACAACACACCGCCTAAAGAGTGGTTAATGAATAAATGGACCAGTTGTTATGGAAGTAATTTAATTGAAACCAATGAACTTCCAATAGTGATGAGATCAGACTTTAAGCCAGAAGCGGCTGTTGTTTATCGCAAAGAAGCGTTAAATGATGGACAGAATAATACGGAACTTAACCTATATGCTGGGTGGAGAAAAACAGATTATTATTTTGGCCGAGATATATGCACTTGGTACACAACTTGGACGTGGAAAGGACTTTCTAAAAATAGAGATGTAAGCCATTGGACCGAAGCGACTCGTAAAGTCAGTGTCAGTTGGGCTGATAGTTTATACATTTAGTGATATCGATCGACATTGGGTTAAGCCTTTGTCGATTAATCAGATATTTTAGCTAGGGGAGTGTTATGCAACTAGGTAAATTACGATGGGTTTTAGTTGTTCTAGGTGCGTTTTTAGGGGGAGGGTATCTATTCCTGTTCGGTGTGAATATTTATCAAGATAATGATGATCATAAGTTAGTGACTACGAAGGATATTTTTGAAAATTATCAAGCTTCTTTTCTCGATGAATTAACCTTACCAGTATCAAATGCTCAAAATATATCGACTGATGTGGAGCCTCTGAAGGCGAATAATTGGGTATCAGAGCCAACTAATACATTTAGCAATCAGCTGTATGACTTTATCGAAGCTGAGGATATTAAATATGTTGATACGACTAATTATCCGTTCACTAATGAGACTGAGAGTAAATTATCAAGACTGTCAAAGTCGGGAGATATTTTGCTCTTTGATAATACCGAACCTGATTATTTATCTAGTATTGGTGTGAGTTATATGGATATTGTTGCAGATTATTTTGGTACAGCAGGTGAAGGTGATGCGCTTATTGCTACTGGTGTGAAAGGGGCTGATGGTGGGATCCATTATTTGGTATTGCCTATTAGTAATGAAGGTGACCATCAAATATTCTTGCAGGATGTCAAACGTGCCGTTTTCTTGTTTAAGGCTGAGAAAGATAAATTAAATGAAGTGAATATTATAGAATCAGCTTTACCAGCAGCGTCATCATCATGAGTAGATATTCATGTTAACCTTGTGTGATGCATGTTTGGGTTATATGGTTTTGGCGAGTTTATTGGCTAAATAGTCGATTAATACTCGGGTACGGTAAGGCAGGGGTTTACTAGGCCATAATAAGTTTATCAGGCGGCGTCGAGGGCGATATTGGGGCAGTAAAGTCAATAGTTCTCCTGTTGCGATTGCATCTGCAACATATTGTTTGGCTAAGTAACAGATCCCATGCCCTGCTATGGTTCTGTTGACACATAGATCAATATTGTTGGAAATGAAATCACCTTGGGGTAAGTAATCCAATGAGCAATTTTCTGCTGAAGTGAATTGCCAGTTTTGAATGGGTGAGAAAATTATTTTAGGAAAAATATCGAGTCCATTTAAATTTTTAGGACTACCATGAGTTGAGATTAATTGAGGCGACGCTACGAGTACAAATTCCATTTTTCCGATTGTTTTACAAATAAAGCCAGAATCTTCTAGATCACCTAGACGCATAGCAAGATCGAACTGTTGTTGATTTAAGTTACTACGTTCATTACTTAGATCAAAATTAACGACTATATCAGGATACTCTTCAAAAAAATCATCAAAAAATTGGTCGGCAAATAACTTAGAAATAAAATTGGTTGGGCCGACAAATTTTATGCTGCCTTTGTCCCAATTTTTTTTGGTATCTAAGGTATTGAGAATACCTTCAACGTGTTCGATTGAGGGCTGGCAAGCGGTTAAGATTTCATTCCCAGCGACAGTTAATTTCAATCCATTTTTATCGCGAAAAAATAAGCTGGAGCCTAAATTTTTTTCTAGTTGATTCACGCGACGACTAATGGTCGACAATGGCATTCCAAGTTGATGAGCAGCATCATTAAATGAGTTGTAACGGCAAATTTTGACGAACAGTGAAATATCATCGAGCATTAGAGAATCCTCTTGGATAGCTAAGTGTCCAACTCTACAATGTAAAAAGTAGAGAATAAAGTGAACGAACCTAAGGAGGTTAACCGAAATGATGGGTTAAATCCTCCCGATATACCTAAACCACTTCAGATGCTCGTTTCAGAGCCCCGTAGAATAGCTGAACAAGGGAGCGATTGAGATAATGGCTACTCCCTTGTTGATATCGATAACACAGTGCAGGTATTCTAAGGGAACTTCTGCAGGGTACGGCGTGAAGCAACCTTTTCTTGGTTATGAAATATTGAACTAGAATAATTAGCCCATCAATTTCATGAAGACCACCATGGAGGGGGGGAATGTCGTTAATGCAGGAGCAACCCTGTTACTTGTTGACATACTGTTCTCTACACCTTGAAGTGGTTTGTGTATCATACTTGAGTTGTTTCGCGTTTATTTTAATCCTCTTAATGAAAGAAAAGTAGTGATTAATAACGATAAATATCTAAACCTTGAGGATCAATATCTGGGGTGATACCACTGACTTGATCAGCAAGTAATTTTCCTGAACCACACGCCATGGTCCAACCAAGTGTACCGTGACCCGTATTAGTAAATAAATTGGAGATGGGGGTCTTGCCAATGATAGGCGTTCCATCTGGGGTCATGGGCCTGAGTCCGGTCCAAAATTCGGCTTGTTCCATATCACCGCCTAATGGGAACAGATCGTTAACCACCATGGCGATGGTTTCTTTTCGTTGTTCACTTAAATCGAGGTTGTATCCGGATAATTCGGCGGTACCTGCAACTCGAATACGCTGATTAAAGCGAGTGATAGCGACTTTGTAGGTTTCATCCATCACGGTAGACACAGGTGCGCAGTTATCATTGAGTACAGGCAGAGTGAGTGAATATCCTTTAACTGGATAGACAGGAATAGATAAGCCTAATGGACGTAATAATGAGGCCGAGTAACTGCCCATGGCAACGACATAGGCGTCGGCTGTGAGCTCCCCTATACTGCTTGATACTGAGCTGATTTTACCATCTATTTTATTAAGATGAGTGATATCAGTGCCGAACTTAAAAGTCACACCTGCTTGTTTGGCTAAGGTAACGAGCTGCTGGCAAAACAAGTAACAGTCTCCAGTTTCATCGTCAGGAAGGCGCAGTCCACCAACAATTTTGTCTCGTACATTTGCTAATGCTGGCTCTGCTTGAATACAGGCGTCTACATTGAGTTCTTGGTAACGAGTACCACTTTCTTGGAGAAGTGTAATGTCTTTGGCTACGGCCTCTATTTGGGCATGGTTTCTAAATACTTGTAGCGTACCCTGTTGACGGCCTTCGTAATTAATGGCGTGGTTTTCCCTTAGCTCAATTAAACAATCGCGGCTGTAGTTTGCCACACGTAACATACGTGACTTATTGACTTGGTAACTTGCTTGATTACAGTTTGCCAGCATTTTACTTGCCCAGAGGTAGAGCTCTGGTGACATACTGGGTTTGATTTTTAATGGTGCGTGCTTTTGTATTAGCCATTTTAATGCTTTAGTTGGGATCCCTGGTGCGGCCCAAGGAGAAGAGTATCCATAAGAAATCTGACCGGCATTAGCAAAACTTGTTTCTGCTGCACTGCTTAATTGACGCTCTATGACTGTGACTTCATGCCCTGCTTGTGCTAGATACCAAGCTGAAGTTAAACCTATCACTCCCCCACCAAGTACAATAACCTTCATATTACCCCTTACTTTAACCTGATTGTAGACCCATGAGTGCCAGGTTGATTGAATCATTCAGCTCACACTTCTGAGCCGAATGAACCAGACTTTAATGGCGATTAGCCTCGATAATATTTCTGCTCGACAAATGGCATTTTGGCTATTTTCATCGGTAACATTTTTCCTCTGACTTCGGCATATACTTCAGTCTCTAAGTTGGCGTAAGGGGTCGCAACATATCCCATAGCAACAGGGAATCCACAACTTGGTCCAGCAGTACCGCTGGTGACGATGCCAATTTTATCGCCTTGGGCGTTAAATAACTCAGCGCCTTCACGAACGGGGGCTTTACCTAGCCCTTTCATGCCGACACGCTTACGCTTGACATCTTTAGTAGCGATTTGATTGAGTATGATATCGGCGCCAGGAAAGCCGCCTGCACGCTCACCATCAGTACGGCGATTTTTGCTTATCGCCCATAGTAGGCTAGCTTCGACAGGTGTGGTTGTCGTGTCGATATCATGGCCGTATAAGCACAGACCTGATTCGAGTCTGAGAGAATCACGTGCACCTAATCCAACCCATTCAACTTCCGTCTCAGCGAGTAAAAGACGCGTTAATCGTTCAGCATGCTCAGCAGGAATCGATATCTCAAAGCCATCTTCACCTGTGTAGCCAGCACGACCAAAAATACAGTCAACACCAGCGAAATTAAGCACTTTTGAGTCCATAAATATCATGCCTGCAGATTCAGGAACATGTTTTGCCATGACACTAGCAGCTAATGGTCCTTGTAATGCTAATAAGGCTCTATCTTCAAGGACTTCTAGGGTGACATCATCTGGCAGGTGAGCACGTAAATGAGCGATGTCTTGGGCTTTACAAGCAGCATTAACAACGACAAAAAGATGATCTCCTAGATTACTCACCATCAGGTCATCTTGTAGGCCGCCTTGCTCATTAGTGAACAAGGCGTAACGTTGCTTGCCTTGAGGAAGGTCAATAATGTCCACTGGTACTAAGGTTTCCAGCATTTTTGCTGCGTTCTTACCATGGAGTCTCAGTTGACCCATATGCGAGACATCAAATAGTCCCGCTGCAGTGCGAGTGTGTAAATGCTCTTTCTTAACGCCTAAGGCGTACTGAACAGGCATATCATAACCAGCAAAAGGCACCATCTTAGCATCAGATTCTATATGCAGTTGATAACAAGGGGTTTTGTTTAGCGCTTGCGTCATGGTTTACTCCGTAGACAGCCCCGATTAATCAGGGCTGTTATATTGATGAACAATTTAAAAAGGGCGTTAAGATGATTTAGTTTGGTTCAAACTTACTTCCTTTTGGAAGTATTCTTTACTCAGTTTAAATACCACAGGGCTAAGTAAAACGAGTGCGATAAGGTTTGGAATGGCCATCATAGCATTGAGTGTATCAGCGAGTAACCAGATGAATTCGAGTGAACCGACGGCCCCAACAGGAACCACAATGATCCAAAGAACACGAAAAGGAATAACCGCTTTTACACCCAGTAAATATTGGACACATTTTTCACTGTAAACACTCCAACCTAAAATAGTGGTGAAGGCAAAAATTGACAATGAAATAGCCACAATATAGTTACCGTATGGGAGAGATGATGCAAAGGCAGCTGAAGTCAATGCTGCACCTGTTGCACCGCTTGTCCATTCGCCAGTCACAACGATAGCGAGTCCGGTAATAGTACAGACCACTAAAGTGTCAATAAATGTCCCTAGCATAGCAACTAAGCCTTGAGCGACAGGATTGTTAGTTTGTGCTGCTGCGTGAGCAATGGGCGCACTACCCAACCCGGCTTCATTGGAAAATACACCACGAGCGACACCAAAACGAATCGCGGCCCAAACAGCGGCTCCTGCGAATCCACCTTCAGCAGCTGTCCCGGTGAACGCACTTTTGTAGATAAGGGCGAGCGCTGCAGGTAGTTCTGCGGCATTGATAATAAGTACGACTATGCCAGCTGCGATGTAAAAAGTGGCCATTAAGGGAACCAGCTTGCCTGCGACATC
The DNA here is from genome assembly GCF_013248905.1 of Shewanella sp. VB17. Lineage (NCBI taxonomy): Bacteria > Pseudomonadati > Pseudomonadota > Gammaproteobacteria > Alteromonadales > Shewanellaceae > Shewanella > Shewanella sp. VB17. The sequence goes on from NZ_JABRVS010000001.1 coordinate 1,248,737, forward strand.
TGCGATACGCTTGATACCGCCCATTAATACGAGGCCCACTAATATCATCATAATAATGCCGGTTATCCAAGGGGATAAACCAAAGTTTGACTCGAGAGCATTGGCGACTGAGTTTGCTTGTACCGTGTTGCCTATCCCAAAACCAGCGATGGAGCCGAATAGTGCAAAAGCCGTCCCAAGCCAAGCCCACTTTTTGGATAGCCCGTTCTTGATGTAATACATCGGGCCGCCGCTGTAATTACCATTTTCATCGATTTCACGGTATTTTATTGCCAATACCGCTTCGGCAAATTTGGTTGCCATACCGACCAGTGCAGTACACCACATCCAAAAGAGTGCACCAGGGCCACCGAGGAAGATAGCAGTGGCGACACCTGCAATATTACCGGTACCAATCGTTGCTGATAGTGAGGTCATTAATGCATTGAAAGGGCTAATTTCACCTTTTACATTTTTATTTTTATCGGGGAGCCGCCCTGCCCAAAGTAGTTTAAATCCAGAACCTAATTTTAAGATAGGCATCAATTTGAGACCAAATGTCAGAAATAGTCCGACACCTAAAATAGCAATAAGCATGGGGATACCCCAAACTATGCCATTGATATATGAGACAGCATTAGTCATAAATTCCATTGTTAACCTCTAATTTTATTATAATTTTTTTTCTTCAATTGGCGCTAACTCGTTAACTGTTAGATGTTGATTGTTTGTAGGTACAAAGTTTCCAATGATAAAAAACTAGAGCTTTTGGGGATAATATTCAAGGGTTAATTTTTACAGTGTTAAGCCAATAATGGGCATTATTAATCTAAGTGTTTGACTAAAATCATTAATATTAAAAAATATTTAATTTTTTAATTTATTGGGTTATGCATTTTATAATCGAAATTAATTGCTAGAAATGAATCATTTTACAGTTCACCTGACTATTTAATCTAATTTCGAGGGGCAATGTTGAGGGGGTGCATACGGTTAAATAGCATTAATTTAGAAGAGTAAGCGTGGTGGTTTACTCTTCTCAAATGCCGTTTAAATTGCACTATGTTGAAGTCACCCAAAGGATATGCGCATCTTGTTCGCTAATAGAAATGACAGCGTGGCCCATGGTTGCATCATAATATGCACTATCACCTTTCGTTAAGATCACCGGCTCATAAAACTCAGTGAATAATTGCACCTTGCCATCTAACACAAAGAGGAAGTCTTCACCTTCATGACGGATCCAATCGCCATATTCGTCGAAGCTTCTTGCACGAATACAGGTTTTATAAGGCAACATTTTTTTATTGCTTAGTTCGGTGGATAGTAATTCATGTTCGTATGTTGGGGTAAGTCGAGGTTTGCCAGTCCCTGCTCTGGTGATATCTCTGCGTCCACTGGCTTGAATTTTGCTGGGTTCGGTAAATAACTGGGGTAGATCTATGCTAAGCCCAGCAGCCAGTTTTTGCATTACCATAAATGTGGGGGATATCTGTTCATTTTCAATTTTAGACAAGGTAGATTTTGCCAATCCCGTTCGATGGCTAGCCTCTTCTAAAGTCAATTTGTTTTGGGTTCTTATCGCCTTAACTTGCTGGCCGATATGAAGTGTTTTAACTTTAGGTTCATTACCTTGATTTCTGACGACATTCATAGAGGGAGCTGAGTCAGTCTCATTTTCATTTTTCATATGTTTAACGACTATCTCGCCTTGGATTTTAGTCATTGTTACATATTTGAGTCGCCACATGAACACATCTTATACAAAATAAACACGTTTATAAATCAAGCATTAATAATATCAATAGTAAATAAAGTTTCCGATAGGAAACTTTATTGTTGTTTAAGAAAACTAAGCCTGATATGTTTGTTTAATGTGAATTGGATCTGTTTTATTACGTTTGGGAGAAGCGCGATGATGGCAAACAGTATTTTTGCTCTGTGATTAGCCATCGTGAAGGATGCGGGAGAATGACTACTAGGTGGGCAGCATTTTATTTTATGTAAGATCAATATCTAATTTTCATTGCCATAAAAATCTTTCATAACATATTCACTAGATGCTTCTCTAAGGGGAGTCATTAATAAAAACAAAAATTCTAAGGTGGCTTAGCCATCAATGTCATTGCTTGTTAACAAGGATAAATAATGAATAGCACTTATCACTCCACAGAACTGGAACAATTTTTTGTCGCTGGATTAGCGGATATCGATAATGAAATCCAGACTGCTATCGAACTTGAAACCAAGAGACAAGAGCAGCAGATTGAGCTCATCGCTTCCGAAAATATCGTGTCAAAAGCGGTAATGGAAGCTCAGGGAACCTTGCTAACGAATAAGTATGCCGAGGGTTATCCAGGTCGCCGTTATTATGGTGGTTGTGAATTTGTTGATATTGTTGAGCAATTGGCAATAGATAGAGCCAAGGCTCTTTTTGGTGCCGAATTTGTAAATGTGCAACCCCATTCTGGCGCTCAGGCTAATGGTGCAGTGTTTCAGGCATTGCTGCAGCCCGGTGATACTATTTTAGGCATGTCGCTTGATGCTGGGGGGCATTTGACTCACGGCGCCCGTCCCGCTCAATCAGGTAAGTGGTTTAATGCGATTCAATATGGCGTGTTGCAAGATAGCTGTTTGGTGGATTTCGACCAAGTAGAAATGCTCGCCCGTGAACACAAACCCAAACTTATTATTGCAGGTGGATCAGCGATCCCACGTGAAATTGATTTTGCTCGTTTCAGGGCCATTGCAGATGAAGTGGGTGCCTACTTGATGGTTGATATGGCTCATATTGCGGGTTTGGTTGCCACTAATTATCATCAAAACCCTATTTCCTATGCTCATGTTGTGACAACCACAACTCATAAAACATTACGTGGACCACGTGGTGGGATGGTATTGACCAATCATGAAGATATTGCCAAGAAGATAAATTCAGCCGTATTTCCAGGTTTGCAAGGTGGACCATTAATGCACGTGATAGCAGCGAAAGCGGTGGCATTAGGTGAAGCGCTTAAACCTGAATTTAAACATTATATTGAGCAAGTTATTAGTAATGCAAAGGTACTTGCTAAGACATTGCAGGGACATGGCTGTGACATTGTCACCAATGGCACCGACACCCATTTAATGTTGGTAGATCTTAGGCCTAAAGGTCTCAAGGGTAACAAAGCTGAGGAAAGTTTAGAGCGTGCAGGGATCACCTGTAATAAGAATGGTATTCCTTTTGATACTGAAAAACCTATGGTGACTTCAGGTATTCGTCTAGGGACTCCAGCTGGCACGAGCCGAGGGTTTGGACAAGCTGAATTTACACAAATAGGTCACTGGATTGGCGCTGTGCTTGATGGTTTAGTCGCTAACCCTGATGACAACAGTCAAGTTGAACAAACGGTACTTAAACAAGTGCAAGACTTGTGTGCAACATTTCCTCTGTATCGCTAACGATTAATTAAATAATAAAAAAAATAGGAATTAAATAATGAGTTCAGTAGAAACTAATTATCAGTTTGCCACCAGCCATGAATGGGTAAAAGACAATGGTGATGGCACTGTGACTGTCGGAATTTCCGACCATGCGCAAGGGCTATTGGGAGATGTGGTATTTGTCGAGCTTCCTGAAGAAGGCGATATTACCCTTGCTGGTGAGACGTTCTCCTTGGTGGAGTCAGTCAAGGCGGCCTCGGATGTGTATGCGCCGGTATCAGGCGTCATCGTTGCGGTTAATCAAGCGTTAGACGAGAGTCCTGAAATCGTGAATGACTCTTCATTTGAAGAGGGGTGGATTGCTAAGATTAAACTTGATAATCCACAAGAGTTAAATGCACTGATGAACTTTGACACATATTCAGCGAGTTTAGAAGACTAGGCTATTGAGTGCTGGCTCTGACAGTCAGCAATGAGTACTGGCTGTCCAGATGAGTATCACTGGAAAATGACATACAACAGAGTATTAGAATATCCTTGGGGATGAGATGAGTAATAACAATTTATTAGCCCAACTGGGCACAGGTAACGAGTTTGTCGCGCGTCATAACGGGCCCGATGAAGCTGAAAAGCAAGTGATGTTAGCCGCAATAGGCAGTGACTCCATCGAGGCACTTATTGAACAAACAGTACCCAATAATATCCGTTTGCCTGAAGGCCTTGAGCTTGCACCTGCGATGAGTGAAGCCGGTATGTTGGCAACACTTAACGCCATTGCAGCTAAAAATGTGATCAATAAAAGTTATATTGGTCAAGGTTATTACGACACGCATGTCCCCAATGTCATTTTACGCAATGTGATGGAAAACCCTGGTTGGTATACGGCCTATACGCCTTATCAGCCAGAGATAGCCCAAGGCAGACTCGAAGCTTTACTCAATTATCAGCAAATGATCATTGATCTGACGGGAATGGAGTTAGCCAATGCGTCCATGCTGGATGAAGCAACGGCTGCTGCAGAGGCAATGACACTGTGTAAGCGAGCAGGAAAGAGCAAGAGTAACTTGTTTTTTGTTGCCAGCGATGTGCATCCGCAAACGTTGGATGTCATCAAGACTCGCGCCCATAGTTTTGGTTTCGATATTTTGGTCGCTCCGGCGAGCGAGTTATCGAAGGTGGATGTATTTGGTGCTTTACTGCAATATCCTGGCAGTACAGGTCAAGTGCAAAACCTTGAAGAACTCATTAAACAAGCCCAAGAAAATAAAGCGTTAGTGGCGGTTGCGACAGATTTACTCGCGCTCACTTTATTAAAAGCACCGGGAGAGATGGGAGCGGATGTGGTTATCGGTAGCTCACAGCGCTTCGGTGTTCCTATGGGATTCGGTGGTCCTCATGCTGCATTTATGTCTACACGTGAGAAATATAAGCGTACTATACCGGGTCGCGTCATTGGGGTATCAATTGACAGTAAAGGCAAGCAAGCCTTGCGCATGGCAATGCAGACTCGCGAGCAACATATTCGCCGCGAAAAGGCGACGTCGAACATTTGTACCGCTCAAGCTTTGTTAGCTAACATGGCCGCTTTTTATGCTGTTTACCATGGACCACAAGGATTAAAGAAGATAGGCCGACGAGTGCATCATTTAACGGCCATCTTGGCGTTAGGATTGAAAGAGTCGGGCTTTAAACTGGTCCATGAGGCATTTTTTGATACCTTGACCATAGAAACCGATGAACAGACGCAAATCATTTACCAGCGCGCTCTGGATGCCGGGCTTAATTTGCGTCTCTTGCCTAGTCGATTGGCCATTAGCATTGATGAAACCACCACTGCTGAAGATATCCAAGCACTGTGGTTGGCTATCACAGGTAAAACCTTGTGTGTGAGTGATTTTGAAACACAGGCATCACTTGATGAATTCGCCGCTATTCCTCAGGACTGTCGTCGTGAGTCAAGCTATCTGACTCATAGTGTGTTTAACCAATATCACAGTGAAACCTTGATGCTGAGGTATCTAAAGTCACTGGAAAATAAAGATTTTTCCTTGACTCATGGCATGATCCCATTGGGATCGTGCACCATGAAGTTAAATGCAACGGCGCAAATGATCCCCGTGACTTGGCCAGAACTTGGTCAGTTGCACCCGTTTGCTCCAGCTGAGCAGACGACAGGTTATCAGGAGATAGCTGAGTCATTAACTGACATGCTCAAGCAAATTACCGGTTACGATGCGTTTTCATTGCAACCCAATTCAGGGGCTCAGGGAGAGTATGCCGGTTTAATCGCGATTCAGAAATATCACGCTAGCCGTGGCGATATACACCGTAATGTGTGTCTTATTCCAAGTTCTGCCCATGGTACCAATCCTGCCAGTGCCTCTATGGTGTCGATGCGTGTGGTGATCGTGGGTTGTGATGCTAAGGGAAATGTCGATATTGCAGACTTAGCGGCCAAGATTGAAGAACATGCTGAGCGCCTGTCTTGCATCATGATAACTTACCCATCGACACACGGTGTGTATGAAAAAGGTATTCGTGATATTTGTGAGCGCGTACATGCCGCCGGTGGTCAAGTTTACCTTGATGGCGCTAACATGAATGCACAAGTGGGATTAACCTCGCCAGGTTTTATAGGCTCAGATGTGTCTCATTTGAATCTGCATAAAACATTCTGTATTCCTCACGGTGGTGGTGGGCCAGGCATGGGTCCCATTGGCGTAAAGTCACACCTTGAACCTTTTTTACCAGGACACAGTATTCACAAAACACAAGGCGCCGTGGCTGCAACTGCGTTAGGCAGTGCATCAATTTTACCTATTTCATGGGCTTATATTGCTCTGATGGGAGCTGAGGGGTTAACTCAAGCTACAGAGCTTGCGATATTAAACGCCAACTACTTGATGGAAAAACTGCGTCCTTATTATCCAGTACTTTATATTGGCGATGACGGCCGTGTTGCCCATGAGTGCATCATCGATCTGCGTCCACTTAAAGAGAGTGCTGGGATCAGCGAAGAAGATGTGGCTAAGCGATTAATGGATTTTGGTTTCCATGCACCGACCATGTCCTTCCCTGTGCCGGGGACGCTGATGATAGAACCGACCGAGAGTGAATCATTGGTTGAATTGGATAAATTTGTTCATGCGATGGTGACCATACGTGCCGAAATAGCCAAGGTGGAAGAGGGTCAATGGCCATTGAGTGACAATCCTTTGGTTAATGCTCCACACACCATGAGCGATTTGAGCGAAGAAGAGTGGAGCCACCCTTACTCACGTAAAACGGCTTGCTTTCCTGGGAACAATCAAACTCATGCTAAATTTTGGCCCAGTACTAATCGTATCGATAATGTCTATGGAGACAGAAACCTTATCTGTAGCTGCCCAGATATCGACATTTACCGTGATTAACGAGTCTGATTGGCGAGTCATGGCATAGGGAATTAAATTCAAAATAGCCTAAAGGCGAGCAATATCGCTCGCTTTTTTGTGATTGAAATCTATCCGTTAATACGGATGAACTATTCGATTTTACTCAATATTATTGACCGCTAAGTGTTGAAATTGTCATACTTTGGGTGTTTTTTATTGGGGATATCATCAATGTCGTTGCCATGTAAGATACATAAATCTAACTTCATAAGTAAATAGATAGATCTATCTAGTTGCGTTATCTGAATATTAAGAAATACTTACTATGGATAACTTATCATTACGAGCGCACTATTTATGTGGCCATTTCAAAAAAATAAAGATTCCGAAGAACAAAAGCAGAAGCAGGATCAAACGTATAATAACAATCTCATTGTCTCTTCTTTACATGAGTTTTTAGTCACTATCGAGTTTGATAGTACAGGCAATATAAACTCTGCGAGTCCCTTGTTCCTGGAAGCTATGGGTTATCAACTAGATGAAATTGTCGGTAAGCATCACCGTATATTCTGCTCTAAAAGTTATGTCGAAGGAAAAAAATACGGTGATTTCTGGCAAGATTTAGCCCGAGGTAAAGTTCAATCAGGTACGTTTGAGCGATACACTAAATCGGGTGAGTTGATCACGATTGAAGCCACTTACTTTCCTGTCATTGACGAAAATAGCACGGTGAAAAGTGTGGTTAAAATAGCAAGTGATGTAACAGAAAAAGAGAATAAAGCGCAAAATCAACGGGATCTGATCACCGGATTGAATAAAACTTTTGCAGTGATTGAATTTGAGCCTGATGGAACAATATTGGATGCTAATGATAACTTTCTTGGTGCTTTGGGCTACACGCTAGATCAAGTAAAAGGCAAGCACCATAAAATGTTTTGTTTCGATAAATTCTATCAAGAAAATCCAAATTTTTGGCAGCAACTAGCAGGTGGAAACGCTTTTTCTGGTCGATTTTTGCGTAAAAATAGCCTTGATAAAAACGTATGGATACAAGCGTCATATAGTCCTGTGCTTAATGACCAAGGCGATGTCTACAAAGTGGTTAAGTTTGCATCTGACATTACAGAAGATGTGGTTAGAGAGCTCGCTATTTCAGATGCTGCCAACATCGCCTATAGCACAGCAGTGGAAACCTCCCAAGTCGCTCAAGAGGGAAATAAAGTACTCAAAGAAACCGTCATCATTTCTCAAAAAATGATGGATAGCCTCATTACCTCTATTGGGCAGGTAGAGGAACTGACGTCATTGTCCAATGATGTCGCTGAGATTGTTAAAACGATAGGGAGTATTGCCGATCAAACCAATCTACTGGCTCTCAATGCTGCTATTGAAGCCGCTCGGGCAGGAGAGCAAGGGCGAGGTTTTGCTGTCGTGGCTGATGAGGTACGTCAGCTAGCTTCACGTACATCTGAATCGACAGAAGAAATTACCAGAGTAGTGAATCAAAATATCTCTTTAACTCAAAAGATGACCCAAGCCATGGGTGAGGTAAATAATATTGCAGAACAAACGAGTACGAGAATAGAAGAAGTGTCACTGACCATGAATGAAATATACACAGGTGCTGAGAGTGTTGCTTCGGCAGTACACAATTTTAAAGGAGACGGCGAATAACTATGGCGTTATCCCAAACCTTGGCTCCTATGGCATTTCTATTGACGAAAATGCAGGCCAGCCTACTTCTACAGCAAGACAGTGGCCTTTTTTATTGAGTTAATCCAGTGATATTGACCAGACACTATGGCTGTTAATAACCGATGTTGCTTAATGACAAATCACCCTTCATTGCTGGCGATGAAATGATTAATTGCTTTGGAGATCAGGTCTTTTTTCATCTGCGTACGTGTAACAGGTTGGGAAAACCAGAAGCTCATCGGCTGTTCAAAGCCCACACCGTGCATATAGTTGTAAATCGACTTACGCAGCCCTTCGCCCAGCATTTCATGATCCGTGCCCGTTGGATCAATGAAGTCCACATCATTTTCAGCGAATAAGATCTCTGGGCGCTTTGCAAGCGTGATCCCAAACTTCTCAGGATTCATGCCAATAGGGCTGTGGATTGTGGCCACAAAACGGTGCCAGTAGGCGGACTGAAAACATCCTTGCTTCATCATCTGCCGCACCATTTCCAGTGAATCGATGGTTTCTTGCTCTGTTTGTGTCGGAAAGCCATACATTAGATAGGCGTGAACTAATATACCGGCATCACTGAAGGCTTTAGTGACCTGAGCGACCCGCTCAACACTCACGCCTTTTTTCATCAGTTTCAATAGACGATCAGATGCCACCTCAAGACCGCCACTCACAGCGATACAGCCAGAATCTGCCAACAACTTGCAACGTGCTTGACTAAAGGTTCTCTCAAAACGGATATTGCCCCACCAGCTGATCACCACATTGCGTGCAATGAGTCGCTTTGCTAGGGTAAATAAAAGCTTTGGTGGCAGAGCTTCGTCGACAAAATGGAAACCTGTTTGTCCGGTTTCTTCAATGAGCTGTTCGATTCTATCCACCAGAACGTCGGCTCCAGCTGCATCAAAACGATCGATATAGTCAAGACTGACATCGCAAAAACTGCATTTACGCCAGTAACAGCCATGCGCGATGGTCAGTTTATTCCAGCGTCCGTCGCTCCAAATTCGGTGCATCGGATTAAGCATTTCACACAAAGACAGGTATTCCCCCAATGGCAGGCCATCGTATACAGGGGCACCGACATCGGCTTGTGGGATATCGTGCAGCTCGGCATTTTCATTGAAGTGAACGTATGCTTGGCCATTCTCATCCTCTGCAAGGAAGTAGGTTCGCATTAGAGAGTCTATCTCACGCTGTCCTGCGAAGTATTCAAGCAGGGTAATAAAAGGGCGTTCGCCGTCGTCCAGACAGATAAAGTCGACAAACTCAAACACCCGAGGATCTTTGAGCGCGCGCAGCTCTGTATTGATAAACCCCCCACCCAATACGACATGAATATCTGGATTGATGGCTTTACAGGTTTGCGCAATATGTAAGGCGCCTAACATATTGCCCGGGAAAGGCACGGTTAATGCAACAACGCTAGGCTGCGATTCTTCCAGATACTGCTCGACCAATTGTGTCAAAATACCTGAACTAAAACTCGGCCCGTCCATCAAGGTATCATAGAGATTGTCAAAGCTTGGGTTAGCCGCCGCTAATTGCTCGCCATAACGGCTCACTTCAAAGTAGGGATCAACTCCTTGAGTAATGACGTTAGATAGATCATTAATAAACAGGGTTGCCAGATATTTGGCTTTATCTTGTACCCCTAAATTGCCAAAGGCTGCTTGCAATACATCGCCTGATACTGCTTCCATCTGAGCGATAGTGTCAAACGCTGGACCTTCTGGTAAAAAACGGCGGGAGTTAATACGCAGTGCAAGGCTTGGATCTTTTCCTTGCAAAAAGCGAATAGCACTTTCAACTGTGAGTTGGTAACGATCAAACTCAGCCAAAAAATTGAAGATCACCTCAGGCAGTTCATCGTCTTCAAAATGCTCGAAATTTTCTTCCACATGCTGACGAATAATATCCAGCGCAGGTGCTGTCATCATTTCTAAAAAAAGCTCAATAGCAGGATCTCGCTGAACCGCCTCATAGCCACGTGAGCGTAAAAAACCCGTCAAATAGGCTGTTGCTGGATAAGGAGTATTCAGCTGGGTCATAGGTGGAGTCATTAGAAGAACGGTCATAACCAGCCTTTACATTGTGAACAGTCAGTGCGAACAGAGTGTACAACCCCCTATATTCAGGATTGTTACCATAAAATAGGAGGGGGATTCTAGCAAATGAACGGGATAAAAACCCGTAAATTAGCGGATGTGATGATAAATTGTGATCCTTAATGACGAACGTATCGTAATCTTTTTTAGCTGTGTTGGTAAACAATGTCACTTATCTAATGTAAATAGAGGATTTATGATGACTAATGTACTCGAAAAAAATGGACAAAAATTAACTCCAATAATTATTTGTGTAGCTGAATCAACTCATTATATTGTTGGTATGGTTGATTCATTGAACAATTTAACCAGTGTTAATCAATCTAAGGAGGTGACTGTTACTTCCTCTTTGATTGAAGCTAAAAACTATTTACGCAGTTATCATATTTTTACAGCTTTGCTTGAATTTCAATCAGCATACGATGAAATGTGTGGTTTAAGTGCACCTGAGCCTTGTCGGCAAATGGTTACATTTTAATGAGGAAAATAACGAGATGCCAAGGAGATTTATCCATTGTTAATACATAAGTTATTGGGAGTCATATTTGATCTAGATGGAACATTAGTTTCATCATCTTTGAATTTCAATCACATTAAAAAGTTGTTATCTTGCCCAAACGACGTTGATTTATTGGATTTTGTTGACTCCTTAGCCGGCGATCAAAAAACGATAGCAGAAGCTAACATTATTGAACATGAAGTACGTGATGCAGTTCATACAGAAAAATTAACAGGTACCGATGAGCTGTTAGCATTATTAACTCGTTTGGATATTCCTTGTGCCATCGTGACTCGCAATTGTCGTCAAGCTGCATTGATTAAAATTGAAAGTCATGACATCGATATTCCAATTGTGATCTCAAGAGAAGATCATAAAGCCAAGCCGGCACCAGATGCTTTATTGTATGTAGGGCAACAGTGGAATATACCACCTGAAAATTTATTGTACGTGGGTGATTATTTGTATGATCTACAAGCAGCGCAAAATGCGAAAACGATGTCATGTCTGGTCACTCATGGACAAACTCCTGATTATGCTCATTTAGCAAATATAGTGGTGGATGAACTCACTGATCTCAGTTTAATCATTAGCAAAAAATATAATGTTAACATAGACAATATGGAGTCCACACTCTAGCTAATCAACACTTAAATATTGAAAATTAACGGTTTACCATAGAAAGGGGATTTGCCGACATGTTAGATTTTACTCAGCAAAATGAAATCACTTATTGGCGAATGACAGACGACGCTGTTATGGGGGGAAAATCAAAAGGAAACATATCCTTTGATCAAGGTCATGGATTATTTGTAGGCCACATATCGCTGGAAAATAATGGCGGATTTAGCTCTGTATCTCGCTCAATAGCACCATTACTAAAAGATGTTGAGACGGTGACAGTCGATATAAAAGGTGACGGGCACACTTATCAGTTAAGAATGATGGTTAATTTAGATGGTTATCGATTGGCATACAAACATGAGTTCGACACTGTCATTGACCACAGAGAAAAGTTAATCTTTACACTGGCCGACTTTCAGGCTTGTTTTCGAGGACGGTTGATTCCCAATGCCCCTTTGCTTAAATCTGACGATATTCTCGAAATTGGATTTTTAATCACAAAAAAGCAAGCGGGAAAATTTTGTTTATCCATTTTTAGTGTGTTGTTTGGCAAACACCAGCATGGATCGTTACCATCCTATTGAATCTCCTTTCCAATCAAGGAAACTGGCGGTTGCATCATGCGGAGTCTTGTCGACAATCGTCATTAATTGCTGAGCGACAAACTCACATGTAAATAACTTGTTTTCAGGTACATTTTTTTGAAACGGCTTTGATAACGATGTGTCGGTGGTACCAGGGTGAAATGCAATTATTTTAATATTTTCGGCTCGACGAGCCAGCTCTATAGCCGCTGTTTTTAGCATCATATTTAATGCTGCTTTTGACGCTCTATAACTATACCAACCGCCTAAATTATTATCGCTTATACTGCCAACTCTTGCACTAAAGACTATAATTTTACATTGAGTATTTCCTATTAATATTGGGGTTAATTTTTGTATCCACAACATTGGCGTTAATGCATTTGCCATTATGACATGATTAAAAGCATCGGTATTAAAGTCTTCTAAACGCTTTTCTGGTTTAATACTCTGGCTGTGTAATATCCCATTACACACAAAAACCCGAGTGATGGGTAAGGGATCACATGTCTTTATTTGCTCAATGGCTAATTCAATGGATTGTGATGTGTAGTCTTTGACTGTAATAAGGGTTGTATCAGTTAAATCTTTGTCTGTTACTCGAGCCCCTTGATTGAAATCACGACTAATTAAGATTAACCTGCTATTTTTTGCCCCTGCTATTTCAATGGCTATGGCCTTTGCTATGTCGCTATTTGCGCCGATTATCACTGTTTGTTGAGTTATCATGACATGTTCCTGAATGGCAGCTAGTGGCTTTTAAGCCAAAAATGTGTGCAAAAAAAGAAGAAATACGATGTCTGTATTTAGCGAGAAATAAGTAGACAAAATGACTCAGTGGTTTAATCACTGGCCAATTAAGTGGAGCAACCCAAAAACCTTTACCCACTATTGTCCAAGCTCTGTGAGTCACCTCTAGCCCTAACAACAGTTTTCCTTGATAAGTCCCATGTAATATTTTCATGGCATTATTGAATTCAATATCAGGATATAACTGCGCAAAGCCTTTATTATGAATGTTGATTAATTCAATTAACTGGTTGTTATCGTGCTTCTTCAAGTGATCCATTTCGGTCACACATAAAGGGCAATTACCGTCATAGAATATAGTTAACATATTTTTCCACACATAAGATAGCTCTTTATATGATAGGGCTGATGGTCAACCTACAGGGTTATTATCGGGGATATCACCGTTGAGTGAAATATCAACGGAATGTTTGTCGGGTTTAGCATAACTGATACGTGATAGTCTTTGGGTTGAGTGATAGCTGTCTAAACCTGACAATGCGACGGTATCAAGTGACTCTATATCGATATAACCATCGTCTTTAATGGCCTCCTTTTCACAGACAATATGAGTAATTTCCCCAATGATTAATTGAGTGTCATTCAGACTAATGGGTATAATTTCTCGCAATGTTAAGGCGTACTTAAGCCTGCTTTCCTTCACAAATGGGGCATCCACACCGTTAATAAAGTCAGGCGTTAAGTCAACCTGATTAAACTCACTTTCATTCGCTAAATATCGTGCTGATGTTTGATGAGCTTTACGCCAGAATGATTCACTGACTTGGTTGATGGTGTATTGCTCTGTTTGTTGAATATTGCCTAATGTATGCCGTGCAGCACTATCTGGACGCATAATAAACCCCACAAGCGCTGGCGATGAACCTAAATGGAATACTGAACTAAATATGGCTAAATTATGTTTCCCTTCAGCATTGGAAGTACCAATGACATTGACGCTTTTGAACCCTGATAGGCTATTCATTAGCTGTACTCTGTAACGAGCATTCATATTCAACAAGTCGTTATGATTGTAATGTTGCATACTTTATCTTCATGGTATTAATCTGACTAAAAATCAGTACGCAGTTACAGGTGCTAACGATCACTTTTAAAAATCTTTCTGCCCATACTGATTTAAAATGGATGATTTTTGAACTTTTATCCATTTTACATCGTATAGTCGTCATTGGATGTTAAACGATATAAAATATTAACGACAAATATTGGGTGAAAAATGACACATGCAAATTATTTAGAATTGTTTAATCATGTACTGACTCATGGAACGAAACAACTTTCAACAATGTGTTTAGGTTCACTATCTGCTTGGCATGAAATTGATGGTTATACGTGTTATCTGAGATCGGAAGGGGTAACATTAACATTGTTGTTTCATAATCGTTTTTCGTACGAGTACGATGATGAATCAGCGTTACTTACCTTTAAAAGCGAAACTGAAAAAGTGTTTGCCTCGATAAAAAAATCAATGATTTAACAAGATAAAAGTGGTAACGATGAATAAAGTTAATCAAAAGGCATTATTAAACAGTAAATGGACTAAAAGTATTGTTATTAATAAAGAAAAACACTTTATTATTGTAAATATTGAACTCGATGAGACACAAAAAGTCTCTTTGTGTGTCATCGAAGCGGTCATGACTCATCAAGAATACGAGATTGATTGGAGATCGTTAAAGGATCCCAAACAATGGAAGGTCGGATGGCAATAAGTTATTTGCCATCATTTTTTTAGCGAATCATTTTGTTTTTTGTTTGATAAGCGAGTTATCTGCTTTAGATCAGTAGAGTTTCGATGGAAATAACATTCTCATTTTTAGTCATATTGTTGATCTGCTAAGATCAATTAATAGGTTATAAGTGATTTTTTCTTATACATCAGAAACGACAATAGCTGGTCACTGAAGTTATCTGGACTCAAGCGACTTTTAAGAGGTTAAATTCTGCCTGTTGAGGTAGTTTTGATATACTCGCTTTCTTCATTGAAAGGTATAAAGCAAGGTAAAGGTCGTTGTCGTATCTGTTTGCTTACTGCCTTCTGGGACGACATCAGTGTATTTGACGTTAATGCCTATATCGAATGTCCAGTCTTGAAACAAGGTGTTTTTATAATTTATGTCTAAGGTGAGAGTACTATTATTTTGCCCTGTTTCTGCGATGAGATCGGTATTTAAGGTGGTGTACTCTTGCAGCTTCTGTTCGAATGTAATTTTTGTACGTATGATCACATCTTTTTCGGCCTCAGGTGTTGGCTCTATTTCGGTTTCTAAAGGGAGGTTGTAGCGGTAACCAGGGCCAGCTTCTAATATTAGTTTGGTCTTATGGCTATCAATGATGTTAAAACCATAACCAGTAGAGACAGTCCATATTCGAGTATAACTACCAAACCTATCAGAGGTGAAATCAGTCAAGCCTAAGATATAGCCCTTGTTACTACCACCCAGTTTATAGTTAGACTGTAGGTTAACTTCATACTTCTCAGCCGTTGTTTTTTCATCATCAGATGCGAAATTAGCCTTGAATTTAGCCTCTTGTTTTGTCTGTAGGGTATCGTAAATGAATTTTGTTTTACCATTAAAACTACTTGACTGTGTATTCCCTGTATTGAGTACTAATCCAGCGCCAATTTCGGCAGTGAAGTCACTAGGTGGCTCTTGGTAATCAGGAGGCACTAGTGCCCATGCTGTACTAGGGAAAACTAAATATAATAATATCGCCGTTCTATATACCATTCTTATTCTTACTATTAATTTGTAACATCATGAAAATGTATTAGCTCGCCAACATAATACCCATAATGCAGCCCGTCGGCAAAGTGATTATTTCTAGATTTAGCTTGAATAATATTTTGTTATTGTGTAATATTTCGCGGCTTAAATCAGTCAATTTAATTAGTTCCTTGTCTCTATTTGGTTTGACTGAGCCAATAACGAGGCTAGATAACCGTAAGGAGCAAAAAATGCGTCATTATGAAATCGTATTTTTGGTTCACCCTGATCAGAGTGAACAAGTACCGGGTATGATTGAGCGTTACTCGGGTATTATTACCCAAGCTGGCGGTCAAATTCATCGTTTAGAAGATTGGGGTCGTCGTCAACTGGCTTACCCAATAATCGAACTGCATAAAGCTCACTATGTTCTTATGAACGTAGAAGCATCTGCTGAGTCGGTTGAAGAACTTGAAACAGCTTTCCGTTTCAACGACGCCGTATTGCGTAACATGGTTATGCGTACTAAAGCTGCTATTACTGAAGCATCTCCAATGGCTAAAGCTAAAGACGAACGTGATTCACGTCGTTCTAGCGAAGGCGAGCGCCGTCCAGCGTCTGCTGATGCAAATGAAGAAATTACAGAAGCCGCTGAAAACACAGCTGAGTAAGTTTTTTTGTGACCATAAATCATTTGGTGTTATCGGGAACCATTACGCGTTCTAGACGCTTTCATAGCCCAGCAGGTATCGCGCATAGTGTGATTATGCTGGAACACAAATCGCAGTGTTTTGAAGCTGAAATGCTTAGAAATGTATACTGCCAGATACAAGTGATATTGAGTGGTGAACGCTTTAACAGCGTTACAGAACAACTGAAAGCAGGTGTGAACATCGAGGTTAAAGGCTTTATCGCTCTACAGCAGAGTCGTAATGGTCAAAACCGATTGGTGTTACACGCTGAAAATGTCGAATTGAAAACTTAGGAGACTGTCACATGGCACGTTATTTCCGTCGTCGCAAGTTCTGCCGTTTTACTGCAGAAGGTGTAACTGAGATCGATTATAAAGATATCGTTACTCTAAAGAATTATGTTACTGAAAGTGGTAAAATTGTTCCAAGTCGTATCACTGGTACAAATGCTAAATATCAACGTCAACTAGCTCGCGCTATTAAGCGTGCTCGTTATCTTTCTCTACTGCCTTACACTGATTTACATCAGTAATAACGCAATAATTTAGAGGAATTAATAATGAACGTTATTTTACTTGATAAAATCGCTAACCTAGGAAACCTAGGTGATAAAGTTGCAGTTAAGTCTGGTTACGCACGTAACTTTCTTCTGCCACAAGGTAAAGCTGTTGTTGCTAATACTGCTAACACTGAAGTCTTTGAAGCACGTCGTGCTGAATTAGAAACTAAGTTAGCGGCTGATCTTACTGCTGCTCAAGCCCGTGCTGATAAAATCAACACTCTTGAAGCGGTTGTTATCACTTCTAAAGCGGGTGATGAAGGTAAGCTATTTGGTTCAATTGGTAACCGTGATATCGCTGATGCAGTCACTGCTGCTGGCGTTGAGCTTGCTAAGAGCGAAGTTCGTCTTCCACTAGGTGCATTACGCACGACTGGTGAATTCGAAGTTGAAGTTCAAGTTCACACTGAAGTTAAAGCTATTGTTAAGCTTTCTGTTGTTGCAGAAGACTAAATATTAGTTAAAGCTAATATGGTTAATACGTAAGCGTTAATCTATAAGCTTTAAAAGAAAACACCGCTCTATTTTTATAGGCGGTGTTTTTTTTATGTGTTATTTTTTGAAAAATAATCAACCAGCCTAAACTGGTTGCATCACATGGATTGATAATCGTCAGTTCCGTACTAATTCTAGCTCTTCAATTAAGTTATTAGCGTGGTCAACTTTATCCATCATCCACAGGATATAACGGATATCAACGTGGATTGCCCTGGTGATGGTAGGGTTAAAAAACCAGTCTTTGGTGATGGCTTCATACGTTGAATCGAAGTTGAGACCGACTAATTCGCCTTTACCATTAAATACCGGTGAGCCTGAGTTACCACCAGTAGTATCGACACTGGATAGGAAGTTCACTGGTACTGAGTTGAACTCTTCAGGTTTATCTGAACATGAGAAGAGTTGGCAGATCCAATTGCTCGGTTCAGCCATTATGGAGGCGACTTTATGACTGCCATAGTCTTGTTTTTTTATGGCATCTAATATTTTATTGGGTGCATTAAAAGGGGCGACACCAGTGTGTTTAGCGATTATCCCCTCTAGGCGGGTAAAAGGTTGCTTGTAAAGTGCATCACGAGATTGATAGCCCTCTACTTTGCCGTAGCTGATACGTAAAGTGCCGTTAGCATCTGGGTATATTGGCCTATCTTTGGCTTTATTGTATGCAATAATAGCTTTCATATAATCAGGCCTTGCTTGAGAAAGTTCGCCTAGTAAGGTTTTTTTCTCTTTTTCTTGTGCCATATTGGTGTCGTACAGAGCCACAGCAAGTCTGATAAAAGGGTCTGTACTGGTTTCAAATTGGCTGCTATCAGCAGTCATCCAAGCCAGACGTTTTTCTTGATTAGTTAACGATGTGAGAGCATATAGACCATCGAGTTTATCTGATATAGTGATAGATTTATCAGGGTTATTTAACATAGTATCTAAGGCTGCAACTCGATGTTCTTGTTTGACATAAGCTTGCAAATCTTGCTGCCATAGGGTTTTATCAACAGACCTATCAAAACGTGAGTCGATACGTTTGAGGCGGGCTGTAAATAATGCAATATCGCGTTCTTGGTAACCTTCTTCTCGTTCACTGTCAGGTTTGTGTTTTTCTTGTGACAAACGATAGAGTTTATTGGCAGCATCGAGTAGGGCGCTTGATTGAGCGTGTTCGAAATAATGACGCGTTTGCATTGCAATACGCTTTTTATTTAACAGAGTTTCAAGTTGATCAAATTGAGACTGGTATCCCTGATACATCTTGTCGGCAGCAAGCCATTTAAGGAAATCATCTTGGCGGTTTTGTTTAATGCCTATAATATCAGTAGCCTTAAAACCATCTAGTAGACCTTGATATTTTTTCATACGGTTAGCCATTGAGGCTAGGGTACCTGCATATTTTATCGCAACGTTATCGTCGGTATCAGCTATTTTTTTGATGGTATTGATACGTAATTGATATCGTGCCGCGAGAGTCGGATATAGCCAATCATTGGCAAATTGCAGTTCACTGGTTAAACGGTAGCGACTGGTTAACCCTGGGTAACCCGCAACAAACACGCCATCACCTATTTTTATGCCATCAGCATTAATTTTAAGGTAGCTTTTAGGCGTAAAAGGGACGTTATCTGTAGAATAAGCGGCAGGTTTACCGTCTTTTCCTATGTATGCCCTAAGAAAAGTGAAGTCACCAGAATGACGTGGATATTCATAGTTATCGATATCACCGCCAAATGCGCCGACACTCTTAGGTGGAGCATATACTAGTCGTACATCACGGATGATTAATTGTTTGATGAGGTAATATTCAAGACCATTATGGAAGCTACGAACTGAGCAACGGTAGTTTTTGTCGTTTTCACATACTTTGATAAGCGATTTACGCTTAGACTGTATTTCTTGATATCGAATTAACGGCAGTAGACTTAGTTTGTCGATAATTTGAGCTGAAACATCAGTTACAGCTTCTGTGATGTAAAGGCGTTCATTAGGACCTGCACTCGGCTCTTGATCTTTACTGGAGGCTAAAAAACCATTAGCGATGTAATTGTGCTCTTTTTTACTGTTATATTGAATCGCATTATAGGCACAGTGGTGGTTTGTGATAACTAAGCCTTGGGGAGAAACAAAACTGGCGGTACAATAGCCAAGCCCGACAACTGCATTCATCGGGTATTGTGTTAGATCGGCAAGTTGCTTAGCTGGGATGTTAATACCACGTTCATTAAGCTTATCAGCAATAGAGGGCATTTGATAAGGTTGCCACTGGCCCTCATCTGCAAATGTGCCACTGGATGCTAATAGGATAACTGAAGACAGCACCATTGCTGAGATCGATGCATTAGGCATGTTGTTTCCTTATTTTTTATTGTTATTTGGATTGGAACGTACGTGTTCTTTTTTATTTAACTCGGTTTTATATCATATTTCGCTTAACTGTTGGTAATTTGGAGATTAAATGTCACAACAAAGTGCTTTCAAGGCTAAAAATAAGCCTAGAGATATCCAGATGGATGCACTCAAAATGCCGCCTCATTCTTTAGAGGCTGAACAATCAGTACTGGGTGGCTTGATGCTTGATTCCGATGCGTGGGATAGAGTGAGTGAAGTGGTTGTGGCAGAAGACTTTTACTCACGATCACATCGTATGATCTTTACTGCGATGGGAACACTGGCGAATGCGAGTCAACCGATAGATTTGATCACTGTTTCTGAGCAGTTAGAAGTTGAAGATCAATTAGAGGATGCAGGCGGTTTTGCCTATTTAGGTGAGATCGCTAAAAATACCCCTAGTGCGGGCAATATCTTATCTTATGGTGCTATTGTTCGAGAGCGTGCAGTGGTACGCGATATGATCAAGGTCGCAAATGAAATTGCCGATGCAGGTTTTAACCCTGAAGGACGAAATTCAAGTGAACTACTTGATCTCGCCGAGACAAAGGTATTTAAAATCGCCGAATCTAGAGCCAATGCTAATGAAGGACCAGAAGGGATTAAGGCGATTTTAGAGAAAACCGTCGATAAAATTGAGCAGCTTTATAATAACCCCAGTAATGGGGTTACAGGGGTGTCCAGTGGTTTTGGCGATCTTGATAAGATGACCGCGGGTTTTCAATCCGGTGATTTGGTCATCGTTGCAGCTCGCCCATCTATGGGGAAGACGACGTTTGCGATGAACTTGTGTGAACAAGCGGCACTTAATGAAGATAAACCGGTACTTATTTTTAGCCTTGAGATGCCTTCAGAGCAAATCATGATGCGTATGTTAGCCTCACTTGGTCGGGTGGATCAAACTAAAATTCGTACTGGTCAACTCGATGATGATGATTGGGCACGTGTTTCTTCAACCATGGGGATCATGCTTGAACAAGGCAAGATGTATATTGATGATGGCTCTGGTTTGACACCGACGGATGTTCGTAGCCGAGCACGGCGGATAGCTCGAGAGCACGGTGGCTTATCGATGATTATGATCGATTACCTACAGTTGATGCAGGTGCCAGCATTGAAAGATAACCGAACTTTAGAGATTTCAGAGATCTCTCGCTCGCTTAAAGCACTGGCTAAGGAATTAGAAGTGCCAGTGATTGCTTTATCTCAGTTAAACCGCTCATTGGAGCAACGTGCCGATAAGCGCCCGATTAACTCTGATTTGCGTGAATCTGGTGCGATTGAGCAAGATGCTGATCTTATTATGTTTATCTATCGTGACGAGGTTTATCATGATGATTCTGAACACAAAGGCGTTGCTGAAATTATTATCGGTAAACAGCGTAATGGTCCTATCGGGCGTGTTCCATTAACTTTTCAGGGGCAGTTTTCTCGTTTTGATAATTATGCAGGTCCTCAGTTTGAAGAAGATTAAGCCTGTGGATATGCTGGCGATGATGAATAGACTTCAAGATTAAACGGATCCACTTAACGTGGCTCGTCTATCGATAACTTAAATAAACTCACTACAAATTAATTATATATCCATTATATATTTATTATATATTGGATATTTAGTTAGCGACTTAATAGATTAAGGTGACGGTTTGAAGCCCTTTCCCCGAGCAGAGATAAGTGCTAGAGCGCTAAAGAAAAATTTGTCGCGTATGCGTCAAATTGCGCCAAAAAGTAAAATAATGGCGGTCGTTAAAGCCAATGGTTATGGCCATGGTTTACTGAATGTGGCACGTTGCTTTAGTGAAGCTGATGGTTTTGGTCTGGCTCGTTTAGAAGAAGCATTAGCGTTGAGAGACGGTGGGGTCAAGGCGAAACTTGTCTTGTTAGAAGGTTTTTTTAGGCAAGCAGATTTAATGACCTTGGTTGAGCATGATATCGATACCGTTATCCATAATGAAGTTCAGTTAACCATGTTGGAGAAGTCTTCTTTGGTTAAACCTATCACAGTATGGTTAAAACTCGATTCGGGTATGCATCGATTGGGATTTACGCCTGAGCAGTTTACTCAAGTGTATGACAGACTTGAGCGATGTCCTCAAGTGGCTAAACCGATACACATTATGTCGCATTTTGCTTGCGCTGATGAGCCAGATAACCCAATGACGGTTCAGCAATTACGTGTTTTTGACGGACTGACGAAAAAGGTAGCGGGTGAGCGTACTTTGGCGAATTCTGCCGGCAGCCTGTACTGGCCAGAAAGCCAATTTGATTGGGTTCGTCCAGGCATTGCGCTTTATGGTGTATCACCTGTTGTCGGTGATTTAGGTTGCAATCATGGTTTAGAACCTGCGATGGAGCTGATTTCTCAGCTCATTGCTGTCAGAGAACATAAGGCGGGTGAGCCTGTGGGTTATGGCTGTTTTTGGCATGCAAAAGAGGATACAAAGCTCGGCGTGGTTGCTATTGGCTATGGTGACGGTTATCCGCGCAATGCACCAGAAGGGACGCCAGTTTGGATAAATGGCCGACGCGTGCCTGTTATTGGCCGAGTCTCTATGGATATGCTAACCGTTGATTTAGGTAAAATGGCCACAGATTGCATTGGTGATGATGCCATTTTATGGGGAAAAAAGTTACCTGTAGAAGATGTCGCTCAGCATATTGGGACTATTGCGTATGAGCTGGTGACCAAGCTAACGCCGAGAGTGACAGTGTGTTTAAACGAATAAGTGTGTTTATTTAGTATTTCAATTTTATGAGCTTATTGCTTACAAGTGGGTGGATGTTTTGCTAGAAAAAATAATAAATTACCGAATGATATTGGCACTGTGTTGTGTTGTTAATCTCACGACAGCCAAAGCCGCAGAGACCCCTATTATTGATATCGATAGTGCACTTAATTCTGATACTGATCCAGAGACCCCTCCCACTGATAATATTAAAAAGGGAAAATATAAAGCTGAGTTTGTGGCCGTGCCCTTTATTTTCTCTACAGAAACATTGAGCACAACCATAGGGGGAGCAGGCGTAATTAAGCATGCAGGTCAAGCTCAAGCCTCTTTATTCGGTATGGGTCTTTATAGTGCCAACGATAGTTGGCTGACGTACATAGGGGCCAATAACTATCAATTACCTAAGCTAGATCAATGGCTGTTTTCAGCTGAATATTACCGAGCTAGCTATAAAGAAGGAATTTATTTTGTACCCAATGGTGGCCAAGGTACACAAAACAGATCGAATTCCTCCACTGATATGGTTGTAGCGGTTGGCGATGAGACCAATGCAAAACTGCATATCAAATATGTGTTGCCTTGGGGAAGAGGTGCACAAGGTGCGGCTAGAAGTTTAATGCCAACAGAGAACAATGTTGGTTGGGATCCCAGAACATCGGGTGTATCAAGCATTACCTTAACCCCATTTATTCAGACCCGTGATATTGTGGGTTACGATGAACTGCCGACTAAAGCGCAAGGGCTTAAGCTAAAATTTGATTGGGATAATCGTGATAACGGTAAAAATAGTCATAATGGTGGTCGTACTAGTTTAACCTTTAGTCGTGATTTTGGATCTGACGGATCTAATGATAATAGCAGTGATGCTCGAGAAAGTTGGACAACGTGGGAGTTTGAACAGAGCGCTTTTGTGTCACTTGGCAGCAGCGATTGGTTCAATCAACAAACCTTAGCATTTAATTTTTATTTAGCTGATACTCCGACGTGGAATGAAGGCGACTCAGGATCGGAAGAATACCATCGTCCTCCTTCTTTTGCTGGGGTTAGTTTAGGCGGATTTGACAGTTTACGTGGTTATTCTAAAGACCAATTTGTAGGGCGCAGTGCCGTGCAGTATTCTGCCGAATACAGAATGGAGCCTAAATGGCAGCCGCTGCAAACTTGGCCTGTTTTTAATTTGTATCATGTTCCATGGTGGCAATGGGTGGTATTTGCTGAGGCTGGTCAAGTGAGTGATGAATTTAGCTTTAATGAGTTGCATCAAGATATGCAATGGACCTTAGGTGCCGGAGTACGTTTTGAGATAGAAAGTGTCGTGGTGCGAACTGAATTTGCCTATAGTGGTGATGAAAGTCAATTTTGGGTTATGGTGAATCAACCATTTTAATCCCATTAGATTAAATACCAAATTGTGCCGATAAAAAATGGCGTTTAAGCGATAGTGTGGTGGTTTATACTGTGTTTTTTAGATAGTTAACCTGAGCTCGGGTTAAGCAGCGCCGCTTAATATCGCTATTTTGGCCCCTATCTTTGTTGTGCTTTCTAGTCATAGCCAGCTATTACGTACGAAATCTCGCCTTGATATCGACAAAAATTTCGGTATTAAGCAAGTGGCTGGGTGAATAAACAACAATTAGCTGGGGTTTAACTTGTTGATTTTAAATGAAAAGTTAAAAGTGTGTGACACTCGTTATCCCAAGTTCAGGTTAGTTAATCTTCAAAACACATTTCAATGAATGCTTTGCCAAAGTGACTGTCGAAGGGCATGATTATTTTTTGTCCTTTGACTTTATGACGGATAGTATGAGTTTGACCTGATACTACAGTTGGGGTGGCCATTTCAAACTCATAACCTTCATCAGCCAATATATTCTTAGCTCCACCTGCCACCATATTGGTGATTTCTCCCACGAGATCTATTATTTCTTCGTTGATCATGCCTGGATTCTCACCTAACATGTTTTGCATAATTTCTAAAATAAGTTTTTGTTCGAACGATATGGAAAGTGAGCCTTTGGTTTGTGGTCCGATCAAACTGATAAGGCCAGAGACATCGCCTTTTGCGTCATTATCTTTTTTTATGCTCAATTTTCCTGATGATAACTCCATACTCGCCATGGTGGAGATAACGTGAATTAAGGAATCTAAAAAAGGATTAATAAAATTAACATTCATATGTTCATTATCCCTAGACTCAAACCGTAGAGCTAGTTACGACAATATTGAGACCACTTTTACCTATATTAGGCCATTTTTTATTATAATTCCGCTTTACCTCTATATTTCGTCATTAAAAAGTATGATCCCGTGCTATAGCTTTAGTAAGCTAATGGTGTGAACTTTAGCTAAACATGAACATAGATCAGGGCTCATGATGCGAACTATCATTAGCCCTGAATACACTCTATTAATCAGATTTAGTGTTGTTGACTGCGAAATGTTCAGCTGCGGTGTTAACATAGTACAGTTGTGACCAACGACCATTCATTAAGTAATGAAAGGTGATGTGGATCGGTGAACCATCAGTGGGTAGACTCGTTATAGTGTGTGAAGTATCATTGATTTGGCTCGAATTACGGTAATAATCTTGTGCTCCACGTGATGAACCGGCATAAAACCAAAATCCAGTAGCGTCACCGGGATCCCACGTAAATTGTTGCGATGAGCCTGTTAACGTATCGCCATCAAGTGGACTTGTTAGGCCCAGATCTCCTTTGTTGGTATCATCAGCTGCAGTATAAGTGAAGTATAATTGAAACCACTGTCCCTCCACAAGATAATGAAAAGTAACATAGATAAGTGAGCCATCTGTGGGTAAATCTGTCACAGTATGCGACGTACCATTAATTTGGTTTGAATTACGGTAATAATCTCTCGCCCCTTGTGATGAACCAGCATAAAACCAGAAGCCTTGTGCATTACCCGCATCCCAAGTAAATAATTGTGATGTGCCAGTGAGGGTTGCACCATTGGCTAGATTGGTGATGTTAGGTTCATCATTTCCGTCACCGATATCGCTAATGTATCCTTCAATGGCATAATGACCCAGTGAAGAATAGTTTGAAAATCCCCAATTCGGGCTGCCTTCAGCACCTCCTAATACTTCTAAAGTATAATCTCCAGCGGGTAAGTTTTGACTAAAAGAGGCTGAGCGATTCACGTTGTTATTCGACTGCGCTAGTGTATACCCGAAGCTGTCTTTTATATAGGCTTGAGTATCCAACATACCACCGCCCATATGCTCAGTCCTATCGATAGTGAAATTAACATATGAGCTTGCTGAGTTGATACTGAAGGTGAAGCTATCAGTATCGGTATTGCGTTCTATTTGTCCAGTATTATTACTGGCACTTACCTTGCCGTCGGAGTCGATGATTAAGGCCTTAGAAGTCACAATGTCATCGGATTTGAATGGAATAAAGCCATTGATAATATTGAAGTCATCTTCACGATTAGAGGCACCTGAATATTCGCCTTTACTCCATTGATGCAGGGCATGCTGCCAACTTGTGGCCATCCAAATATTGCCCATAATAGGTACCCATTGAAAATCAGCAATCCCATTATAATACTCCCCGCCTGGAGATCCGCCGTCATGACCTAAATGCAGTAAGTGACCAATTTCATGTGCCGCAATGCGACCTTGACCATAGGCATCTCTTTCTCGATATAAAGTACAGAAGGTTGATGTCCCAAATGCATAATGACAGCTCGAACGCCCCATTTCACGATACATAGTTGTACCACCGCGCCTGCTCACAGCAGCATTATTATAAACATCCCTATTGGTAGTCACATTCACATCAAGCATTGAAAAACTCGCTGCGACAATTTGCCAAGTGGTCCAGATAAACGCTTTAGAGACATCATAAGGAACGCCATCACTCATGATCCTACGTGTATCCAATAAAATCACATAGCGAGAGCCCGGCTTACTTTCTAATTTACCAACATGTGTACCAGGATAATTGCCTAGGTGCGCTTTTGACACGGCCGGAAAAGTAAACTGCGATAAAGCCGTTGGTAGGAGTGGATCATGGTATTGTAAATCACAACGCGGATGAACATCGGTAATAGCAATCTCATTGACAAATAAATGGCCATTAATGGTGGTGTATTGATAAGCAAGATCTTGCTTTCTTAAGATGATCCAGCCATAGATTTTATCGTTATTTCCTTGCAAAATGAACTCAGAATCAGCGACCCCTAGGACTTGACCATTCATCGATACAGAACCATCGATATCAACGGAGAAATCATCCGTCACGACCTTGATTTCTTCCCCGAGATGATTGGTCAAAGAAAATATGTTTGGCAGGTGACTGACGTTATCACTATCAAACGCTAATTGCTCTTTCACTGCATCATGGATACCGGATCCGGCTAAAAAAGAGGCTGGGCTGCCAAGCGCTAAACCGATTGAGGATACATGTGCTGTCGTTTGACTTTCAGATGCGGCAATCAGTGAGCTAAAAAGTAAGCATATTAGTAGGAATAACTTGCTCTTAGAGTGAAATGTATTTACAAAAACAGTAATTAAATACGCTAAATATTTCATATTTACATCCTTGTAATTTATGTATGTATAACAATGTTAGTGTTTATCACTGGTTATTTCAAATCTGGCGATATTATCAACTTATTTTACGTGTACGTTTTTTTGCTGACACGGCTGTAAAACTGCGCTTGTCATTAAGGCTAAATACCTTGTCTAATATTGTGTAAATAAAATATATTTCCTCGTGATTATTAGAGGTAAAAAATTAAATGGGTCGACGTTCTAAGTCGGAACTTATTATTTTACAAATGAATAATGAATATAAAGGTCTTAAGCTCTTCAACTCTAAGCTTGGTCTATACTCTATACGTGTGATTGAATTGCACGCCTAGGTTGGTGTTGTCATGAATCATCTTTCATACGATTTTCGCGATGTAAAATCTTATTCTTAACTTGATCCAGATGACTCATTACATGTGATGTATCTTGTTAAGGAACGCTAATATTCACGGGATAAAGTATGAGTAAAGAGAAAAATGGTCGTAAAGAAGGTAAGAAAAAGCCACTGAAAACAGCTAAAGAAAAGCGAATTGCAAAACATGTAAAAAAGACTCAGCAGGCTTGTTAGAGAATGTAAAGTAAAATCAATTCTTTAATAAACAATAGCTTGGTTTGTTTTTATCTTGCATGGCCTCTTTTAGGGTTAACTTAGTGTTAGCCCTATTTATTTGTGGCTCGTCCGCTCAGCAGCAGAGTGGCTTTACGAGAAAAACAACGCGCTAAGATCTGCGCCGATCGCACTTGATTTCAGTGTTTTTCGGTTGTAGTCGTGGTAAAAAGCTGAGTTGGTAGATTGCAATACTTTCGTTATGGGGAGTTTGTATTCAGTAAAATTCATTATTTAGTTCTTATCATTTTCCGAGTTGAATCCATTAGATAGGTCAATTGATTCCATATTATTAGAGGATTAAACTCTATTTTTGTTCACATTAGATACTCGAAATACATTATGTATTGTTAATACATAATGTATTTATCGCTGTTGAGTTTGTTTGTACATTATGTATAATCGATGTTGCTTGTATTTAGAGATGTATTGAAAGTTGTTACGGTCTTAATTGATGGTATAGGCATTAAATAAAGATAACGATGCCAATGAAGGCTGTGTATGTATACATTTTTTTGGTCAATTTGAATTAGCCTATTTGTTATCAATATGAAGCAATATTGGTGTGTCGAAGTTATTTACTTTGTTATTCATTATTTTTAGAGAAAATCTATTTGTAAATAGAATAGATATTGTTTTATGCAAGGTTACTATTTATGTCTTAACAGATTTCTCTATTGAATTTTTATCTTAAGATTGATTGGTTGGTTGTTATGTAAATGTTGGTTTTATATGCATCTAGAGGCGGCGCTTATGCACTGCATGAGTTAAATGTATTTATGTTGATTATTAAGTGTGTAAAGTTTTTTTTGTGGTTATTCATTAAAAAATGTGTATCGTAATGGTATTCCTATGTTAAATATCTTAGCTCTTATTTACTTGATTTTGATTCAATTTTACAAGGAAGGAATTTAAAAATGTTTAACCTTATCACTATTTCTATTGTTATGAGTTTGTTTGCTCTGGCCATTTATTTTCTTTATTTAACTTTAAAAAAGGCAGATTTAACTTGTTCAGTAGATGCATCAAGTGTTAATACTGGTTTAAGTTGTGAACATCATTATTTAGAGTTGATTAAGATAGCGATGGATAGAGCCGCCGCAGAAGAGAATAAAGGGAACATAGCCGAGTATATGAGAGAGATAAAGGTGTGTGATGAACGTTTGATTGCTATTTCTAAAAAAATAAGTTCTGCCGATAAATCTCATTTAAGGATTGCAAGTTAATCATATAAAGCTAGCGAAATGCTAGCTTGCTGTTTGCTTTATAAAGTCTTGTATTTCAATAACAGCAGTGATTTTATCTGTTGATTGATGATCTGCTTCAGCCAAAATGTGAGCCGCCTTAAGTATATTACCCGCTCCCATTTTTTCAAAAACGTTAAAAAATACAGTAATATCATCTGGGCTTATGTCAATCGCTCTAGCTAATAATTTTAACGCATCCGTTAAGTGCTGTTGCTCAGCAATGTAAAGGCTTGTTGTCACAGTTTCAAGTTCTATAGGTGAGATATTATCCCCAAACAGCTGAGACATGCTGATATTCAGGAATTCTGATAACTTGATCAGTCCGTTTAAAGAAGGTTCTCTTCTCCCGTTAAAGTAATGACCTATTGCTCCTTTGGTGGTGACACCAAAAACCTCTAAAAGATCACCCTGTTGAATGCCGTTGCGCCTCATCAGAACTTCCGCATTTGTTGCCCATTTGGGTTTACTCATAGCCAGAACTAACTCCAAAACATTCATACACAGAACCGTACCAAATCATACACTTTGTACCTCAACACTACAACGTAACAAAATGTTAGGTTTAAGTTTGTTTTTTGCTGTAGTTGGTGTATATTGCGGTATACATTTTGTATCCTTCATGTTGTGCGGATGCAGATGAAATTAAAACACTATTACCATCATTTGGGATTTTCTATAGGTTGGCCTATTTCATTGATTGATGAAATATCACATTTTTTGGCTCAAAGAGCGCCAGAGATAATCAGCGTATTTTTAGTATGTTGGGGATCCGGTAAGGGATGTAAGCAAGCCTGCAGATGTTTAATGACCAATGTGGGTTAATACCGAGAGAGGCAGCACCATGTTATACATTCAAGGATGTTTCGGCAATGTGATTACTTTTGCTGAACTGAGCGAGCGGGGGAGCGCCCGATGAGTATGGAATTGATGGTGAAGGCGATGAAAGTCAAAGTGGGTAATCCGCTGCGTAAGCTGGTGCTCATTAAGTTGGCTGACAATGCGAGTGATAGTGGTGAGTGTTGGCCGAGTTATCAGCATATTGCTGATCAATGTGAAATAGCTAAAAGCACAGTAAGGAAACACATTAAGGAGTTGGCAGACAGTGGCTTATTGATGGTGACCAATAGAAAAGGGCCAAAGGGAAATAGTTCGAATATGTATACTTTAACACTATGTCGTCAGATAGCACCGCCTATGCCGTTATGTGGCACAGGGAATATGCCGTTAAATAGCACAGGTAAATCGTCAGGTGGCATAGGGGGGGGGCCGTCAGATAGCACCAGAATCAGTCACTCTTTTGAACCAGTCAATGAATCTTTACAAGCGAATGTAAAAAAATCATCTCAAACACAAGCATTGAATTTTTCATCTTGGCCAGGTATGCCAAGTGAGCAAGCTTTGGCGGATTGGATGGCAATGCGAAAACGGAAAAAATCGGATCTGAATCAAACGGCAGTCAATCGTCTTGCTCGGCATTTACATGAGGCAGTGGCGGTTGGTTATTCGGTCGATGATTGCATTGCGATTTGTGCCACTCGTGGTTGGCTTGGGTTTGAAGCGCGTTGGTTACAGCAGATTAACGACACACCTAAAGTGAATGTGCTAGATATTCCAAGGTATTCTCAAAGTCATGACCATCTTTTAGGAGCATATGAACAGGATTTCAATACGGAGCTATAACAATGCAATCAATGGCGAATAATACAGTATCACTAAGTATACTGCTGAATAAATTAGGTTGTCCTGCCAGTGTTACACCTTGTACTCGTGAACATATTAAGCAATTAAAATTACGCGATGAAATCGCAGCGTTTAAGCGTCATCAATCGCAAAAACTAGACAAACTTAGCGGTAAGTCTGGACTTAATAAACGTTTTTTAGCGTGTACCTTTGATAATTATTATACCCGTTTAGCAGGGCAAGTTAAGGCGGTAGATATTGCTCAAGAATATGTTCGTCGTTTCGTTGAATTAGCCTCACTAGGCAAGGGTTTTCTCTTCACTGGTACGCCAGGAACGGGTAAAAATCATATCGCCAGTGCGATAGCTAATGAACTAATCGCCAAGCATCACTCAGTTATGTTAATGAGTGTGATGGATCTGTTTGCTCGGGCGCGGGAGTCTTATGGATATAATCATTTGACCGAAGGACATTTACTCTCTGAGTTTTTAGAACCTGACTTACTGATCATCGATGAAATTGGTCTACAGCGTGGTTCGCGTGATGAATTACTCTGGTTTACCCGTATTTTAGACAAGCGGCTATATGCCAACAAGCCGACAGGCTTTGTGACTAACTTAGATCAAAAAGCGTTACAGCAATTACTGGGTGAACGAGCGTATCAGCGTTTGCAGGATGCCGTGAGTGTGATGGTCAAATTCGATTGGCAGAGTTATAGAGGTAAAAAAAGAACAACTTGTGACTTGAGAGGAAAATAATGGCGAAAGGATGCGATCTTTTAAAAATTGCAAGAAGAATTAGAGGGTTAACTCAAATAGAGGTGGCAGATACTTATGGGGTGAACCTTAAAACTTACCAACGTTGGGAAAAAGGCATTCACCCCGTGAGTTATGATGACTTAGCTGCACTGTGTGAGCAGGTATTTGTGATCCCTCTACCTGAAGTAGAACGGGCGGAACATTATGCAAAATGAGCAACAAAAAATGAGCATTAAAGTATTACGACATGGACTGACACAATGGGGACGTTATTGGCAGAGCCGTGAGTATGGGCAGGGTCATGCAAGTCGCAGTGCATGCGATAAATTGGGGGAAATCAGAGGGCCTAGTGTTATTGATTTTGAGGTACCAAGTCATGTACTGACATACGATCGCCGCATAGAGGCATTAAGTAGTGGTTGTCGCAGAGCCTTACGAGTGCATTATTTATGTCAGCGTAACTGGGCTTTAGTTGGGTTTGACTCGAAGAAGTCTTACTTATACTGGCTCCGCCGTGCAGAATCAGCATTGTTTGAATGAGACTAATGATAAAAAGGACATTAATATGCTTAAAAATAGTGTAGATCAAAATATTAATAACATCATGGATGAAACGATAACAGATTTATCGCAATCGGAGTGTGGCTGGTTTATTGCAAAAGCACTACAGAATATGCGGGTCATTACCGTCGACGGTCATCATCATTTTTCTGCCTTCTCGTTATTAACATCGGCACTTGAAGGTGAGATCCGCTCTCTATTTAAGGGTCATGAGGTGGTAGAAGCAAGAGTGCATCTATTTGAAGCGGATGATTTCGTGATTAACCACATTGATAACGCATACGGGGATGCTACGTCATACATATGCCGACTGGACAGCTACGGACCTTCACGGTTTTTAATTAACAATGAATCAGTCGAAGAAAAGCAGGGTCATTGGATGGCGATCCCTGCTGGAGTGGAGCATGAGGTCAGCAAGGGTGATAAACCACGGTTATCGATGGTTGTGTGGGCTAAGATAATAGCAGCATAGCTTTTCATCATGATAAGCCACTTAAATTGATAGAGCATGGGGAGCTGTGGATTAGCCGAGTTAAACGGTTAATTCAAGCAAAAACAATTGACCCTACACACATGATGTTTGCTGTTGAAAAACCGGTGACAAACGATAGTGATGTTTTAAGGGCTTTTAAAGAAGTTTCCAATGAGATGCATGCTCTTGAGGTCAATGTCACTGAGTTTAAAGAGAAAGATATTATTTATCAATTTGCCTCTAACCTGCATGAGAATAAGCCTTTTGAGCTCATAAACTAATCATCCTATGTGTGGCCTGACATCTGGGTCACTCCATCCCAATATCAGCCAGTTTCCCCCCCTTTTTTTATTCTGCGTGCTTAAAGCTCCATTGAGTTTCATATTCATTATCGATAAAAAGCGTAAGTTAAAGAGAAACACGACTCTCTATTGCTGTTATAGGGAAAATGATGGATCACTAAAAACCCATAAATCATCACTTTCAGGGTTAAAATTAGGGATTAAATACTTATTTTTGGAACAAAAGGACAAAAAAGGGCTAAAAAAGGACATTTATAGGGATATTTTCTTCGCTAAAAAACAGTACATTATTGGTATGCTCAATTAAGTTGTATCTAAGTAAAACCTCAGTGTCCAGCCCGCCTTTTTTGGCGGGTTTTCTATTTCTGGGGTTTACTCAATACTGTTCTAAATGGCAACGACTAATCACGTGTTAAATATCGAGACGCCATGACTATAAATATTTCCATTACCCAATTTCAAGATGCCATCATTGAAGCGCTGGTGGATCACTTTGATAACGTAACCATAGAGGATTATGATTCAAATAAAGATTTATCTGAGTTGGCTCCGGCGTGCTTATTAGACATAGAAGCATTACCCAAAGGCCAAGACTCGTGCGATGGCCGCTATCCGGTCAATGTGCGTTGCTCGCTGCACTGTATATTAGGGCTTGAGCTGGTTGATATTCGACGCCAGCTCCAAGAATTTGCTGTATCGGTTTCTCAGTGTGTGTTTGAACAGGGCACCTGGGGCCTAAGTGCTGTGGTGGCCAAGCCCACAGCCATTAATGCGTTTCCGCGAGGCGATCAAAACGCCACTGAGAAGGGTTATGACTCCTGGGTAGTGAGCTGGCAACAGCAAGTCTTGTTAGGTGCATCTAAATGGGCCGCCGCAGAAATAAGAGGCGGCATTCGTGTCGCGATTAACCCTATTAATGATAATCATGCCGCCGAATATAAACCGCTGGAGGTTGCCCATGCGCCAGATGATTGAATCATTGGTACGTGACATGCTGAGCCCTTATCTTGAACGCATGGAAGAGCTAAGCACAGAAGTAGAAGAGCTCCGCCGCCGAATGCAACTAATGATACGGCTTGGCCACATTAGCCAAGTTCATGAGAGTCACCAGCTTGTTAAAATAAAGCACGGTGAACTCGATACCCCCTTTATAAAATGGTTTGCACAATCGGCTGGCCGGGTCTCACATTACCGCTGCCCAACGGTTGGAGAGCAGGCGTTGATTTTAAACTTTGCAGCCGGTAATACCGGACTCCAAAGCATCGCCTTAGTGGGCATCGACTCCAGCCAATTCCCGTTCCCTGTTGATAATCCTGCTCAGATAATGACAACTTACGGTGATAAGTGCGCCGAAATATGGGACATGGATGCCGGCACGCTCACCTTTAAAGCGTCAGAGATGATTAAGCTCGATACTAAGCTGGTGCATGCAACCAAAAACGTGCATGCAGACAATAACATCGATGCCGGTAAGAATATCCATGCCAAGGGAGAGTCAAGTGATAAGACTCGGACCATGCAAGCTGATCGTGATATTTACAACGGTCATGTGCATCCGCATGGGGAGCCTAAAACGAGCGCGCCGGAGCAGCAGCAATGATAGGAATTGATCGTAGTACAGGTCGAAGCATCGACGGCTTTGCCCAGTTAGTGAGTCGTGTGACTCAGGTGATGACCACGCCGCTCTCAGGGCGAGCTAAACGGCCCACGTTTGGCAGTAAAGTGCGTGAAAACCTGGCCGCTAATATGTCGGCAAGTATGTTGGTTCGTATTCAAGCCGCTTCAATCGAAGCTTTTTATAACCCGGTTAACGGGCTGCAGGATTTCGTCCCTAGCAGTTGCGTAGCCAAACGTCATGCCACAGGTCTGAGTTTGTATTTTGAAGGTCAATGGCAAGGGCGTTCTATTAAGTTTGAGGTACCGCTGGATGTTTCCACACCAAAACCCCTTACCTAAATCAGACATTATCACCACCCCCACTTTTGATGTGTTGTTGAATAAGGTTAAAGCCGATGTATTGGGGTACTTGCAAGAGACAGCACCGGCTGATGTAGATGCTGTGCGCCAGACCTTTGATAATGAAGCTGAGCTGCTGACTAAATTTACCGAAGCGTTTACGGTGATTTTACAGAGCCACTTTAGGCAGATGAATGCTCAGGCTCAGCAAATGTTTGGCATGTATGCCACAGATAACGCCATGGTAGATCTGATCGCTAGCCAATTAGGTGTTAAGCGTCAAATTCTTGATCCCGGCGATGCTAATGCATTTCCTCGGGTGCCGCCATCAATGGAAAGTAATGAATCCTTGTTAACCCGTTATTACTTGGGGGCTTATGCGTTGGCAAGTACCGGCACTCGCTCCGGATATCGCTTTCATGCCATGACGTTAGGCGGCAGACCTTTGGTAAAAGTGGCCAGTCCTGAGCTTAATAAAGTGCTGGTGACCTATGAATTTGAACAGCACGAAAGTGCCGGTTTAACTAAGGATGCACAGGCAAGGCAGGTCACGCCTGGGGTGGTGGATTGTTTTATTTTGGCCCATGCAGGAGATGGTGTGCCAGAGTCATCCTTGATTAATGCCACCCAAGCCTATTTAGCCCGTGACGATATTGCCCAAGAGACCGATTTAATCACAGTAAAACCCGCCTCGATTCAATATTGGTCATGTGCGGCGCAGCTGTACATTAGACCAGGGCCAGATGCTGATGTGGTTAAGTTAGCCGCTGAAAAAGCGGTGCAAGATTATGCGATTACTCAGCACCGCTTGGGTGGCAGCATTGAGCCATCCATGCTTTACAGTGTGTTACTGAAAACCACCGGCGCTCACCGAGGCGATATTATCCAACCCGCTCAGCCACTGCGCTGTGCCCATAGTGAGGCGCCTTATCTTGAGTCAATCAACATTACCGTCAGCACTGAAAACCTATAGTGTATTACCGGACAACCGCAGCGCGTTAGAAAGAGCGCTAGAGTTGTCCCTTACTCAGCAGATGTATGCGGTTGACCATCCATATCCCCAGTTGTTGGATGCGTGGCATACCAGTATCGATGTGGTGCCTTATTTGGCCGCCGAGCGTCAATTGCCCGTGTGGGACACGGCAGACTCTGAACATGTTAAGCGCAGTCTCGCGGGTAACGCTTGGCAGATTCGCCAGTTAAGTGGTACCCGAGCAGGCTTAAATATGGCGCTAGAGTCATTTGATTTTTTAAGCGAAATCAAGCCTTGGTACCAACAAACACCCCAAGGCCAGCCTTACAGCTTAGAGGTGATTGCTTGGGAAAAAGGCAATAAACCGGTGAATGTGGCCAACGTGAAAAAGCTGCAGGCCTACATAGCTGACACTCAATCAGAGCGGGATAAAATTGAACTGTCCTTGATGTTTGGGGTGGAAACCAGCTTGAGGTTAACAGGATCCGGTGCGCCAAGTACTAACATAAAAAACACCCATGGCGAGGCAGGGCTTTGGCCAATGCCAAGTGCTAAGGTGTTTTTATCCGTTGCTGCAGCAGTGCCGCCAGCGATCAATATTCACCCCCTCAACCTGCAGGCCGCTGTGCCTATTATCACAGGTTATGGTCAGGTGGGTATGACGGCGGTAGCAGCCCATTACAGTGTTACGGCATCAAGCGTTAGCGCGATAGCCGTTTTATAAGGTAACGAAAATGAGCGATCAACTGAAGTTAGTGATCACCCGTCAGGGCTTAGATGAATGTATTAGCGCCAAGTCTAAAGGGATCAGCTTAAATCTTAAATGGGTATCAGCCGGTGACACTGCTTATACCCCGAACCCAGATCAAACTCGGCTAAAAAATGAAATTCAACGGGTGGAGTTTGGTGAATATAAAAATATGGGCCGCAATCAACTGCAGGCTGTGGGTAAATTTAGTGGCCCGCAGGAATACCCCATTAGAGAATTGGGCTTTTGGCTTGATAACGGCACCTTATTAGGGGTGATTTCTGCCCCCGGTACCACGCTGAACTATAAGCCCAAAGACGGCCACTGTATTCAGCCAATCACCTTAGACCTGAGCACATTGCCCAGTGATAGTGTGACCGTGGTGGTGGGCACTGAAAACCTCAATATTTTGATTGATGAAGAATTCACCAAAATGGCCACCGCGCAAGTGGACATGATGCACCGACAGATGCTGCATGATTTTCGCATAACCGACAAAGCCAACCGTGCTGAGGTGTATGACAAGCTCACCGCCGATGCTCGGTATTTGCTCAAAAGTGCCAAGTCAGTCGATGCCGAGCGGCTTGATGGCAAATCAGCGGATTTTTATGCTAAGCAAGCAGTATTGGAGACCATCAACCAAGAGCTGAGCAGTGTCATCGTGCAATTTATCCAGATGGCCACCGCGCAAGTCGACAGTATGCATCGGCAAATGCTGCAAGATTTTCAGCTCAGCGATAAAGCCAACAGTGCAGAGGTGCATAGTAAGCTCATCGCGGATGCTCGTTTCGCGTCAAAAACAGAATTTAGCAATATCATTAGACAATTAACTGCCGCGTACAATCGCGGTGCAAATCTAATTAATGGCGTATAAAAGGAGCTTTATATGAGTACGCAAGAAACAGGCGCGTTAATCAAATCAGTCAATAACATGACTGCCACGGTCGCGGGCAAGATGGGTGAGATAGATAAGAAGGTGAATGCTGCAAAATCTTCTTTTAACTCTTGGATGGATACTACTAAGGCCGTCAATATTAACGGTGAAGGCCGATACGTTACTGAATTAGAAGTCGATGGCGACAAAGATACCTTTTATCCGGTTTATTTCAGAATGGAAACGGGTGAAGAAACCAAGATAGAAGTCTATCGTCATTATACTTGGAATAAGGGTAAGAATGATTTTGATACTAGTTCCTCACATATTGCATCGGCATTAGTAGTGTTGAGAGGGCAGTCATATTCTTGGGATGGAGATGCGAATTATCTCCGGACTTTGGTGAACGTTCAACGTTATCGACAGACGGTAGCAAAAGTGGGCTTTAAAGGGTGGTGTGATGTTGAAAAACTAGATCCCAATGGCCCAGACTCAGATTACAATTCACCAGATGAAGGATATATATCTCGAGCTCATTCTTGTTTTATGCTTCGTGGGGGGAGATTGAAATACCGCATTACTTCTAACAGTCCATTAACGTTCAAAGTTTATCAAGAAGGAGATGAGTTTTATAGACATGAAGCTCGTAACTTTAGGTATATCGCTAAAACCGTTCAGTTAGCAGATGCAGAATCTGGTGATGCTGATAATAATCATGGTACAACCTACGTAGGATATAATCTTCCTGTAGTAGCACCGCTGGAGGTATCGTAATGATCCCTAAATTAGTATTTCGAGGTGAGACACTCATCAATATTCCGGCAGATAAGCAATTGCTAGAAGAGCTGGGATTGTCAGAAAGTGAAGCGAATAACGTGCTTGATGATTACCAAACGGGGGGCGAATTAGACAAAATTCGAGCGTATCGAGCCCCACGTCTAGTTGAAGCGGATTATTTAGTTAATATTGCTATGGATAAAGAGCTTGATATTGCCCCTTTTCGTATCTATCGAGAATCCCTGAGGGATATTACAGAACATGAGCAAGTGTTTTCTGCCGTAGTCTGGCCTGAAAAACCAGAACTTCCAACGGAAACCTAACCCACCGCCAACTAGGCGGTTTTTTTATGCCTAAATGCTATGGCTATACCTGCTGTGTTTGGTCACGGTACAAATTAAATTAATGGTGTATAAAAGGAGACTTATATGAGTACACAAGAAACAGGCGCGTTAATCGAATCAGTCAATAACATGACTGCGACGGTGACGGGCAAGATGGGAGAGATTGATAAGAAGGTGAATCATGCTACGGAGAGTGTGCCCAATGCCATTCGCTCTATGGCCTCGGTTAACTTTTTCGTGAGTAATGATGGTCATGACCTTACAGGAAACGGGAGTTTCAATAAACCATTTAAAACAATTTTATTTGCTATTAAACAAGCCATTCCTGGTTCATTCGTCACTATAAATTTGTTCGGTAACCAAGAATATATCTGCGAGAGCAATGTCCACCATAACTCGTCGCATGGTAAAAATATATTGATCACCGTTTATCATGCCAATAGTGAGGTTGTCATCAAGCCTAAAATTACTTTTCGGATGACGAAGAACCCTAAGGGAACTTGGGATGATGCTTACGTTTGTAATTATTTCGAAGGAGAAGATTTTTCACTAACAATTAGAGATGTTGATATTATTCATGAGTCAATTCCTACTGGCGGTAAGCCGTATTATAATCACACATTTGGTGGCGTGGTCACTAGAGGAACAGTTAATTCGGGCGGATTGAATGTTACGTTACGATTTGTTAATTGTGGTTTAGCAACCGGTGACCATCCATTTGTAACAGGATTAATGGGGTACTTGAATGTACATCTGAGAGTGGTATCCATTAGCAAGGGCGGAACCATGGATTCATTATTCCCTAAAGTAAATAATAATATGGCAATGATTATAGGATTACAGTCGGTGTCGATATCTGGTTTTACAAGTAATTTACCAGATAATGTGTTTAGTTATGATCCCACGAAGGCTGCTAATGTACTGAGTTGTGGACTTTAATGGAGATAAGAATGGAAACACTAGTTATTGTAAATGCGGGTGATGATATTGATGAATTGCAGAAGAATTATTCGGATGAAGAATTCGCCCAAGCGTTAAAGAATGATACCACACGCCGCACTATTGCGGCTCGTAAGTTAGCCTATAAAGCAGAATCAGATCCACTTAATATGGAATGGCGCTTTGAGGTTGAAAACGGCAATGATGCTGCCGATGAGTACAAGCAAAAATGGCTTAGCGCGGTCAATCAAATTAAAGCCCGCTATCCTCTGCCAACTGAAACCTAACCACCGTTTGTTCGGCCGTTTTTTTCTGTACCGCTTTCTGTACCCGGTTTTTTACACAGCTTTTATTAGTATTTGCTAGCTTTTGCCAGCGTTTATTAAAAGTAGAGGGATGACGCTAGGAATCAATGACTTAGTAGTATGCTCGCACAATGAGTTCTGTGCATTAACTATTGCGTTTGTTCCAGAGCACAAATCTATTAATGGTGTATATAAAAAAGGAGAGGGTTATGAGTACGCAAGAAACAGGGGCGTTAATCGAATCAGTTAATAACATGACTGCGGCGGTCGCGGGCAAAATGGGCGAGATAGACGGTGCGTTAAACAGTAAATTAGCTGAGTTGACGCAAAAAGCTAACGAGATTAACCAGAGTGTACTCAACTCAGTAGGTAAAACTACGGAAGTGCGTTATCTCGATCCCATTAATGGCGATGATGCTAACGATGGTAAAACCTTAGCAAGCGCTTACCGGACATTAAAACATTGTGTTGAAAATACTCGACATCATGTATTGGTCGTCAGAGTGGCAGCGGGTGCCATCGTTGAGCTTAACGCTCGGGTTCATTGTTATAGTGATGTATTGCGAATCGAAGGCATTGATGGGCAGAAATATACGCTTAGGCAGCGTTTACGTGACGATCTTGATTCAAATGAAAAGGAAGTGGGTCATGACGTGGCGATGATAGGCGGTGGGGATATAAATATTATTGACTGCAACTTAGAAACGGCGGTTTCGAGTAACCCTGGCACTCACTATATGTTTTGGGGGCACCAAGCATATATTCAGAAGTTTCAATTCTCGAACTGTAAAATTACCATCAATGATTTTCCTGTTAGTTTTCAGATCGGAAAGATAAATTTATATAGTTGTTTAATCGAGTCGGGGACAGCCAGAGAGGTTAAGTTTTTGATGCATCATAATCCCTTTATTTTGACTGCGTCATCGCTCAAGTCAGATAAAGATATCTCTGATTATTTCGGTATATATGATGACCAGAGAAACGTGCTCACTAACTTAACTCCTCAGCAGTTAAGCCAAAGTAAACACTTGTAAGTACTCTCGGGTACTTATAAATACTTGTAAGTGCTTGTAAGTAAATTAAATCCTATGGGAGTAATAGTATGTTAGTAATGGATGAAGAGCAAAACCTCAATACCGATGAATGTGTCGCGAGTATCAGATGTAATAACAAAAATTACATCAATGTGAGCCGAGAATTTGCCCTCGAACATGGGGTGCCGGCGGAGGTATTCGATGCGGCTCTGGCCGCCCAAAAAGCGGCACAACAAGCCGCACCGCAAGTAGACTAACCCACCGCCTATTTGGCGGTTTTTTTATAGCTAAAAACCAGTAACCCTATTGCAGGCTTACTGTTTTTTTTGTATCCGGAGGCCTAATGGCAACCTTATCCCAAGCGCCTTTAACCAAGGCGCGTCAGCGCTATAGGGTATTAGCGCCTTATCAGTGCCCTAACCGTCAACATTGGTATCAAGTCGGTGATGACGTCGAGCTGCTGGCTTGCGAAGCGAGTTTTTTACTCTTGGCGCATAAAATATCAGCGCCAATATCAAATCACGTAGCTAACAACATATCTAACCACACATCTAACAAGACAGTGGCCAGTAACGTGGATAAAAACACGCCATTGGCCAGTCAACAACAAGGAGAAAAATAATGCCAGAGATTGCATCATTTGTGCATAACGGTATCAGTGTCATGAGTCATCCAGCGCCGCCACCAATGGGGCCGCTCGGGGGGATAGTCTTGGGTGTCGTGGGCACTGCGCCTGATGCCGATCCGCTATTGCCAAAAAATAGCCCGGTGCGTATTGCAAATCTTGGTGATGCAGCCAAGTTAGACATGGCGGGCACCGAACGCGGGACGTTATGGCGCACCTGCTATGAGATTTTCCGTCTGGTCTCAGTGCCCATTTATGCGGTGATTGTCGAAGAGGGGGCTGATACCGAGGCAACCACCAGTAACGTAATTGGTAAAGTGGATGCAGCCACAGGTCAGCGCTTGGGTATTCAAGCTCTGGCTGATTGCATGGAAATCCCGACTCACATTGCAGCGCCTGGTTTTAACACTAAGCCGGTGGCCGATTCTCTTGCCGCCATGGGCAAGCGTTTATTTGCTGTGCCGGTCGGTGATGGGCCCAATACCAATGATACTGCGGCGGTGGATTACTCCAAGAGTTTAGGCGGTGCGGGTAGCGGCTATGAGGCTTTTTACATGGTCGATCCTCAAGTGGCGGTGTACAGCCAAGCGGCGAAGGGTAAGGTGTACTTTTCAGCGGCCGCGATTGCGCTGTCATGTTTTGCGCGGGTGAAAGCCTGGGAAAGCCCAGCCAAGGGTGGCATGGGCGCATTGATTGAGGGCACTGCCCGCACCATTGATTACAACATTATGGACAAATCAACCAATGGTGATTTGTTGAACAAACATGGTGTGTCGTATTTTGCACGAACTTCAATGGGCGGTTTTTCCCTGATTGGTAATCGCTGTGTGATGGGGCGTTTTGTGTCTCAGGTAGGCCTTGAGTACGCCATCGTGCGTAAGTTGGCCAAGACAGCTCAGCGCGCCATGGCGCGTAACCTCAGTAAAACGTTTATGGAGCAAGAGATCACCAAGCTCAATGTTTGGCTTAAATCTCTGCAGGCTGATGAAACCATTATGGGTGCCCAAGTGTATTTGCATCCAACGCTGAACAGTGTCGACAATTACCTTAATGGTGAATGGCACATTGCGATTAAATACCACGGCTATGCGCCTAATGAACACATGGTTTATCACTTAATTGAAGATGTCGGCATTGTCGAATCATTCCTAGAAGGAGTTTTATAATGGCAGGACAACGCTCACGCATTACTCGACATGGCATGGTTAACGGTCAGCCGTTAGTCAAAGAATTGGACGAGTTTAACGCACCAGAAATCAAAAAGGTGATGCAGGAAACCCGTGGTGGTGCTTTTATTCCAGGTGAAATCATGGTGGG
Organism: Shewanella sp. VB17; assembly: GCF_013248905.1. Taxonomy (NCBI): domain Bacteria; kingdom Pseudomonadati; phylum Pseudomonadota; class Gammaproteobacteria; order Alteromonadales; family Shewanellaceae; genus Shewanella; species Shewanella sp. VB17. The sequence continues at coordinate 1,291,475 of NZ_JABRVS010000001.1, forward strand.
TCTGGAGAAAATGAACAGCAAGTTTAAAGTCAAGGGCGCTAACCAAGAGTTGTTGGCGGCGTTTGGGTTGGCTGCTGGTGAACTTTGCCAAGTTGATGTGAAAGAATCTCAACAAGATGAAGACGGCAATAATTTTGCTATTGCTTACAGCCTAACCGGTGAAGTGATTTCGATTACTGAGTCAGCCAGTAAAATGGGCGAGTTGCCAGATCAAGAGCTGGAAATGGCCATCAGTGCCTATAAAAAGACAGAAAGTGGCAAAGTGATTTATGACATTGACCGTAATGCTCAGATCCTTAACTTAGGCAATGGTGATTTGATGGCAGTACATCGCCGTAATATCGGTATGCCTTAACCCATATTGTTAATTTAAGTCATGACAGCACAGCCTCAATCCTTTGATTGGGGCTTTTTTCTAGGAGTACCAAATGTATGTTTCAAGCTAAAACACACGACCTTAACTGGCCGATTGATGATGATAAAAGCCAAGCCGTTAACACGGTTGTGATCAAGCCTTTGACCATGGGCCAGCACCGTGAGCTCAGCAAAGCCCACAAAGGCAAGGACACCGTTTTACTGCGCGCTTGTATTAGCGCCAGCACCGGCTTAAGTCTGGTGGAACTCAAACGGCTCATTACCCCAGATTACAATAGTATCCAAGACGCGGTGTTAGGGCTGATGCAATCGACAGCTATCGAGCTGATGGCGTCCGATGAAGCGAATTTACATGAACCTGTGTTGTTGGTGCCTTTTCAAGGTGATGACGGCCAAGATAAAACCACATACAAGTTGCGCCCACCGTCAGTGGGCACCACTGATTTGATGGATGCCCATGATGATGAGTGGGATCGCACGTTATTTATTAGCACCAGTTGCTCAGGCTTTAGTCGTGACGAACTGGCGCGCATGAGTTTGCCTGATTGGAATCAGCTGCAGGAGCGGCTTATTGATTTTTTGCAAAAATCGGCGGACTGCTTTCGCCGCGAGACGTTGAAGTCTTAACGGATGTGATCCCTCTGGTTTACCACGTAAACCCGAGTGAAATATTGGGCTGGCGCATTGATGAAGCCATGCGTCGTTACCATCTAGCAGTGGCAAAGCTGGGTATTAAAAAGAGGTAGACCGTGGCTGATACTAATATTTCCATTGCAGCGGTAGGCAAATTTAGTCGGCCCATCGAAAACGCTGTCAAGCGTGTGGGCCAGGTAAAGAGTGCAGTGTCCGAGCGTGGTAGCAGCTTGACAGCGTTAGCGGGAAAGCTAAAACGAGTGTTGAGTGTTAAGGGATTATCTTCTAGATTGCATGATACCCGTGAAGCATTAAGTCAAGCTAAGCGAGCAACAGATAACGTCACTCAGTCCGAGTCTAAGGCTAAGTCTAAGCCTAAGCCTAAGGCGATCAAGCTTGTTAAGCTGCACTCGAGTGCCCTTGGATCAGGCTCTGCGCAGATAATGGCTGCGCGTAAAGAGCTGATCAAACTGACTCAGGCAAAAAAGTCATCAGCAAGGTTATCTGAGCAGGTATTGAAAAAACAGCGTGTGGCCATTAAGAAGGCCAACAAATCCACGAATAAATTAACCAGTAGTTATCAAAAGCAATCCCAAAAACTGAGCGGTTTACAGCATGATATTGGCGCGGCGAGTGTCAAGTTGGATGGGTTGTCTACGGCAGAGTTATTGCTAGCAAACATAACAGCGCAAGCGAATAAGGCCTTAGATCAGCAGGCGCTAAAGCTGAAACAAATTCACCGCCTTAAGGACAGTACTCAGGACAGTGCTAAGAACAGTACTAAGAATAAAGTCGAAGCCAGAAATACCCCCAAGGGTGATCAGTTTGGGCAGACTCGTGTGCCCAGTAAATCATCAGCCGACATCACCGCGAATGTCAACGGGGCCACTGGTGGCGTGACTGCTGGTGGCCAAAAGCCAGACAATAAGCAGCCAGGCAACAAACAGATCGTAGGTAAACTGGCTGGTGCGTTGGTGACACAATGGACCCGTGATGCGGGGGCTGGGGTTGCAGCACTTATCAGTGAACGTGCCAATGCGGCGGCTGCAACAGTGGGGGAGTGGGCAGGGGCTGACAGTATGCTGGGGCCGTTGGCCGATGGGGTTGCCGCTGCGATGAGTCAGTTGGCTGACGATGGCGTTGGGGTTGCCAGTGAATGGGCGGGTGCCCGCGCGGGAGAGTTGGCTGACACGGCGGTGAGTCAACTGGCGAGTGCGGGTGATCAACTCCGCTCTGTGCTGCAGCCTGATAAGCCGAGCAGTAAACCAAATGGTAAGCCAGTGGTTAAGCAGTCGGGTGTTAACATTGCTGATATTAAGCGTGTTACTGCTAATAACAGCACTAACATCAGCACTAATACCAACACTAATACCAGCACTAACACCAACACCAACACTAATACCGCGACTAATGCAGCGACGAATACTCACCCTGGCAGGGCGACGAATACCACCACTAACACTGCTAGAACACTTGATACACCGAGCAATGCTGGCATTAGCAAGCTTGACACAAGCAAGGTTGGCACTCAGTTAAGCGTCGGCAATATCACTGCTGATCTTGTGACAGACTTGGCCAGTAATGCGGGGGCTGGGGTGGCGACACTTATCAGTGAACGTGCCAATGCGGCGGCTGCAGCAGTGGGTGAGTGGGCTGGGGCTGACAGTATGCTGGGGCCGTTGGCCGATGGCGTCGCCGCTGCAATGATTCAGTTGGCTGACGATGGCGTTGCGGTTGCCAGTGAATGGGCGGGTGCCCGCGCGGGAGAGTTGGCCGACACGGCGGTGAATAAGCTGGCGAGTGCGGGTCATTTGACTCGCTCTGCTAATACCACCACTAATACAAACAATAATGCAGCGACGAATACTCACATTGGCAGGACGACGAATACCGCCACTAATACTGGTACAAATACCGCCAAGAATACCGCGTTTACTAGCACCACTAATACCGGCACTAATACCACAAGAAGACTTGATGCGCCGAGCAATGCTGACATTAGCAAGCTTGACACAAGCAAGGTTGGCACTCAGTCAAGCGTCGGCAATATCACAGCTGATCTTGTGACAGGCTTGGCCAGTAATGCGGGGGCTGGGGTGGCGACACTTATCAGTGAACGTGCCAATGCGGCTGCAGCAGTAACTGAGTGGGCTGGGGCTGACAGTATGCTGGGGCCGCTTGCCGATGGGGTAGCCGCTGCGATGAGTCAGTTGGCTGACGATGGCGTTGCGGTTGCCAGTGAGTGGGTGGGTACTCAAGCGGGAGAGTTGGCCGACACGGCGGTGAATAATCTGGCGAGTGCGGGTAAGCGGCTCATTACAGGTAACCAGACGGGGAGTGGCACGCCGACGGGTGTGGTTGAACGGGAAAAATTAGCGAAACCTACATTGGCTAGTGCAATAGTGCAAACCTCTCGAAGTGCTAATGTAGCATCAACAGCCATTGGTAAACTTAACCGTAAACTACAGGCTTTAGCTGCCAATGCTGGTGACTATCGTTCTCGTCGAAAACGACCGTCAAAACGTCCGAAGCGGCGACCATCAAGACGATCGAATCTTCGACGACCACCAAACCAACTAAGTGCAAATCAAGCAAGTGCAAATCAACTTAGTTCAAGGCAATTAGGTCCAAGGCAGCTTGGTTTACATCAAACAAGTTCACATCAAGCAAGTCCAAACCAAGCAAGTCTAAGACTTAGCTTAGCGAGCGTCGACAGGCGTGTCGAAAGCAATGTCGAACGTTTACCGGCCAGTGGTGTGCCCAGAGCAGAGGTGAGCGACAATCTGTTACCGAAAAACATGCTTGCTAAGTTGAGCGATACCGCGGGTAAGGTATTTAAACCCCTTAACTTAGTCTTACAGAGTGCTGAATTAGCCTCAGCGGTAGCTGAGGGCGATGGTGAACAAATCGGTGCGGTTGCTGGCGATATGGCTGGTGGTCTTGGCGGCGCTGCAGCTGGCGCCATGATGGGGGCTGCGATTGGTTCTGTGGTGCCATTGTTGGGCACCGCTGTCGGTGGGCTGATAGGCTCTGTTGTTGGCGGCTTGAGTGGCAGCGCTGTGGGAGAGTGGGCCGGCAGTAACCTTGGGGCTTGGTTTAGTGAGGATAAAACCGAACAAGCCGCCCCATCGGCGATTGCGGAACAATCTAAGTTGTTGGGGCAGGTGACTCAGTCGGTTAATTTTGCCCCTGTTATTCAGATAACCCCCTCGGGGAACCCAGCTTATGATCGTAATGTTAGTGATGAACTCATGGCGAGAATCAAGGTAGAGCTGAGTCCTATGTTGTTGGGTAATATTGACGTGGCTGCTCGTGCCGATAGCAGCTTGTCTGATAGGAGTGATACATGAGACAAATGATGTCTTTAGGAGGGTTTGTCTTTTCCCTCAGTGAGGGTACACCATACGAAGGTTTGCAGCGCAGCAGTGATGGCGGGTGGGTAACCGTGCCTCGATATGGCCAAAAACCCATGAGTCAAAACACAGGGCAGCAGCTAGAAAACATCAACATAACCGGTACCTGGTTTCGTGGTGAAGGTATGCTTAATGTGGACAAACTTAGATCTTTACAAGCTAAACGCGAGCCGCTGGTGCTTACTGATGGCTATGGCAATAACCTTGGGTTGTGGATCATCAAGCGCTTACAAGAGAAGCAAGATCGTATTATTGATGACGGTACTGCGTTTATTCTTGGTTTTACTCTTGATTTGGAGGAATACGCCAGTGAAAGTCGTTCGTAGTCGTGATGGTGATACCGCGCCGCTTATTCTTTGGCTAGCCTTGCGGCGTGATGATGATGCAGCAGAGGAAGCACTTTATGCCATCAACCCAGGTCTTGAACAATATGGGCCTATTTTACCTGGAGGTGTAGAGATCACCCTACCAGAATTGCCCCCCCCTGTTCCAGCTAAGGTGGTGAATGTATGGGACTAGGATCCATTCCACAGGTGTCCGTTCGTGGGCCAGGCACAGCGATCATCAATCAGCGATTAGTCTCTTGGGAAAGGGTTGACGCGGCGGGGATTCAGTCTGATCAAGTGACCTTAACGGTTGACACCGCCGGCCAGAGCGGGTTGCCGAAAGAGGGCGCGATGATAGGCTGGTCTGAGGGATACAATGGTGATTTAGTGGATAAAGGTGAGTTTAACATCACCCGTGTAACCCCTCGATTATTCCCGCCTACGGTGACCATTGTAGCCACATCGGCTCCTTTTCAAATTGAGGACCGTAGCCGATTTAAAGAGCGGCGTACTCGTTCCTTTGGTGATATTACCTTGGCGGATTTATTTCGCCAAGTGGTCAGTGCTCACGGTTATAGCCCGCGGGTGGCACCCGAATTTGAAGGGGTTATCTTGGCTCACGTTGATCAGCTTGATGAAACCGATAGCGCATTTTTAAGCCGTTTGGCTAAGGAGCGCGATGTGGTGGCCAAGCCGGTTAATGATCTTTATGTGCTGGCTAAGCGAGGTCAGGTTAACACCATTACAGGCCAGCCCATTCCAGTCGTGACGGTGGGGGTACCGAGTAAAAATGAACCTGCTGATCTCAGCCAGTTTATTAACTGCCAATTGGACAAGCCAAGCCGCACCAACGTTAGCGGGGTTAAGGCGAAGTGGACCGATAACAGCAATGGTCAAGAGCATGAAGTGCAAGATGGCCAAGCCCCCTTTAAAAAAATCCGTCAGCCTTATGAAAGTAAAAGGGTGGCGCTGCAGGCGTGCCGGGATGAACTTAATAAAGTGAGCCGTCAAGGAGCCAGTGTTCGGGTAGATTTACCCGGTGATCCTTATTTAGTCGCTGAGGGCATATTGACGTTAAATGACTCATTCCCACCTGAAATGGCGGGCAGTTGGTCGATTGATAAAGTGACCGCAAGAGGAGACTGTAACAATGGTTATCGATGCTCAGTGGTAGCAACACAAGTGGTGTAAATGAGGGATATATGGGCCAAAAGGACACTAAAGGGGTAAAAAAGGACATTTTTAGGGATAATTCAATCTCTTTAATAGGGTACATTTTGGTTATGCTCAATTGAGTTGTATCCAAGTCAGTGCCTGAAACCTAGGCTAGTCCTGTGTTAACAGGGCTTTTTTATATGCAAGATTATTCACATTAAACCAAACCCGCCTTTGTTGGCGGGTTTTCTATTTTATGGATCCTAATATGAAAGGTGTCTTATCTGCAGCGAGTGAATTTAATGGTCGCTTTATCGCCTATGGCGGTGGCAGTGGGGTGTTCGTTTTTTCAAATGAAGTTGCGGCGAAAGCCCAGCAAGCAGCTGAAATAACACAACAAATCCCAATATCGATGTTAACCGTACAGTCCTTGGTGTCTATTGGCGGCCTGGTTGTTATTGCTGGCCGCTTAGGGTTAGACATTTATAAAGAAGTGACCAAGCGTCATCGGAGGAAAAATCAGCATGACTAATGTCAGGTTAAACAATTTTGTCGTGCAAGAGCTTATTCCTGCGGCGCTGTATCAGCACCGTGGTGACAAGGCTATCGAGTGTATGGATCTGCGCATCGTTAAGGCGCTTGATTTGCTACGTGACAATATGCGGGTGTTGGGGGTTGATAATGGTTTTATTGTTAACAACTGGCACTTAGGCGGTACGCGTCAATTTAGCGGACTGAGAACACCAGCCAGCACAGATTACTCGCCGAGCAGTCAACACACATTTGGCCGTGCCATTGACTTTATCACTAAAACGCCCATTGCCGATATTCACCGGCAGATTATCGATAACCCCAGTGTTTATACCGAGATCACCTTTATTGAAATTGATATTCATTGGTGTCACATCGATTGCCGAGTCAATAGTGATGGGTCAGCGTTGACATTATGGAGTCCCAAACGCGGTGTTGTCAGTATTGAGCAGTATCGAGCTGAACTCATGGTCAAATGATCTCGATGTTCAGAAGTAGAGTAAAAGCTTAATTCAGTTGGTGTTATGGGGCAGCAAGGTGTTGCCCTGAGTGTTTATTTGTGGAGGTGTTATGCCCGTTATATTAATGATGTGCTTAGTGTTGGTGGCCTGTTTTTCCTGTGCTGAGCCCTTATCTGCCAGTTTAGGTGCCAGTTTAGGTGTTAGTTCAGGTGTGAGTTCAGGTGTTAGTTCAGGTGTTAGTTCAGGTGTGAGTTCAGATGTCAGTTTAGTGGCTAGCTCAGTGGTAAGTGGATCCGATCCCGCCATTGTACTTTGGTTGAGTCATTTGCTCGGCGATACTATGACCATCGTGATGTTGACGATTGCTGTGAGTGGGTTTATTTGGTCTCAATTGAGGCAAATAATTCCCGCTGAAACCTTGGCTAAGTTGCCCCATTGGCTGCTGTGGTTACTTGAGTTATTGGCCGCCAATAAGGGCCGAGCGGCAAATGCTATTAATAATCGACCCGAACATTATAAAAAATGGGGCGGATCATGAAGGATCATGTTATGGCCTTAACCGACTTTTCTCCTTTGTATGAAGCGATGAAAATAGCACTTGTCGCTGGTATACCTGATATTCAAGGGGTTGAAGTCTACGATCCCATTACCGAAAGCGATCGTGAGCAAGATAGCCTAGTGCAAACCCCGGCAATATTTATCGAACTGGTTGTTCTCAAGCCCGGTCAATCCTTGGGTGATGGGCGTCAGGCCTTTATCTGTGAGTTTATTTTTCACTGTATTTTGTCCACCTCAACGCCAAACGTGCAACAAGCTCTGCGTCATTATGCGGTTGCGGTGGCAAAAGTGGTGAATCGAAACCGTTGGGGATTTTATCAAGCTGTTGAGCGACCAAGTGACATTAGTGCGTGCCAGGGAGAAGCGACATCCCGTGATAAGAGGTTTGCATCTTGGAAGGTGTCGTTTTGTCAACATGTGTATTTAGGTGATGAGCAAGTCGACGATGCTTCTATTCCAGCAGAGGTGTTTTATGGCTTGTTTCCCTACGTTGGCAGAGCCTATAAAAACGCTTACATCAAAGGCTCAATATGACCGATGTATTCGATTTATCCGAGCGCTTAGAAGCGCTTGAACGTGCGGTGGCCGAAATAGTGGTGCGTGGCGTGATAAGCGATGCTGACTCGCAAAAAGGTGAGTATGGCATGGTTCGGGTCACCTATGGCAGTGTCACTACCCCAATGAAAACTGGCTGGTTACCGGTTAAGCCTATGCGGGCGGGCAAGGCCATTGTGTGGTGGTTTCCTGAAGTGGGCGAGGGGGTGACAGTGATATCATCAGGTGATTTGCGCATGGGGGAAGTGTTCCCCGGCAGTTTTCATGCTCAGCACCCAGCGCCCAGTAATGATGCAGATGTGTTTCTGGTGCAATTTGGTGATGGTTCCAGTGTTGAACACAATCGTGAACAGCACACGCTAAAGATTGTTAATGCCGGCGACATTGATGTCACCACGCCAAAACAAATAAGAATGACGGCGACTAAGGGTTTTGTGATGGTCGGGGATATCACGCATACAGGCGATATTAAGACCACAGGTAATATTGCTGCTGATAAAGATATCAGCGATAAGACCCGCAGCATGGCGGCTGATAGAGGCATTTATAACGGTCATATTCACAAGCACGGCAAACCGAATACCAGCCCGCCTAAACAAGCGCAATAATGATTGAGTTAAGAGGGTCGGTAATGAAAACAGGAACAGATCGAGAATCGGGCCGGTTGATAGGCGGCGTGGCGTATTTACGTCAACGATTAGCCGATGTGATCAATACCCCATTAGGATCGCTAGTGGCGCGTCGTGAGTTTGGCTCGCGCATGCATGAGATGACCGATAGAAGTATCGGCCGCCGTTTTTATATGGATGCGTATGTCAGATTAACTGAGGCGGTGAATAATCCAGTCAATGGCTTAGACGATTTTAAATTAGACGAAATGACGGTTTCCCCCGCGGGAGACGGTCGCGTCGAGATCGGTTTATCCGGGACCTATTTGTCCAACGGCAAACCGATCACAATGGAAGGGATCATACTCGATGTCTGAAGGGATAAACTTAGCGCTGTTACCACCGCTTGATGTGGTCGAAAAAATTGATTTAGAAACCATTATCACCGACATAGCTGAGCGGGCCGCATTGGACAATGCCAGCCCTGTGGATCCGGCCTATCGGGTGGCCTTGGCGGCTGCGTATCGCGAAATGATGCTCCGCCAACACGCCAACGAAATGTGCTCAGGTGTCATGTTGGCCTTTGCCAGAGGCCCACAGCTCGATCATATTGGGGTGACATATTATCGTCACCCTAATGGGGGGCCCGTTACTCGGTTGGCACATGAGCGAGATGACGATTTTCGTTTTCGCTTACAGCATTCGCCAGAGGGATTATCGGTAGCAGGTCCAGACGGTGCGTATATCTTTCATGCCTTGAGCGCCCATAAAGATGTCAAAGGCGCGGCAGTGTTTGGGCCTCATTCCGCGGTTAATTCGACTGCGCCTGGGTATGTCGACATGGTGGTGTTGAGTCATCTTGGCGATGGTGTGCCGTCAACGGGATTATTAACTGCCGTTGATGCGTATTTATGGCCCAAGCGGCCGATGACCGACAAATTCACTGCCAAGGCGGCAACAGTGTCACATTATGCTGTGGTGGCAGAGCTTGTGATGAAGCAGGGGCCAGACACTGAAACGGTGCGCAGGGTCGCGCTTGAGCGTGCTCAAATTTATGTCAAAGAACAACATAAGCTAGGTGGGCGGATTGTGGAGTCTAATTTGCACTGGGCCTTAACGGTCGAAGGCGTGGTAGAGGTGCGCTTAATCGATTGGAATGATGTGATATGTCAGCCCAGTGAAGCGCCGTTTTGTGCGCGTTTAGCGGTGTCGATTGGTGGCTATCTATGAGTCATAAGTCGATTAACAACCAAACCATGTCCGCCAAAGCCAGTCTATTACCCGGTAATGTTAGCGAGCTTGAGCGCGATCTTGATGTCGCTATTGCGCGCATTGAAGAGTTGAGCATTCCCATCAGCGAACTGTGGGACCCGTGGCATTGCCCGCTCGATGCCTTGCCGTTTCTAGCCTGGGCATTATCGGTGGATCAATGGCGCAGTGATTGGTCTGCAACCGTTAAGCGGCAAGTGGTGGCAGGCAGCATTGATGTTCATCGCATTAAAGGAACGCGCACCGCCATAGAGCTGGCGCTGGCAGACTTAGGGGTGACGGTGGACTTAGTTGAATGGTTTGAGGCTCAGCCAATGGCGGTGCCTTACACTTTTGATATCACCGCCTGGGTGAACCAAAATCTGACGGTGGGCGCGCCGAGTATATTAGGGCCTGAATTGTATCAGCAGCTTTTTGCCGCCGTGGTCAATGCTAAAAATACCCGTTCGGGGTTTACGTTTAAAGTTGGGGCTAAATTTGGCGCCAATGCCATTGGCGCGAGTTCGGTGTTCGAGGGGCAAGTGGCGATTGCTCGTCGCGATACCCAAGCGGTGCAAGTGCCACTGGCGGGTCAGTCAGCCATGACCATGGCAATGGCTGGGATAGGGGTCGGTGTGAGTCGACATTCGACTCAGTCTATTATTGATGCCTCGCCCACACCCGCAGCAGTGCAAGTGGCCTCCGGGTTGCAAGGCAGTGCACTGATTTATCGGCGCGTGGAGCCGACAATGGTTTAGGTAATGGTTTAGGTAATGGTTTAGACAATGGTTTAGATAATGGTTTAGACAATAGTTTAGACAATAGTTTAGACAGAGCATAAGCACAGCTAATATCAGTCCAATAGTAGCCAATACCAGTTAGCAGTTAATAAGAGTTAGCCGTTAATAACAGTTAGCTGTCAATAATAGCTAGCGCCGTTAATGCGGCCACAAAGAGAGCTATATAAATAGCTAAACAAATGATTAAATTAATCATTAAATAAATCATACAGGAATGTAAAACATGAGTTTAGAGCAACAAATCACCGCCCTGGTGACATCATCGAACGCCTTAACTGAGGTGGTTGATGGCAAGATAAGGGAGATAGATGAGAAGGTTGCTGAAGTAACCAGTATTGTAGAATCAACGATTCGAAGTAAAATGGTAAAAACATTTTACTTGCATCAAACGACAGGTAATGATTCTAATTCTGGCTCTAGAGAAAATCCCATTCGAACATTAAGTGAGGTATCGAAGCGAGTTATTCCTGGCGGTTGTCATAGAGTTATTTTATTAGATGATTATCGTTTTGATCCTAAATTAGACAATGACCAGTGGACGTTTGCACCTTTGTTATGCACGATTATGATTATCGGTGATGGTAGTAGCAAAGATTTTACATTTGTTGCCCACCCTAGACATATGAGATGGGTTGGACGAACACAAAATGTTTCTTCACGAATTGATACATCATCCGGCGTAACAATTGGAATGGAAAATTTGAGACTGAGACTGGATAAATCTCAAATGGATGATGGCTATGAACTAAATAGTCGATTCGTGTTATTTTCTACGAATGCAAGTTTTACATATTCACCTATGGTAAAAGTGCGATTTCACAAGTGTGATTTATCATTAGTGTTAGGTGAATTACCGGAAGGTACTTTTCTATTAGAGAAGACTAATAACTTTGCCGTTATTGTTGCTCGATCGTGTGTTTATCCAAATGATCAAGCATTACTGGATAAATTAATACTAGATGCAACCCAAGCTGATAAGTTACAGGGCTCTATCTATACAGACATGGCATTAAGGACATCATAATGGAACTAATTGATTTTGTTGTTGGTGATAAATTATATAAATCATTTACACGAGAAGATGCAGAAAAAGCAGGAGTAGACCTTGTTATATTTGATGCGGCTTTAGTCAATCATAAGAAAGCAGCAGTTATGAATAATCGACTTACGGCATATAAAACAGAATCAGACCGACTTTATATGGAATGGCAGTTTGATAAGACGCCAGAATCTGAGAGCCGTTGGCGACAGAAAGTCATAGAAATCAAAACTCGTTATCCTCTGCTAACAGAAACCTAACTCACCGCCAATTTGGCGGTTTTTTTATGCCCTAATGCTAGTGCTTAATGCTAGTGCTCAATTCTGGGGGCTCAATGCTAGTGCTTTGGCTGTTGGGTGCTGTGACAGCGTGCTATGCATTAAAGCGCAGTGACGTGGGCAACATTAGGTTTTCAATGCCAGTGCCAAGGTTGAGAGTCGAAAGTTGAGGTCTGAGTTAGTGTGAGAAGAACAAGCGGCGATTGCGGGTTGTGAATTTGAGTCGCGTGATTGCGGCTTGAGTATTGCGTGCGATCGCGGTGGAAATGACTGGGAGCGTTGCTGGTATTGGCCAGCACGGTTTTTGGTCAGTTATCGATGTCGCCCCCGACCCTGTGACTGTAAACGTAACCGTTATCTCACCGGGCAAGGGGCGCTGGTTTATAGACGGATGGAGGCAAGATTGTGAGCGCATTAATACCTGTTATCACCACCAAAGGTTTGAAAGCGGTATTTAGTCAAACCAATGCGGGGTTTGCCGCTGAAATCACCCATATAGCACTTGGTGACAGCGGTAGAACGCCGAGAAAAAAATGAACGTACATTAGTTAATGAAAAATTGCGCATCCCTATCGCGGATGGTCAACGCATTAATGATACCCAAATTCATGTCACTGCCTTGGCCGATGGCGATGAAGAGTTTTGGGTCAGGGAAATCGGCTTTATCTTGGCTGATGACACCATGCTAGCCGTGTGGTCTGACACTCAGCCACTGGCCTACAAGTCGGCTGAAGTGCCACTGCTGTTGGCCTTTGATTTAGTCTTGGCGGCCTTGCCTGCCCAATCGGTCACGGTACAGGGCACCGGCGCTAATTTGTCGTTGGCAGCGTGGGGTGAGCATCAAGCTGCCAATGCGGCGGCTGAGATCGCGAATATGGCGCGTCACACTAAGTTATTGTTTCGGGTTATGGACCTTGAGCATGGCTCTGAACATAGGTCTTGAATGCAGTCAATAATGGTTTGGTTAATGCTTAATAATGATAGGAGTGAAGCATGAGTTTAGAGCAGAAAATTAGCACCTTAGTGACATCATCGAATGCCTTAACGGAGGCTGTAGATGGTAAAATGGGTGAGATAGATAAGCGAATGGATACAGCTGAACGGAAGTTTGAAACATTTACGACAGTTGACTTTCCTAAGCGTGTTCAATCTGCTCAAAGTATTACACTTTTTATTGATCAAGAAAATGGAGATGATAGTAATTCAGGTACGTCAAGTAGTATGGCACTGAAAACAATTGCTCCAATTTATGGGATAACGACTAATCGCGCGCGCAAGCCTCTTTACAAAGAGGTGACAGTCTATTTTAGAGCTGGATTCGAATATGTTCTCGAACATCATATTAATGCAATAGAGCGAGTCAATTTCTTTGGTTATGACTCTACGGAATCAGATCTTAAAACTTTAACATTAACTCAAGGTTTTAGAAGTTCAGGCGAGCCATGTCGTGTTTCAGCAACGCCTTATATTTTTATAAATGAAACCAATAATGGTAAGCAAAATACTGTAATTAAAACGGCAGCATTTCCAGATGGTCATTCGTGGCCGGATGCTAATGGTAACCAAGTAGAGTGGATGGCGTTGACAGGGGCTATGTTTAGAGACTCATCTGTTATTAAGTTAGATGGCGTTAATCTTGAATTATATGATCTGCCCTTAACATCTCCGTATATGGGGAATTCGATGGGAATGAATGCCTCAGTTAATTTTATTTTTTCGGGTAATCCGCAATTTAATAAAAAACCAGCAGGTTTAGGTTCCAGTCAATATTGTCATATGCCTTATCTTATGAGTGTTTATGGTTCTTCTAAAATTCCTGTGGATATTAGTTCTAGTGGTTTTGTTTTGTCAGAAGGTGTTGAGGTTTTTGGTGATTTGTTTCATAACCTTGACCACAGCAATGTTCGTTCAACACATAGTCTGACGTAAGGGAGATGAACAATGTATATAGAGAGATTTAAAAAAAGTGGCAAAGTGTACTGCGGTTTTTTTAGCGACTTGAACGAGTATCCAACGAAAGAAGATGTACCTTTGTATCTAAAAAATGGAGAGTTAACTGAAGCAGACCTTGAAATAGCAGAAAAAGCTCAGCAACCCATTTAACCCACCGCCAACTAGGCGGTTTTTTTATAGCTAAATTTTATGGCCCGAGTCGCATTGATGCGACTCGGGCTTATTTTTATCATTATGGAGTTTATAGTTATGGCTGGAGATTATCTTCACGGCGTTGAGCATTTCTTTCTTGAAAACCAAAACCGCCCTATCGAAGTCTTACCCGCGAGCGTGATTGGCCTAGTGGCCACGGCAAATGATGCCGACGCTGCAATATTCCCGCTGAATAAGCCGGTATTAGTCAAGAGTGAATCTTTCATGGCCAAGGCGGGCGTGTCTGGGTCATTGCGGGCAGCATTAGCCGATATTTATCGCCAAGGCGGGGCGCTGGTGGTGGTAGTGCGTGTGGCTGAAGAAGCGATTGAGGCCGACCAAATCGCCGCGGTTATTGGCAGCATAGACAATGAAAACAACACCTTTACCGGCATTAAGGCATTATTGTCGTCTGAAGCGGTATTGGGTTTGCGTCCGCGCTTGATTATTGCACCTGAGTTCAGCCAGTTACCGGCAGTCGGTGCTGAGCTTGAAGTGATGGCCAAAAAGCTCAACGGCACGCCACTGATTGATGGCGATCACCATGCGGGTTATGCAGCGGTGATTGCTCAAGCAAGGCTTTATGGAGAAGGTGCGGAAGCCTATTTTTTAAATGGCGGCTTAGTATTTTTTGACCCAGTGAAAAAGCAACAAGTTGAACGCTTTATGTCGGCCACAGTGGCGGGAGTGATTGCCCGAGTTGATAACGAAGAGGGCTATTGGAATAGCCCGTCAAACCGTAAGATTTACGGTGTGTTAGGCACAGTTGAAACCATAGATCACACCATCGGCAGTTCAACCAGTAAGGCCAACTTGTATAACCAGCAACATGTCACGGTGGCGGTTAATCAACAAGGCGGCTGGTATTTGTGGGGCAACCGTTTATCTCATGGCACCATGTTACCGCATCAAAGGATCCGCTATATCGTCGGTGATTCTATTTTGTATGCCCATCAGGCAATGCTAGATCGCAATGTCACTAAAGGGTATGTCGATGGGGTTAAAAACCGGGTCAATAACCTGCTGCGCCGCTTAATTAGCCGCAGTGTTATTTCCGGGGGAGAGTGCTGGCTGGATAACGAGCTTAACGTGGCGGCCATTGGTACCGGCCAAGTGTATTGGGACTATGACTTAGGCTTCTTTGATGTGGCTGAGCGCATGACCTTCCGTCAGCACGTTACCGACCGCTACAACCAAGCTATTTTCAGCTAATTAATCGCTCGATTGCGAACAATTCATTTATTATAGGAGCCTATTTACATGGCTAAATTACCCTCTATCGTTACCGATATGAACTGTTTTATCAAAGAAACCAGTTTTGCTGGTATCGCCAACAAAGTCACTTTGCCTAAAGTGGTGTCTAAAACCCTTGATATGGTGCTGGCGGGTGTGGCCGGCGACATTGAACGTGACATTGGCAAGTTGGAAAAATTAGAATCTGATATTACCATTTCTGATTACTCGTCGATGGTGCTTGATTTAATCGGTAGCCGTTCAAGCCGTGAAGAAACCCTCACTTTGCGTGGCGCACTGGATGTCGGTGATAGGATTTCGACCTTAGTGGTTAACATGCAAGGTTACTGGAAAGGGGTTGAATTTAATGAATTTGAGCCAGAAAAAGAAGCCACGACTAAGTTTTCAATTGCGGTCGAGGTGTACACTTTTGAACTGGACGGTAAGGAAATTATTCATATCGATAAGATGAACAATATTTACCGTGTGAATGGCAAAGACCGTAATAAAGAGATCCGCCAGGCACTAGCACAATAATTGAGTTGTGCATGCTCTGGGCTTAGTGAGTTGGCTAAGCCCTCTTTGTTTATTATACGCCCCGTAGGCTAAGCGCCACGGGGCTTTTTTATAGAGATCACCTTATGAGTCAAAAAACCCTAGTACAGTTAGTTAGCCCGATTAAGCGTGGCGATAGTGAGATTACAGAACTGAGTATCACTAAGCCGACGGCTGGCCATTTACGCGGCCTTAAAACTGCCAATGTGGTTGAATTAGATTTTGATAGCCACAAAAAGCTTATCCCCCGTTTAACCGATTTGACCGAAGCGGAGTTTTTAAGCTTGGATGTGGAAGACGTGTTGACGATACAAACTGAGGTGGCGAGTTTTTTCGTGGCCTCGAAGCTATCCCAGCTTGGGTAATGGAGCTTGAAGCCGATTTGTTTATGACATTTCAAGGATGGGGACCGGCAGATACGGGGCCCATGTATTTGGATGAGTTAATTCAATGGCACAAGATAGCGAGTGAGCGCCGCGAAAGCGGAGATTAATAAAAAGCCGAGTGATGTTATCGCCCGGCTTTTTTTGTATGCCTGTTAGGGGGTGTTACTTGGCGGATACGAGCATAAAAATGAACCTGGTTATGGGGCTGATTGATAACATCACATCCCCTATTCGTAAGGTGACTAAAGCTACGACTACACTGTCTGATAAGATTAAGGCCAGCCAAACTGAGCTTAATAAGCTTGGTGCCACGAGCAAAGATATTGCCCACTTTCGTCAGCTGAAAACCGCGACCTTACAATCGTCCGCTGCACTGGCTACGGCCAAGGTTAAGGCCGCTAAAGTGGCGACGCAAATGCAGCAGACTCATAAGCCGACTCGTCAGCTTAGGCTTGAGTTTACCCGCGCTCGAGCTGAAGTTAATCGCTTGTCATCCAGCCATCAGCGAGAGCAAGTCGAGTTACAACAGCTGCGAGCACGCTTAGAAGGCGCGGGCGTGTCGACTCACAGACTCGATGATGCGACCCGCAGACTCCGTGAGCAAACGAATCAATATCATCGTGAGCTTAAAAAAAACCAAACCCAGCTTGAAAATACGGTGGTTAAGCAACAGCAGTTAGCAGAAATACGTCAAAAAAGCAGCGAATTAACAACTCATGTTCCCATTGATATGGCTGGGGTCAGTAAGGCGGAGTATGGCATTAAAAGCTTGGCTGATGCCTATGGGGAAGTCTCGCTTGCTCAAGGGGGCCTCAAGGCGTTAGACATCAAGGATGATAGCATTAAGGTTATCACCGAAGCAGCCCACGAATTTTCATCTGAATTTCGCGGCACGACCATGCCTGATTTTATTGCTGCATCTGGCGTCATTAAGTCGGGTATTCGGTCATTAAGTGATGAAACCGTCGCTGAGTTCACCCGTATTGTGGCCATGACTGCCATTGGAACTAAAGCATCGGTGGGCAGCATGACTGAGCTGTTTAAGACGGGTTATGCCAACTATCGAGAGCAGTTTAATCAATTTGGTGCGTCGGTCATTAAAGATTGGGACACCTTATCAAACGCCGATCGCGATGTAGAATTCGGCAAATACTTCAGTGCCGGTATTTCAGCCTCGGTACAACAATTTAACACTGACTCGAATAAAATTAGTCAATTTATGGGGACTTTGGGTGCGTCTGCGACAAAGGCTAAACAAGAGTTAGCCGAGCAGCTGGCCGTTGGCGGTATGTTGTCAGCGACGTTTAAGGGGGATGCTGCGGCGACCAAGTACCAAGCATTTTTAGCCAATGTGGGTAAAGCATCTGAAACACTGGGGATGCAAGTTTATAATACCAACGGCAGTTTATTATCGACCGGAGAGATATTAGCCTCAATCAAAGATCGGTACGGCAGCGTGTTAACTGACATGGATAAGCTGGAATTGACCAAGGTCTTTAGCAGCGAACAAGCGGTCGATATGATCGATGCGTTGCTGCCCAAACTTGGTGAGTTAACAGATAAAACAGGGGTAATGCAAGACGAATTGGCTAAGGGCATGGGAACCACGGTTAATATGGCCACGGCAATGGGCAAGGGCCCCGGCGCGGCAATGACCCTTTTGAATCATCAGCTGTATAACATATCCGTTTCGCTTGGTCAGCTGCTGGCGCCTGCGTTAATGTCGGTGTCGAACGTGTTAGCTAGCTTTGCTAATGGTCTAAGACATTTTATCGAATATTTCCCGTTATTGAGCCAAGGTATTGGGTATATGATTACCGGGTTAATCGGGTTGAAAATGGCAATCGCAGCAACAAGTGCTAGTTTGGCCGTGTATGCCAGCACTCTGGACATAGGTAAAAAAGTGTTGGAGTTTTTCACTTCAGCCAACTTGCGATCTGAAGGTGCGTCATTGCGTAGTCGTGCGGCTACGTTAGCCAATGCGGCGACCACCAAAGTAATGACCCTTGCCAGTAGGGCCGCTGCGTTAGCCCAATGGGCTTGGAATGCGGCATTAATGGCGAATCCGATAGGGTTAGTGGTTGCAGGTGTGATGGCGTTAATTGTGGCTATTGTGTTGGTTATTAAGCATTTAGGGCCTGTGAAATCTTTTCTTTCAGGCTTTTGGGCTGGATTCACTCAGGGATTACAACCAATTAAGGATAGCTTATCGGGGCTATTTTTGGCGTTGGCGCCCATTGCTGATGCATTTGGTTTTGTGTGGCAACAAATAAAGTCGTTATTTGGTGGATTCGTTGCGCTGTTAGCTCCCATTGATGCAAGTGCTAAATCTTTGCAAGACGCTAAGAATTCTGGGACGAGTTTTGGTCAAGTCATCGGCGCCGTCTTTTCGGTATTACTTCTACCGCTAACCTTACTCATCGATGGGATCACATTCCTGGTTAAGGTGATATCTTTTGGGGGCGCTGCTATCGGTGTTGCATGGGAGGGATTAAAGACGATTCTGTCTTGGTCGCCCATAGACTTATTATCCAAGGCTTGGGGAGCACTAACGTCATTATTTAGCAGTTTATTTAGTGGTATTGGGTCGCGGCTTAGTGGTGCATGGGAGTTATTTAAGACGATTCTGTCTTGGACGCCTATTGGTTTGCTGTTTCAGGCTTGGGGGCCATTAACATCATTTTTTAGTGATTTGTTTAGTGGTATTGGGTCGCGGCTTAGTGGTGCATGGGAGTTATTTAAGACGATTCTGTCTTGGACACCTATTGGTTTGCTGTTTCAGGCTTGGGGGCCATTAACATCATTTTTTAGTGATTTGTTTGCTGGCATTGGGTCACGGTTTAGTGGTGGCTGGGAGTTATTTAAGACGATTTTGTTTTGGTCGCCATTAGATTTGCTGTCTCGTGTTTGGGGAGGGGTAACATCATTTTTCAGTGTGTTGTGGGACGGTGTAACGGCGATATTCAATGCTCCGCTTGCAGCGATTAAGACACTATTATCCTGGTCGCCATTAGGCTTGATTGTGCAAGAATGGGATCCCATATTAGGTTTCTTTGCGGGCCTTTGGGATAACATTAAATCAATGGCCAGTGGCTTTATTGATTGGCTTGTGTCAGCAGTGATGGGGCCAGTGAATGACATTATGTCAGCCATTGGTGAGGTGTGGGAGTGGTTCAGCGGTGACAGCGCACAAGCTGAGGTGATCCAGACGGTGCGGCACATTGCGCCACCGCCAATGGTGAGCCCTTTAGCTGTTGATGGACCAATCGTTGAGGGAGACTATGCTGCAGCCATGATGGGCGATGCCTCAACTGTGAGATCTGATCCCATGAAGCGGCCTATGGTGTTGTCAACAGGGTTTAAACAGCAAGCAGCGTCGTCGTCGTTTGTGGATCAAAGTCAGACCCACTTTGCCATTAATGCGGCTCAGGGCATGGATGCACAAGACATTGCCCGCGAAGTTGAGCGCAAACTTGCTGAACGGGACAGAGAACATGCGCGGCGTAGTCGAGGTCGTCATACAGATCAATAGCCAGTGATTAGGCCAAATAACCCGGTATTTGTCGGGCTTTATTTATGGAGTCGTGATGCCAGATAAATCAAACAATGAGGTCATGCTTGCATTAGGTGATTTTCAGTTTTCAATCGATACCGCACAATATCAAACCTTGTCGACCTCACACGCTTGGCGTTGGCAGAAAAAAGATCGCGTAGGCCAAAAGCCAGCGCGCCAATTTCATGGACCTGATGCGTCGTCTAAACACCTTGCCATTATGATTTACCCACAAAGCAAAGCGGATTTATTGTTGTTGAGTCAGTTGAAATCCATTGGTGATTTGGGTAAACCACAGCGGCTTGTGGGTGGAACCCCTAGTGGTGGTGCAGATCTTGGTTTGTGGATCATCGAGAAACTAGACATTGGCGAACAATATTTTTTAACCAATGGGATCCCACTTGAAATTAAAGGCACCTTGATGATTGCGGAGTATGGCGAAGATGAATGATAAGCCTTTGGGGGAATATTACCGCACCAAAAGCGGTGAAATGCTTGACAGTATTTGTCACCAATATTATCAGGGGCGACAAAGAACAACTGAACAGGTATTAGAGGCGAATTGTGGCTTAGCTAAATTAGGTGCTATTTTGCCGCCTAATACGGTCATCTTTATGCCCGAGTTAGCGCCTTCAGTTGATGATAGTAAGGTATTTTTATGGGACTAATACTGTAAAAACAATGAGAAAAGGATGAATTAACCAATGAAACAAGCGCGTTATAAAGTCACTGCTAATGGTCATGATATTACCAAGGTGCTTGCGTCACGATTACTTAAGTTAACGGTCAGCGATGCGGCTGGATTTGATTCTGATACAGTGGCGATAGAATTAGATAACCGTGACGGAGTGGTGCGTTTACCTGAAACAGGGGCGGAATTGGAAGTCTGGATGGGTGATTCTGATGCCTTGGTTTATAAAGGCATTTATGAAGTCGATGAATTAGAGATCCCACTCGATGATCAGGTTTTTAGTATTCAGGCTAAAGCGGTAAAAATGAAAGGTAGCCTTAAAGCCCCTAAAGATGAAACCTTTGATAATATTACTTTGGGTGATTTAGTGACTAAGATTGCCGCTGTACATGGCTATGAGGCGAAAGTATCGCCAGAGATGGCAAGGATTATTTATGAGCATTTAGATCAAAAATCTGAATCAGACATGAACCTGTTATCTCGTTTAGCTAAAGAGGCCGGCGGCTTTTTTAAACCCGTAGCTAATAAACTGGTGATTGTGCCAAAGGGGAAAGGAAAAAGCTTATCGGGTAAGGCATTACCGGAAGTGGTTATTGATGATCCCGAGAACACATCAGGTCGAGTGTCGATACAAGCGCGCAGTGATTACCAATCAGTGGTCGTTAATTGGTTTGATGAAGTGAATCAAATCGAAGTGCCTGAAGTGGCGGGTAGCGGTGAGCCTCAATACAAAATCCGCCGTAACAAGCCAAATCAAGATGAAGCCAGGCGTGCGGCCAAAGCTAAGCTTGATGACTTTCAACGTGGCAAGGCTTCAATTCATTTTACTCGGCCGTTAACCGCTGCATTGGCCCCAGAAACGAAAGTAACGTTTGTTAAGCATAACTCAGCGGCCAATAGAAGCTGGTTAATCGAAAGTATCGAGCATTCGATAGACGGTTCTGGTGTGTCATCGACAAGAGGACGTGGGATCACGCCAAAAGAGTAATAGATAAGTTTACAAAAACCATAAAAAAGAGTACCTCAGGTACTAGAATATTGCTTTTTATAAACTAACCGACTCTTTCTATTTCTTAGTCACTATTATCAGCATCAGTGGTGGAGGCGAATCGATGAGGTTTTCCCGGGCTCTTTATGGTCATTTTTTTGCAGTTTTCTAATACTGCAGTTCATATCGCCAGCCCGCCCAACAGTAGGGGCCCTGCACGTGAAAAAGCAGGTTTGATGATCTGCAAAGATCGCGCTTTACTTCAGTGTTTTTAAGTTTTACTTATCAATATTTATTAGCAAACCAACGTTCAAGATATTCTATACATTGTATCAGTTTTGAAGGTACAAATTGTCGAGCAGGATATAAGGCATAAAGAGTCAGATAAGGTTTTTTTGAATCAGCCAATACCTCGTTCACCTCGCCTTTATCCAGTGCTTCCTGACAAACAAAGTCCGGGATAAACCCCACTCCCTGGCCACTTTTAATTGCAGCCATCATGAATATCGTACTATTAACCCGTAATGTGCCGGAAACAGCGACGCCGTCTTCTATGGGCCAAATATTCTTGCCTTGGAAGTAACTGTAGATAAAACAATTATGTTGCTGCAAATCTCGCGGCAGAACAATGGCGGGATGGCTATCCAAATACTGCGGTGAGACACAGACCCTGTAGTTGAAACGAATCAGCGGCCTGCCTACATAGTTCGAGTCGATGGGTAGACTCGATGCTCTAAAGCCTAAATCAAACCCCTGCTCTACGAGATCAACACTTTCATCACCTAGGTGGATATCTAGCTCTATTTCAGGATAAACCTGCATAAAATCTGCAAACAAGCACGACAAATCGGTGATGCCCAATGCCATAGGTGCATTAATTTTCAGCTTACCGCGGGGCTGTTCTTGAAGGTTCTGCACAAAATTATCGGCATCATCAACGCTGCTTAATATCTCTCTAGCCCGCTGTAAATAGCCTTCTCCTACATGGGTCAGCCGTACATTGCGTGTAGAGCGATGCAGCAAGCGCGCACCTAGCTCAGCTTCGAGGCGACTGATTTCTTTGCTGATCATGGATTTTGAGGTATTGGTTTGTTCAGCTACTCGGGTAAAACTTCCCAAATCTGCCAAGCGTACAAACAAGCCTATCGCTCGTAATTTATCCATGGTGATCCTTAGTAGCAGTAAAAGACTGGTTAATCAGACTTAATTGTTTCCATTTTGAAAACAGTAGGTTTGCATTGTAGATATATATCTGCAATTAAAGAAGCCCTAAACTGCTTTTAATCACTGCTAATAGTGAGTACTGATATAGCCGCTTTAAACACTTTGGAGAATACTATGTACACGCTTTATTTCCTTCCCGGCGCCTGTTCATTAGCAATAAATGTGGTTTTACATGTGCTGGAACAAGCTGTTGAGCTTATCGATAAACAGCAGGTTGAGAATTTCAGCGCTATCAATCCCGCAGCGACAGTGCCCGTACTTATCGAGGGTGATAACACCTTGCGTGAAGGTGCTGCGATTATGTTACACCTGTTAGATAAACATCAGAGCCATATGATGCCTAAAAGTAGCTGCGGCCGTAAACGCGCTATTCGCGACATCATGTTTGCCAATGCAAGCATGCATCCTGCTTATGGGCGCCTGTTTTTTATCGCTCAGAACATTGACGATGAGAAAACCAAACAAGCGGCTTTTAAAGTGGCTGCCGAAGCTACCACCACGCTGTGGCAAGTGGTTGAACAACAATTAACAGAACAGGATTTTTTGGGTGGGGATAAGCCTTCTGCCGCTGACATTATGCTTGCAGTATATTCGCGTTGGGGTGCAAACTTCCCGGTAGAGATTCAGATCGGACCTAATACCCGTAAAATGCTTGAGGGGGTGTTGGAGATGACTAATTTCCAAGATGCCCTTGCTGCCGAAGAGGCTCAGTCGGCAGTATAAAAAACTAAGGCTGAGGAAAATCAGCCGTTATAACTATCCACTAAAGAGGAGTGTACACATGGTCAATACCCGCGAATTTGAGGCTCATGATTTTGACTCAGTGATCCGCCTAGTAGGGCAATATTTTGATGGCCTGCACAACGGCGATGTGAAAAAACTGCGTGCTATTTTTCACTGCGATGCATTTTTGAAAGCCCCAGGCAAACGCCGTAGTCTTGAGCAATGGCTGGTAGCGGTGGCCAGTCGCCCTGTTCCAACGCAGCAGGGAAGAGCTTATGATTTCAAACTATTGTCGATTGAGGTCATTAAAGATCAGGCCATGGTCAAACTGGAATGCCCTTTATTTGAACATTTTTATATTGACTTCCTCAGCCTGCTAAAAGAAGACGGGCATTGGTTAATCGTCAACAAAATGTATACCGATTTACCGGGAAAAATTATATGAAAACACTGAAGATAGAAACCAATTAATATGGACAGACTGAAGTGGCATAGTTAAAAATAAGTAAGTACCTGAGCTGAAGTTATCCGGCATTTGGTTCTATTTTTGAGCTGCATCAATATGCAAATTATCAGATACTGTATGGCTTAGCGCAGCCCAAAAGCTAAATTCTGTCTCTGGAAACTTTTACCTAAGCACTTAATATCGCCAATTAGTCTATACCTTTAACCTCGAATAGAAGAAAAACCATGCCATACGTCAATATTAAAATAACCGACGAAGCAGTGACCAACGAACAAAAAAAAGCACTTATAAAAGGGGTAACGCAATTGTTAGTGGATGTACTTAACAAAAGTCCGGAGAGCACATTTGTGCTTATTGATGAAGTCAATACCGACAATTGGGGCATAGGTTTTGATCAGGTAACAGAGTTACGTAAGCAAGCCTCAGTAGAATAAATGTGTTATCTGTAAAGAACATTAGGGGCGTGAATGGCGAAACCAGTAATGTGATGACTTGTCAGATAACAAGTTTCAAGTCTCTTTTTGATGGGGTTTATTTTATTGACTTGGTATTGGATTAGCTTACTAATAACCATAGAGTAAATTTAACTTATCACCTGCCGTGGTTGCCGTGCAAGGTCTTGTATGTTCCAGACATACATTAGACATTCTCCTTCATTCATGAAGGTCAGATGCCTAAGAACGACCTTATGTGTAGCTACTTCTGTGGCTCGCTGCAAGTACATCTGACCGCCACGGACGGTGGAAATGCCTAATTCAGTATGGAACTGAATAGTCCAGTAAGCTCGACGACAGCATCTGATGTGAATGGATTCACAAATGCCGTGATAACCGGGATGTTATAGAACGGCCATGCTGTCAACCGCCACAGTCAGATCTGCACCTGTTATTTCAAGCAAACGTGTTTCTTCGATTTGGCTTTTTTCGTTAGTTTTCTGACTTATTTATGCCCCCTTTATGTGTTTCGCAGCTCAAGAAACAACTTGTCCGAATATAGCTTTTGCTATAAAAAAGCTAATGTGAAAGGCTTTTGTGTAATCTATTGTGTAATCTAGTCTATAAGTTATGCCTGCCCCATCTCTTTTTTGAATACAGAAAACCTCGATGGTAATAAAACAATGAAGAAAAGAACTGAACAAGAAATTTTCGATGAACTGGCTGAGCTATCCTCAATGTTTGGGTTCATCGATGTATTATCATTTTTGTGTTGGAAAGATACATTTATTCATAGGGGAAATGGGGTCATAGATGAAGAAGCCTTTGCAAGGAACTTCGATCGCTCCAAGTTATGTCGCACTGAACTGGTCACGTTATATGGGTTGATGTGTAAAAGTGGAGTAAATGGTCGTGAGCTCAAAGTAAATGAAATAACAGTTACTATTCAACGTGTTTATGAGTTGTTCGAAGAGTTGCATAACTCATTCTACAACTCGGTAAACATAGGTGCAGCTATTGAAAATACAGAGTCATTCAAAGATCTTTTGAGTAGCCCTAGATTTATGAGGGAGGCGATCTTCTACAGCGGAGAGAGTGTGTTAAAACATCAGTATCGTGACTTGGTAAAAGTTAGATATCAGAAAGACAACCCGTGGCTTAAGGAGAATAAAGGTTTCACTATTGAAGAAGCTGCATCAGTCTTAGAAGTAATAGATAAGCTTCAACTGGAAAAATTAAACAGGTTAATACCTGATGTGTTTAATGATGACTGTGAAGATTCGTTCTCATCGGCATTTTGCTTTAACGTCGATGAACTCTATGAGAGTTCTGATTTAAGCAAAGATATTATACATAACGTCCTTTCTATACTGTCTGCCTCGCCAACTAGAGAGATGGACGCTTTTTCTAGTGTCAGTGACTTCAATCACAGAAATGCTTGTCCAATTATTATGTTAGATGATGGTTTATATGCTTCCTTTTTGTCCTATTCCAATTGGGAGGCTCTTTATGAAAGCCCCTTATTTTGGTTCAATGACGATAGTAGCTACAAAGGAACTGCGAGCGATCATAGAGGTGAGTTCACTGAAGATTTCACTGCTGAGTGCCTGAAGAAAGTTTTCCATGAAGACAATGTTTATACGAACATTGATATTTATGACGGGAAAAAGAAGGCAAGTGAAGCAGATGTGCTGGTAGTGCATGGCAAGTATGCCATCGTGGTACAAGCGAAATCCAAAAAGCTAACCATCGAGGCGCGAAAGGGGAGATCTAAACAACTTAAGTCTGATTTCAAGGGAGCTGTTCAGGACGCTTATAATCAAAGCTTCCTGTGCGCAGAATTACTTCAAAGAGATGATGTTGAGTTTAGGGACGAGCATGGAAAAGTAATATGTTTTGGATCTGATTATGAGTCAATCTTCCCTGTATGTATTGTCTCTGATCATTATCCTGCACTAGCATCCCAAGCTCGGCATTTCTTAAATTACACAGTAACTGAAACTGTCAAGTATCCATACGTAATGGATGTATTCTTGATGGACATGATTGCAGAAATGCTAAGTTCACCTTTGTACTTTTTAGACTTCTTTATAAAGAGAAGTCACTATGGTGACTCGATCCTTTCAAATCATGAATTGACAATCCTTTCCCTCTACATAAAGCAGAACCTGTACTTTGAAGAGAATCCTGACATGGTAATGCTTGATGATGACATCTCTGCATCATTAGAGTTAGCGATGTTAGCAAGGCGTGACGGTTTAGATGCCCAAAAAACCCCAAGTGGAATTCTTACAAATTACTGTGGAACTCATGTCGGAGGAATTCTTGATGATATCAAAAGCTCAACTAACCTTGACCTGATTAAAGTAGGTTTCCATTTACTATCACTAAAATGGAGATTCTGGCAAAGTAATCAATGATGCAATCTCACAGATGGTGGAGCTACACAGAAAGGACCATAAACATCATGATGTCACCCTGCCAATCATGGAGGCTAAGAAAGGGTTAACAATCCATGTTAACAATGATGACAACAAGTCGTCAGTCAAACGCCTAGTGGTACACTGTGAAAAAAGGAAATACACATGCAAAGCGGATGAGTGGGTGGGGCTTTGCTTTAGCCCAATATCTTCACGCTTTAGATTCGCTACTTTTCACAGCTCAGAGTGGGAACGATCGGACGAGATGGAAAAAATGGTAATGAACTTGCCTAAGATAAGTGATGCGCATCGGGTAAAAAATGGCAAAGTCGATTTTCAAATAAAACAAGCCGTAAGCAATAAAATAGGACGTAATTCGCCCTGCTCCTGTGGTAGCGGTAAAAAGTTCAAGCGATGCTGTATCTAGATGATTCCTGGCCCACTTAGTTCATTTTGACTTATGTCACGAGGAATATCTATTGGTTGACAGAAGGACGGATGCCAGGATAAAGGGAGCGGAGCGAATTAACGTTTTTGGATAAACGAAGATACTTTTTCTAATACCAAAAGTCATTTTTTAGAGTAAACACTAACTGATTTTTGTCCAAAACCGCGTTAGCAATCATAAAATCTCAATCGAAGAAACAAGGCTTTGCTTTTAACAAAGGTGTAGATACGGCTGTGAGTTTCGGTTTCAAGGATGAAACCGTAAAGCGGCCATGGATGGCTTCACAGCGTCTCGCAGAAGTGTCTACACATAGGCCCACGGCAGGTGATTAATAAAATTTGAAACTTTGGCCATCAATAAGCCAATCAAACACCCAACCTGCCCAATGAACCCAACCAAAAGATATTTAAAACTTGTTATCCGACAAATTAACTCATTTTTGTCCATAATCGAGTCAGTCACCAAAAATATAAAATCGAAGAAACCATGCTTTGCTTTACTGTTGTTGATAAGAGCAAGGTGTAGATATAACTGTGGGCTTCGGCAGCAAGGCCGTTCTATAACATCCCTGTTATCACGGCATTTGTGAATCCATTCACATCAGATGCTGCCGTAGAGGCTATAGGGCCGTCAATGTTCCATACATTTCTCGGCATTTCCTCTATCCCTAGAGGTCAGATATACTTGCGCCTTCCCAAAGGAGTATTTACACATCAGGTCGTTCTTAGGCATCTTGCCTACACGACATTGGTGCATCCCTGCACGGCACCTGCTGCAAGCAATAAATAAATACTAATGAGGTTGCGCTCACCGCCACTTTGTCGCCCTTTAGGTGTGGCAAAGGGTTAGCCTTACTCTTACTTTTATTCACTATCAGCAAAGCTTTTATGTAGCTTATGCGGGAAGAGTTGAATATAAACTTACCAGAGTATATTTAGGTTTTTATGGCTTTCTTTTTTACTGAATTCTTTAAGGATTCACTGTATAATGCCGCCTGTTTTTTGAGCGTTAACAACACGTGGTAATGGAATACATTGTTCATTTATGCGCTCTATTATTGAAACAAATGGCATAATCAGTAATTTTCGTTAATGTGTATACCCTGATAATGGGCACCGTACAACGAAAATACAAGCAGTTGAGAGCAATTAGAAACAAATGATAGTAACGATTAAATCAGGCTTAACCCCAGCCGCAGCTAGAAAACCGCTAAATCGAACCTTCAGCGTGGCACCCATGTTGGATGCAACAGATAAACATTATCGCTATTTGGCGCGCTTAATGTCTGCTGAGTTACTTTTATATACCGAGATGGTGACCACCGGGGCCATTATACATGGGAAGGGTGATTATCTGGCTTATAACGAGGAAGAGCATCCATTGGCCTTGCAGCTCGGCGGGTCGAACCCCCATGATTTGGCTGTTTGTGCCAAGCTCGCAAGTGAGCGTGGTTATGATGAGATTAACTTGAATGTCGGCTGCCCTTCAGATCGGGTGCAAAGTGGACGTTTTGGCGCTTGTTTGATGGCCGATCCTGCGCTGGTTGCTGAATGTGTGACTGCGATGCGTGCTGTGGTGGACATTCCGGTCACGGTTAAGACCCGTATTGGCATTGATGATCAAGATAGCTATGAGTTTTTAACTGAATTTGTTGAAACTGTGCGTGATGCTGGCTGTGATACTTTTATTGTCCATGCACGAAAGGCTTGGCTGCAAGGTTTGAGTCCAAAACAGAATCGTGAGATCCCATTGCTCGATTACGATAGAGTGTATCGTTTGAAGACAGATTATTCTGAGTTGAGTATTTCAATCAATGGGGGGATTAAGTCGCTTGATGAGTGTAAAACCCATTTAACTAAGCTCGATGGGGTGATGGTGGGCCGTGAAGCGTATCAAAATCCTTATATGTTGGCTGAAATTGATCAACAGCTCTGTGGTATTGCTAAGCCGGTGTTAACGCGAGATGATGTGTTGGCGCAATTTCTTCCTTATATAGAGAAACACCTGCAAGCGGGTGGCCGCTTAAATCATATTACTCGTCATATGACGGGATTGTTTCAGGGAGAGGTCGGATCGCGGATCTGGAAGCGTTACATTAGTGAGAACGCTCATAAACCAGGTTCTGGGATAGAAGTCATCGAACAAGCTAGAAAAAATATGCTCCTTTAATGTCAGAAAGTCATGTTATTGGGATAAATCCGTCGTTTATGGCGGTTTTTTTATGTCATTTTTTTGAGATTATTTGTGGAATGGATAATATTGGTTAATTTAACCAGCACATGGTGAAATTAACCAAAAGATAAATAAGCTTCATTTAATGTCTGTTATACTAAATCTGCTAATTTTATTTTATCCTTTTAATACAGTGTCTTATTGTTTTTCGTTAAAGTTGGCACGTTACTCGCAATACCTTCTATATCAAAGAGTGAGTCACTCTACAAATGATGTAAACGATATAAAAGGTAGTCATCATGTTTAATTCAATTATTGGTAAAATGGCAAAATCATCACTAATGGCGGCGGTATTGATGGGAGCAAGTGTTACTGCCAATGCTGATACGCTTATCCCGACTGATTTAACCCGTAATATTGAGCAGAATATTACTGCTCAATTGCAAGATATGCTGTTGACGGCCCAAAGAGAATTAAGCATGTCGATACAGGCACAAATTTCTTCTAGCATGTTTGATGTCGATGAAGCAGATGAGGTTGTTCAAACAGCAGAAAAAGATGGCCTTGCTAATGTCAGCGTTAAGGAATAAAGGTGCCATTTGCATTCGACATCGGGGTGTTGTTATTGGTCCCTGTTGTGAGTGTTGTGCGCCTTAGTTGGCTGTCAGTTTAATTGGCACAACGCTTAGACCCATAGGCAAGAAAATAGCCATGGCTAGTTAATAATGAATGGAGATATTTATGAGTAGTTTAGATTCTTTACATGGATATTTATCCCGAATGAAGCGGCCTGAGCGTGTCGTGTGTGGGGTTGCTGCCATAATGGCTGATAAGTTTAATTGGTCATGTTTATGGACTCGCTCGACATGGGTTTTGATTGTACTCATGAACCCAGCTATAGGACTACTGTTGTACTTTGTATTGGCCTTAGCTTTACCTAAGCGATAACCCACCTCAGACTGGTCATTTTTTGTTATCAATAGACTCACTGACATCCGATAGGGTAAATTGCAATCAGATACGGCATACCCTTTATCTAAGCTACTATTTGTTAAAGAATAAGTAACACTATTGCCTAAGCTAACACATTCAACATTACTTTCATTAAAAAGTCATGAATTGCGTTGTCTGAGCGACCTTGGATAAGGTATTGTGTAAGACTAATATCAAGGTTGAGTACGTTATGCTTTCTTGACGGTTAATGGTTATTATTCTAACGCCTTGTTGATCTTAAATCTGAACTAACCTCATTTCGTTGTTCCCTCAAAAGCGCAATGAGGTTAAATGGAGTTTATGCATTGAAAAACATATTAAAGAAAGTAGTTAATTCAGTCATATTAATGACGATATCTGCTTCTTCTTTGGCGAATGTGATGTTAGTGGATGGGTATGTTAGAGCGATGCCACCGAGCGTCCCCAATAGTGCTGCTTATTTTAGCTTGATGAATCATGGTCCAAGTATTAAGTTGATTGGCGTGGATGTCGCCTTTGCTAATGAAGCCCAGTTGCATACTGTTTTGGAAGAAGACGGTATGGTTAAGATGCGACAGACATCAAGCTTTGAGATAGCTAAAGATACGACGTTAACCTTGAGTGATTCAGGTCAACATGTGATGTTGTTAGGATTAAAAAAGCCGTTAGTCGCAGGTGACAGTGTAGAGTTAATGTTAAGGTTTGATGATGGTAGCCAATTACCCGTTAGCTTAATGGTGAGCAAGCAAGAGATGGCTAAAACTCACCATCATCAACATTAGCCATAATTGAATTCAACTATATCAATGGAGTACGACAATGAAAATGACATGGAAAAAAGGTGCTGGAATTGGCGTACTTGTATCATTAATCGGCTATTTTATCGGTATTTGGTGGAGTATTGAGCCTGATGTTATCGAACCTCAAGCCTTATCCGCCAATAATAGTAGTCATGTTGCTGGTTATGCCACAACAACGTCGTTAATATTTACGATGGAGACGTTGCTAGATAAGCCAGGTGGTTGGTTATCTAATGATATTTTACCGCCTTCGGTCTTTATGGATAATATGCCAGCATTTGAGTTTGGTGCTTTAGAGCAAGCCAGAGATCTAGCATTAGTCATGCGTAAAGAATTTAGTCGTTCTCAATCCCAATCTGCGGCTGATAAAGATTTACTTGCCGCTCACTCTAAACTTAATATCCAGCATACGAGTTGGTTAGTGCCTAGTGCTGAAGGTGAATATAAAGATGCGGTGAAATTACTGAAAGTTTATCGTGCTAAAATAGCCGACGTTAATAATCAAGATGCTCAGTTTTATGCGCGTGCAGATAACCTCAATGAGTGGTTAAAAGAAGTGCAGAAGCGGCTTGGCAGTATGTCTCAGCATTTATCTGCTAGCGTAGGGCAAGATCGTTTAAATACCGATTTGGCCGGTGATAGCGAGGCGAGTCAATCTACACCGAGTCTTGCGAGTAAACAGATTAAAACGAGCTGGTGGAAAATTGATGATGTTTTTTATGAAACTCGTGGTGCTACTTGGGCATTGTTGAATTTTATGAGAGCGATTGAAGTCGATTTTGCCGATGTATTGAAAAAGAAGAATGCAACAGTCAGTGTGCAGCAAATCATTCGTGAATTGGAAGAAACACAACAGGCTGTTTGGAGCCCCATAATCTTAAATGGCTCTGGATTTGGTGTTGTGGCTAATCACTCTCTAGTGATGGCAAACTATGTTTCCCGCGCTAACGCAGCGGTTATTGATCTAACTAACTTATTGACTAAAGGTTAATTTACAACATGAAAAAAACAATATTGGCATGTGCGCTATTAGGTTCATTAGCTTTCAGCTCAGCTCATGCTGAATCACTGATGGTGTTTAAAGTCGGTGGAGATT
The DNA here is from genome assembly GCF_013248905.1 of Shewanella sp. VB17. Taxonomy (NCBI): domain Bacteria; kingdom Pseudomonadati; phylum Pseudomonadota; class Gammaproteobacteria; order Alteromonadales; family Shewanellaceae; genus Shewanella; species Shewanella sp. VB17. Next base: position 1,323,761 of record NZ_JABRVS010000001.1, read on the forward strand.
ACTGGAAAGCCGATACCAGTGGCACATTTGCAGAGAATGGCCAAGCACAACAAGATGTCAATTATAGCTCTTCATCTCAAGGCAGCATCTGGGTGAGCTTCGAGCATCCGATCCCACTTGTGCCGAATGTAAAAATCAGAGAGAACCGTTTAGATAGTGATGGCAGCGGGTCTTTTAATGGTGACTTTAACGGTCATGCATTTTCTGGTGACGTCAATGTGAACACTGATTTAAGTAATACTGACTTTGTTCTTTATTATGAATTGCTCAATAATGATTTGGTTGAACTTGATCTCGGTGCAGCTTACAAAAGAATGAGTGGCTCATTTAGGGTTGCTGATGCGGGACATCCTGAGCAGAAAGATCTTGATAGCGGTATTACTATGGCTTACGCCGACGCTCAGGTGGGTGTACCCGGTTTAGGCCTTTATGGTTTTGCTGAGGTCATGCTAGGTATTGATGAGTCTAGTGTATATGATTACACAGTGGGTCTGGGTTGGCAGTTTGATGGTGATGCATTGGATACTAAGGTGCGGGTGGGTTACCGTGAGTTTAATTTTGATGTGAATGACTTTGACGGAGTGAGCACTAACTCACAATTTAAAGGTTTCTTTGCTGGTGTTGAATTAGTTTTCTAAGATTTACTAAACGTATAAAAAAACCGCCTCTAATTTTTTAGTCGGCGGTTTTTTGTTTGCCCAGCGAAGCTGGCAAACCCAGCAGGTTGAAAGAAACCTGTATCACCCTGACTAAGGGGAAGATAATCCGAATGGCAAGGGCGTTGCTGGCTAACGGCAGGGTCTGAAGGAAGCCATAGGAAGTGAGGTGTACACAACTAACCGTAACCTGTTTCGGCACTATTGGTGGGTGAGCGTGCAAAATAGCGCGAAGCCCAATACTTAGTCAGACTAATAGTGTGTTTGAGGGTGGAATACCTTATAGGGAGCCAGTGCAGTAACTGGGGAAGCCTGGCATCAGTTCCAGTGATAAGGGCTGGAGGCATTATCCCAAGAGGTGACTCAAGGGAAATGTTGGTGTGAGGTGGCAGATGAATCCGTAGTAGTGAGTAAGGCTCGGCCTGTGAAGCCCAGTAATGGTGTGGAGGATAAAACCAAGCTGACCATCAGCATCAAGTCTGGTGGAGTATTAAGTTGCCAAAAGCGCTTAATATTGCGAAGGGAGGAAGCGTGCTTTAAGTCTGTAATGAGCAGATGTTTTTTTTCAGAGGTACACAAGTCGATTCGCTATCGAAGTCTTTTTTGAACTGGTCACCTTAGGAGTAAGGCTCTGGCTTAAGAAACTGTACAAGGGAGTAGTTTTGTCACTGTTTAGTAGATTGCCATTGCGCTAGAACGCTAAGCAACAAAGTGAAATAGACCGACTTTGAGGAAGTCATATCCGTCCCCATACAGCACACATGTGAGGAATATGCGAGTTTATCACAGTTTATACGGGCAACTTCTGAGTAAAGAGAAGCTGTATAAAGGATTTAGAAGAGTGTGGAAAGCCAAAGGCGCGGCCGGCATAGACAGGCAGAGCCTAAGCGACTTCGCCTCAAATCTGAGTGATAACCTCGATCAACTTCTTCATGAACTCAGCACTAAGCAATATCAAGCTCAGCCAGTCAGGCGGGTTGAGATCCCCAAAGAGGATGGCGGCGTGAGATTGCTTGGTATTCCAACTATTAGGGATAGAGTCGTTCAACAACCCCTAAACGATCTACTTAGCCCCCATCTTTGAAGAGCAATTTCACCCGTCAAGCTACGGCTATAGGCCAAGGCGAAGTTGTCACGATGCGATCAACAAAGCGACATTGTTTATGCGTCGGTACGAGCTTAAACATGTAGTGGATATGGACTTGTCAAAGTGTTTCGATAAATTAGACCACGGGCTAATCTTATCAAGCATCGAAAAGCGAGTTAGTGATGGTAGCGTGCTAAAGCTGCTCGTTCAGTTTTTTGAAAAGTGGTGTGATGGTAGATGGGCACAAGCAAGCGACAGAAGTAGGGAGTCCGCAAGGTGGTGTAATAAGCCCACTGATAGCGAATATCTATCTGGATGCGTTTGATCAAGAGATGAAAAAACGGGGTCACAGAATAGTGCGCTACGCAGACGATATCTTGATTTTATGTCGCAGCCGAGCAGGGGCAGAAAATGCACTCAAGCAGGCGAAGAAGATACTGGAAGTCGAGTTAAAGCTTGAGGTAAACTCGCGTAAAACCCACATAGCAGACAGCAATGAAGGTGTGAAGTTTTTAGGAGTGGAGATAGGTAGTCGATACACACGTATCGAGCCGAAGAAACTAGCAGGGTTTAAATCGAAGCTAAAACAGATGACAAAGCGCAATGGTGGTAAGCCATTAAGCGAAGTGATCAAAGCGGTGAATCCTATTTTAAGAGGGTTCAGTCAGTATTTTCGGATAGCGAATGCGAATAGGGAGTTCGAGAAAATAGCAAGCTGGCTAAGGCGTAGGTTGAGGAGCGTCCAACTGAAGCTGTGGAAAACGCCACAGCGACTTCACAGACGGTTGAAGCAGATGGGGTATAAGCCCCCGTTTAAATCAATCAAGATGAACAGTTGGCGTAACTCACTGATTCCGTTAGCAAACTATGCGCTGCCCAATAAATGGTTTGATAGCTCAGGGTTAGTGAATCTTGGACATGTAAAAACGGGATATGTGTTCAGCGCAAAGCTGAGTTAAGTATGCAGGAGCCGTATACGAGGTCCGTACGTACGGTTCTGTGAGAGGGATGAGGCGGTAACGCCTCACCCTACTCGATAATGTCACTGGTGTTAAGCTGATAATACGTCATAATCTGATGATTTCAGTTGATAGAGTTCAAATAAAACCTCAAAGTTTGACCGAGTTCCCTCATGGGGAAGCTGTTTCAGTTTATGTAGGATAAGTGCCTGAGACTTTCGCTCTAACATCAGCTCAACTTCTAACATTTGTTGATATTCGGTACTAGCGAGGTGATTCTTACTTAATTTTCGCAACTTTCTAAATGGCAGTAAAACACGCTGCTCCCAGTGGAGCATTTCTTGTGTAAGCTGCAACCAAGCCTGAGGTAAAAGTCGGTAAGCTTGTTTGTCTAACCAAGTAGAGAGTAGCAGTAAATTGATATTGACTTCATGTTCATCTTGAAGCTGTAAACAGAGTGTTTGATGCTCTTCATAGTAGGTATCACAAGCTTGCCATAGCGAAAGATCAAACTGATTTAAGTACGTCATTTAGCATTTCCTTGCTCTTTCCCATCATATTAAAATTAGTTCAAAATACATTTTTGAGCAAACTGAATCATGGTCGACTACAGTTGATCTGTATTAGCTTCTGACTTCTAGTTCAATTTCTTCAATGGATTCTTGGAGCGTTAACCATTGCATTTCGCTTTCCTCCATTTCTTTGGTGAGCAAAGTTCTTTTATTTAACACTTGAGTTAATTTAACTTTATTTTCAGCGTCATACAAGCTTATATCAGCGAGCATTTCTTCTATTTCTGCTAAACCTGTACTGGCTTTCTCTTGTTCTTTTTCAAGTTTGAGTTGGATTTTACGCATTGGCGATAATTTCTGCCTAAGCTCAGCCTCAAGACGCTTTTGCTGTTTTTTGTCTTGTGAGGGGGTAGCCTCTTCAGTTGTTTCTAACTTGTTATTGGCTTTAGTTGCGTCGAGAAGCCATTGGTGATAGTCGTCAAGATCACCATCAAAGCTACACACTTGTCCGTTGTCCACTAGGTAATAATCGCTACAACTGAGTCGTAATAAGTGCCTGTCATGAGAGACGATAATCATAGCACCTTCAAAAGATTGCAGCGCCATGGTTAGTGCGTGACGCATCTCGAGATCCAAATGGTTAGTTGGCTCATCGAGTAACAATAGATTAGGACGTTGCCATACCAAGAGTGCCAGCACTAAGCGAGCTTTCTCACCACCAGAAAATGGTCGAACTGCAGAGAGTACCATGTCACCGTTGAAACCATAGCATCCAAGGAAATTACGCAATTCTTGTTCGCGATGATTTGGTGCAAGTCTCGATAGGTGCTGCAAAGGAGACTCATCTAAATGTAGGCTTTCTAATTGGTGTTGAGCAAAATAGCCGATATTTAAGCCTGGATGTGTCTCATATTTACCTTTCATGGGTGAGAGCTCTTCTGAGAGCAATTTAATCAAGGTCGACTTACCTGCACCGTTTCTGCCTAATAAGCCAATCCGTGCGCCAGGAACTAGGTTTAAGTGGACACTCTTAAGGATTTCAACGTCCCCGTAACCCACAGAAACGTGCTCCATGCTCACCAAGGGGTTTGGCAGAGCCTCTGGCTCTTTAAAAGCCATATGAAACGGGCTGTCGACTTGAGAAGGAAGTAATTCAGCCATACGTTCTAAAGCTTTCAGTCGACTTTGAGCTTGCTTGGCTTTACTGGCTTTGTAGCGAAACCGGTCGACGAAAGACTGCATATGTGCACGTTCTTTTTGTTGGCGCTCAAAGGCGACCTGTTGTTGAGCCATACGCTCCGCTCGGATCCGTTCAAAGGCGGTGTAATTGCCCTTATAGTCGTTAAGCTTTTGGTTTTCAACATGAACGATTTCAGAAACGATAGCATCGATAAAATCTCTGTCATGGCTAATAAGAATAAGGGTCCCTTGGTATGCTTTAATCCACCCTTCTAACCAATACATGGTGTCTAAGTCTAAATGGTTGGTGGGTTCATCGAGAAGCAGCAGATCTGATCGACATAGCAGCGCTTGTGCAAGGTTCAGGCGCATACGCCAGCCACCAGAAAAGCTCTTTACCGAGTTACTCTGTTCCATTTCGCTAAAGCCAAGACCTGCCAGTAAACTCGCTGCGCGGGAGTGGATAGCGTAACCACCAATAGCATCTATTTTTCCGTGTAATAGTGCAATTGCATTACCGTCATCATTGTTTTGCGCTGTAGCAAGTAAAGCCTCAAGTTGGCGATATTCAACATCACCATCAATCACGTATTCAAGCGCTGATACCTCAAGAGCGGGAGTTTCTTGAGCGACAGTGGCAATCTGCCAACCGCTTGGTAGGCTGAGGTCGCCTTTATCTAGGCTAATATGGCCCATAATTAAGGCAAGTAGCGATGACTTACCAGTCCCGTTGGCACCGACTAACCCAACCTTATGGCCTGGGTAAATGGTTAATGAGGTCTCGTCTAAAAGTGTTTTGGTACCACGGTTCAGTTGTGCTTGAGTGATGGATATCATGGAATAAGACTTGATAATATTTTGAATACAATTGATACCGATGATATATCACAAGTGGCTAGGAGTACTACTAGGTGGTCCAAATTAGGGAAAAATAAGTAAGAGTGAGGTTATCCTGTCTTGTTTATGGCAAAATAGACGCCTAAGGTTGTAGCATTGGAACATGAGGTTGTTAAAAAGTGGCTGAAATTAAAGTAAAAAAACGTTTTGTTGCGGGGGCTAAATGCCCTAAATGCAAAGCCATGGACAGCATTGTACTTTATAAGCTTAATGGGGTTGAAACCGTTGAGTGTATCGAGTGTGATTACAGTGAGCAGCAAGCTGATGAGCAAGTTGAAAAGAAGGCTAGTGGTGCCGTAATTGGTGTGTTTAAACCTTAATGTGTTAGCTCATTAGGCATGGTCACTTAACGGTGCATTGCATCAGGATATGTTTAGTGAACAGTTACTTTCTCGATAAAAAAATTAACATTCAGCACATGAGGTGAGAGTGTCAGTAGAGCTGTACGACATTTGGCATAAATCCGATTTTTTAAGTCATTGTGACTTCATTGATCGACAGGTCACCCGACACCATTTAATTGTGGGTTACCATAACCATGGTAATAATAAAGCAATGTATATTGCCCTTGGGGGCACGCGAAGCAATTATACAGCTTGGTATTGATTAAGAAGCATATTTTTTAGTATGTAGTTGTGATGTGGAAATGTTATGACGGTTTTCGATTAGTGTTCAACATCTGTGTTATGCTGATTTTATTCTGTACTTATTTCATCAATCAGCTGAAGCAAATACCTTACGCGAAATGGTGTTAGGGCCTAAGTCTATTAAATTAAACTAGAGAAATGCTCTGTGGTTAACTAAGCTTAAAAAACTCCCCGTCAACAATTAGTCGTAGTGTGAAAAGACTATTTATCAGCTTATTTTTTGTCATTTATTTTCCAGCTGCGATGTCAGATGTAACCGAAGTTACCATTTTAATTGATGAAAATTATCCTCCTTATTCATATGCAGTCAATGAAGAAGCACGAGGGTTATACATAGATATATTAAGAGAAGCATTTAAAGAACTACCTGATTACCGTGTGATCTTAAAGCCTTTACCGTGGCAGAGAATTAAGCGCTACATGCAAAAAGGTGAAGCGTTTGCCATGTTTCCGCCTTTTTACCATGGTCATGATTGGCCTTACTTATACCCTTATTCAATTGCAATCTTTCAAGAAAAAGTGATGCTCATTTGTCCAGATAAACCTAGTTATAGTAATAGAGAAAAATGGCCAAATGATTTTCAAAAATTGTCGATTGGTAACGCATCTGGATATGACGGATATGGAGGGTTTGAATTTCATCGGCTCGTTAATTTAAAGAAAATCGATTATGTTGAGGCTAAAGGTTCTAGTGAGTTACTGGAAATGCTGATACGTAAACGATTAGATTGTATTTTAATGGAAAGTGAATTATTCGATATGTTGATACACGAAGCATCGGAAAATACTGAACTGCGTTTGTTATTTAAGCCCAATCATTTTGTGAAGACCGTGTTGACAGGGGTCGATAATGCCTATATTGGCTATTCAGCTAAAGCAATTGAATTGAATAAATACCCATTTGGTGATGATTTTAGAAGAAAAATGGATAATGCCATTTATAGGCTCCTGAAGTCAGAGTTGTATTATGACATTATAGAAAAATATAAATTGGCGCGATACGCAGAAATGAATAAGTGATCTGTTATGCTAATCGATTATTTTTACTTGATTTCTACCGTTGTTTTTTGCTTCATATAAAGCCTTATCCGCGATTTCTAATGCGGCTGAAAAATCTTGATCGACTTGCTGTAATTCATGTATGCCAATACTGACGGTCATATTGATTTTATGAGCCAGTAGCACTTCACTTTTAGGGACGTTAAGCCTGATACGTTCAGCGAGTTCACATGCTGCATCACGATTGGTTTCTGACAATATAATGGCAAATTCTTCTCCACCTATTCTGCCAAAAACATCGGTATCACGTAGTATCATTCCACATGTTTTGGCGCAACATATGATAGCTTCATCACCCACTTTGTGGCCATGTTTATCATTGATTAATTTGAAATGGTCAATATCAAGCATGATCACGGTCAAAGGGCGTCCATAACGTTTAAATAAGTTGAACATTTGCCCACCTATCTGAAAGAATCCTCTCCTATTATTGATATTTGTCAGAGGATCTTTTGTTGCGAGAAAATGTAAGCGCTGGTTGGCTTCTTCTAGTTCAGCGGTGCGTTTTATGACTCTCTCTTCTAATTCTTCGTTCAGCTTGCTCAGCTCATATTGCGCCTTACTACGCTGTGAGATGGTTTGATTAAGTGCTGAAACTAGTACGCCTATTTCAGTTTTATTATGATTTTTTGGGCAATTAATGTGTAATGGCTTAGAGGTTGTACCTATATTTTTATTTATACTATCAACAACTTGAACTAGTGCGCTGGTAACAAATCGATAAGTGACCAAATAAATAATAATAAAAATGAGTATGGTATGCAGTAAATCACTCAGCATTAATATGAGAGAACGATGATAAAAATCACGTAACGCAATATTGTGATCAACTTTTAAATTAAGTATTCCTATTTCACCTTCATATCGAGTGTTGGTGAGTTTTCGAGAATAATCTTGTGAATGATTTGGGTAGATGAGTTCAGTTAGCCAATTGGTACTGCCTGATTCAATTCTTTCAAAATTTACATTAGCAAAAACAGTGTCTAAGTCATCCGTTATCGTGCTCTGAATAATATAAGGGTAAGCAGAGAACCCATCTAGTAGTTTTTGTGCGTGGAGCCGGTCGACATTAAATACTGCTTGGCCAGCAGGGCTAACAGCAGATTCAATGATATGATCAATCGCTGATGTTATATCAGAAGTGGTGCGTGTAAAGTCAGATAGCACATTTGTTGTGAACTGAGCGATGGCCACGACTAAGGCAAACATGGCGAAAATTAACGCTAAACGACTGGATATGGTCTTCATGAGATAATTGAAACGTGATTAATACTCTTTAATCATAGTACAGTGTGATAAATAAACTTTTAATGTTCCCAGTAACCTAAATTCGGGTTAAGCAGAGTCGCATAGTATGGCTATTTTTGCCCTTATCTTTGGTGTGCTTCAGCATTGTTTTAAATGAGCTTTTTCCAAGCGTTAAGTGATTAGCATGTTCTAATGCTTTCTTTTAGCGCAAGCATTAAGCAATGTGCACTTTCACCTGACATTTCATAAGGAGCAAAGTTGGGCGTACCTGAATGTTTCAGCGTAATTGGCGAAGTCATGCTTGATTGAGGCATGTAGCCCATAGACCATTGCTCAAATTCTCTTACTATAATTTCTGTGTAGTTGAGCATGATAATATTGGAATGCCTATCATCATTTAGGATGTGATGATATGTGTCATTAACAGCTTGTCGAGATCCTTCAAGGCATTGTAAAAAAAACTTATTATTAAAGCAAAGTAAGCCAGTCACATTTTTTTTTTGGTTATTTATTCTTGCTTTTTCTAAAATATTTTCTATATCTTCAGGCCCAAAATTATGACTTGTTTTGCTTGTATAGATTAGCCGTACTAGAAACATAATTATCACCTTTGTTAGTTTCTAAAAAGATAGTACATTAAGTTTTCAATTACTATGTGCAATAGAAAATAAACTTAGTCGTGAGATTAGGGGGGGACATTATCCAGTAACCCCCGGATTCGATTGATGGGGATGGGATGTTATAGAACGGCTATGCTGTCAAGGATCACAGGCGTATCTACATTTAATGTGGTTTTATGGTGACAAGTTTCTGTTTAGATTATTTAATTTAGTGGGTTGTTCATCTTCATTGCTATCCTAGTGATAAGATGGGTAATATAATGTTAAGGTGAATTATTAGTATTACTCTCTATTTTTTTATAAAAACCGTGATAATTAAAAAACATTGATCTGTATCAAACTATCGATTAACTTGGTGACAAATAAAAATAATTATATAAAATAAAATTATGAAGTTTTTTTCAAATGCTTTCAATTTCCCTGAAGATATTTCTCAAGGTGTTAACTTACGTACTGGAACATATACTCAAAAAATTAAAATAGGCTCTGTTTTTAGTCATGATTTGAATGGTCCTAATATCGATCTACATTTAGCCTTTAATCAACTTAGTAGTTATGATCAAGGCTTTGGAGTGGGCTGGGAACTTAATATCTCGCGTTACAACCCCGATGAAAATTCATTAGTATTAAGTAATGGAAAGCGATTTTATGCTTATGTAGACTTTGAATATAATACAGTTTTACTTCCTGAATTAAAGAGTAACGAGTTGCGAGTCGAAGTCATCACCTTCGAACAGAAACATATTACTGTATTTAATGTAACTAATTCAAAAAAAGGTATTCGGATAATTTATAAAGATGGCACTATAGAATATTTGAATGCACAGGGGGTAATGGTAGGCATTGAGAATAGTGACGGGAGGATGCTTTCATTTTTTTGGGAGCATGAAAAAGCGTTATGTAGACTACATAAGATAGGAAATAGCTTAAGTATTAATTATGAGGCGTCATGTATTTCTGTTGTTAGTAATATACAGCATAAATCTACTTCTACAGTCAGGCTGTTCCTGATGTTATTGAATAATAAGTACATATTGCAAGAAGTTAGATTGCAAAATGACGATAGTTATAAGTTTTTAATGGAAAATTATGCCTCAGATTTTTATATTATTTCCTCTTGTATCAGTCCTAATGGTCTACGGCATGTATTAAAGTATACGCAGCTAACAGGGATAGAAGGTCTGAAGATACCATTATTGGCGGTAAAAAATATCAGTAGTGGTGATGACGGTTCCAATCAGTCTATGGTAAGGGATTTTTCTTATTCAGATAATAATTTTATCGGTTATGGTGGCGTTGACTCCCAAGTATTACCTATTATGTTTAGTTCTCATTCAGATCCAATTTATCAATGTCAGCTTAATTTTAATTATATTGTTACTGAAAGAGTAGGTAACATCAATGTGCAACGTGAATATAATAAATTTCACCTTTTGAAAACTGAATTGTATTATGAAGATGTTGTTGCTACAGGACGTTGTTTTAAAAAATTGGAATATATTTATTCAGCGTGGAAACAAAAAGATTTTTCAACCCTCAATATTAACTATCATTTACCTAGATATATCTTAACTACACACCTTAAAAATGGCCAAAGGCACGAGCAGGAAAAATTTTTTAATTATGATGAGTTTGGTAATTTATTATATGAAACTCATCCACAATACAATATGCAATATGAATATTATCCGGTGGCTGGAGAACAGGGCTTATGCCCACCAGACCCTGATGGTTTTGTACGTCACATTAAAAGTAAAAAAAAGCTTTGTGATAAAGGGCAAGTAAAAAGCGAAGTTATATATGAATATCAATACCTTGGGCAGCGTCTCATTGCAATATCAAAAGAAACAAATGGCCCCCATATGGTGACATATTCGTATGACCAAACAATCTCTCAATTACAGGGGACAAGATTTGGTATGCTCCAGCTTAAGATGGAATTTATGGCAGGCGAGCTTTGTCGAATTTATTACTTTCAGCTTACAATTATCAATTATCAATGGTTATTAATGGAGACCTGTATTAGTCACGATGGTCAAAGACGTGATACATCCATCTCTAAAGATATTGGTCGAGGACTCATTACCTCTGTGACTCATGAAAATGGGCAAAAAGATGAATTTATTTATGATGAGCTTAATCGCATTGTGAAAAAAATATTTAATCAGTCACCCCCTCAGCGCATAGAAATCCTGAGTTATCGGAACCTAAATCGAATTCATCAAGTGACTCATCCAAATGGACTCACAGATGAAATTGAATATGATGTTTTTGGTCGAACAGTAGCAAAAAGAGCGGGTCTTGCTGATGGTAGCTGTTTTGAATATTTAACCATTGAATATGATAATCAAGACAGACCAGTATTAGAAATACGACAGGATCGATCAGAGGTACAACCTAATCTACGTATTCGTAAAGAAACTCGTTACGAATATAATGTACAAGGTGATTTGAAGAAGAAAACCAACCCTGATGCTTCTTATGAAATGATGAGTCATGATTATCTAGAAAATACAAAAACAAAGTCTCTTTTTGATAAGGAAGATAATTTCATCAATCAGGTGATTAGCTATTTTAATGATGCTGGAGATCTGACAAAAATAGAATCTTTTGATAGAAATAAATCGCTTCAAAGTATCGAAAGTATGGAATATGACAGCTTTGGTCGAATCGTTGCTCGCACCTCAGTACTGGGTGAGAAAGTCACGATCTTGTATGATTGTTTTGACCGTGTCGAACAAGAAATAAGCTCATCGGGAATAATAAAAAGAACAGAATATAATCGTTTTACTCCTGACAATTTACCAATAAAAATATATATTAATTCAGAGTTGATTGCGATGAATCACTATGATGGGTTGGGTAGATTAATCAAAGAACGTGTCGATGGTTTTGATCTAGCTTATGATTATTCAGATTCAGTGATAACAACTCGCCCTACCAAAAAAACTATCCCTAATGGGGTCGACATATTGATGAATTATGATCTTCATAATGGTGAGCGCATTTATGAAAGCTGTATCTACAATGGCAAACAGGAAAAAAAATCATTTAGCTATGATGCTACACATCATCATATGACAAGTTCACGAAACCATATTTCAGACAATACTTATTTTTATACAAATAATGGATTTTTAACGGCAGCACAACTGAACCATGTATCTTCTGTCCCAGGTGATACCATAACAGGTTGCAGTTTACATTATTCACAGACATTTATGGGTAAGCGAACCTCAAGGCAAGTCAATTTAAATCATGATGTTTATCAGGGGTTCGATGAAACGGTATTTTATGATGATTTAGGGCGAGTTAATATTGTATATTTTGGCATACAAGAAAAAAAAATAAGGGTCAATATTGTTTATGATGAACTGAGTCGTCCAAAGAAAATCATAACTTCAGAGCAAGATTGTTATGACAATCCTGTCTTGCTTATTAAAGAGTTGGATTATGATGATTTTGGTCGCCCAATATCAGTGAAATATTCCACCTTTAATAATAAGCCAATAGTGAAAGCTAACATTGCCTATAATGCCGCCGATAAGCTCGAAAGGTTAGAGGTGACCTTAGAGAGAGATCCTAATCCACATTACAGTGAAGTATATCGTTATGATAAAGCGGGACGCATGGTTGAATATCAACCCAGTGCTCGAATTACTAATGAATACAAACAGCAAATAGTTAAAGAACAAATACGCTTCGATGAAAAAAATAACTTGCTTAGTAAAACTTCGTATTTTCACAATGATTATAATGAAAAATCTTATCATTACACCCCAGGCTATCCATTTCAGCTGAGTTCAATCACTAATACACATAGTGATTATCCAACGACGACCCATATTAACTATGATGCACAAGGTAATGTGAGTAGCGATCAAAATGGGCTCCTATATACGTATAACTATACCAATCAATTGTCAAAAATTTATCAAGGGACCGATGAAACAATACTTGCTGCTTATGATTATGATGCACAAGACAGGCTAGTGTGTTTGTCAAAGTTTGATACTCAGGGGCAGCTATTGCACATCAATAAACGTTTTTATGGTGAAGAGCAATTAGTATTTGAGTATGTAGCTCTTAATCGCACTGACGATCCCGTCAATTGGACTGGGTATCATCGAGTCTTGGATGAACTCATCTTTACTAGCCAAAAAAGTTCACAACATCTTGGGTTGGAATTTTATCTTAACTTACCCAATGGTACTCCCATCGCATCGGTGATTTTTCCAAAAGGGGGAAGCTATCAGCGTCAAGCTAATATTAGGATCCATACGAGTACACCTTATGGTTACACAGCCTCGGGAGTACGTTTTCCTATCACTGCTTTTTAGTGCTAACTAATAATGAATTTTAGAGAGATATGATGAGTAGCAATAACGTAATTGTAAAAAACAATGTAAGTAAAGTGAATCTCGTACGTCGTAAATTGATCTTGGGAACCAGTGCAGCAGTTGCGACTTATGCATTCCCAACGTTGTCCGTTAGTAGATTGATTAATCCACTGCAAGATAACGAAAAAAATATGTGGCAATCTATTCAGGTTCAACTTGGGTTTACTGGGGAGATCATTGATAAGCTGGCTTTGCCTACTCCAGTGCAATTTTACCACCTGGGTAATGGTGCTCGCACTTATCAATCGAATATCGGACGGTTTTATAGTATAGATAAATTAAGTTCTTTTTCTATCGCTGGGATCAATCCTTATGCTTACTGTTTAGGAGATCCCGTTAATTTTAAAGATCCTTCTGGATGCTTAAGTATTCAGGCCTGGATTGGAATAGGTTTAGGCGTGTTAGGGTTAACCTTGTCAATTATTACTCTGGGGGCGGGAGCATTTGCGGCGAGTGCACTCATTACAGCAGGATCGCTAGCATCCAGTTATGCGGTGGCGGCAACAGCCTTAAGTGTGACTTCTTCTACTTTAGGGGTCATATCAGCATCTACAGGCATAGCTTCTGCTGCATTGAGTGAAAGTGATCCGCAAACTTCAGCAACACTTGGTTGGGTTTCTCTAGGATTTGGAGCCGGTAGTATAGCGACAGGATTAGGCAGTTATGCGGCGGGAAGGGCTGCTTATTCTGGCTATTCATCTATCGTGGTCAAATCGGTAGGAGAATATCCTAGTCGTAATATTGCTGGTGGTATGGCACTTAGCTCGACCGAAATTAGCGGCCATGGTTTTCCTTTTAATGCGATCAGTAAATTTTCGGGAAAACATTCCATTAATGGTCTGGAATTGGGGCGTATCATTGCACCTTTTCAAAATGGCAGTAAAGATATCACTCTAACGATTTGTTTTGGTGGCTTTGGTAGCCGAGTATCTACTGCACAACTATTAGCGAATCAAACTGGTAGAACGGTACATGCTGCTAGAGGTTTTCATCGGGCACTGACAACATCAACGGATATTAATACCCTATTTCATCCATTAACAGGCGGGGCGCGTTTAGCCTCAAATATGGCTGGTAGTACTTTGTCACATATGACCCGCAGTAGCATACAAAATGCTGCCTCCCTTTATCGCAGCCCTGTACTCGCTGCGCAAAGCCTGACAAATCCACATTAAATATTATAAATTGAGGAACTTTGGTTTAGCCGTGATGGCAATGATCTTCAAATTAACCTTGTTGGAACTGATGATCAGGTGGATATTTCTAATTGGTATTCTGGTGATAATTATCAAGTTGATCAAATTCAAGTGGGTGATTCGATATTATTGAATACCCATGTAGAGCAGCTTGTAGCGGCTATGGCAAGTTTTGATGTACCCAGTAATACAGGAAGTATTGTTCCTCAAGCTGTGAAAGATGAGTTACAACCAATCTTGGTAGAAAGTTGGCAAACGATATAGTCAATTTTTTAAGCTAATGATAAAAGGCATCTTACTTTAAAACAGTAAGGTCTCTTCTTAGTTTAACCCGCGTAGCATAAATAATAATGAGCTACAGAGGCGACTCCTTATACTCTTTAGAGGTCAAAAATACTTATGCCATGCCAAAGGAGTATCGACACATACCTTGCTATCGGGCAAGCCCACCATTTACTTACTTTAATAAAATTGACTACAGGTTAGTCTAATTCACCACCATGCTTGGTAAAAACATTTAATTGAATACATTAGTGCTCTTAATTTGTTGAAATATAATAAAAATATAACTTGGCTTGAATTTTGCTTTGTTAAATTTATATCAGGACATCAAATCACAGGAACACTATTTATAATGAAGATGCTAATAAAAAAAATAAGCATAGCAATCCTTAGTAGTATCATGGTTGTTTGTGCGGCATTCTCGACCTTGGCGAATACTCAGGTTCAAGCGCATTCAGATAAAATGTTGAATCAGTCCTATGATTACCATGGGCAGCAAGTGTTGTTAGATTTGGATGTTGGCTCTGCCGAGGTATTTGCGACCGATGAGCAAGATATTCGCATTGAAGTACGAGTTTCTCATTCTCAGAGCAGTTGGTTTTCACTTTGGACGACAGCAGATCTTGATGATATTGACTTAGAGGTAAAGCAGACATCTAACTACATTAAGTTAAAGTTGAGCGATCAAGATGATGTTAGGCAGCAATGGAAAATCTATTTGCCACGTCAGGCTGCGATAGATCTCAATGTCGGTGTGGGGAAAATCGAAGTCAATAATATGGAAAGTGATGTGAATATCGATTTAGGTGTCGGACATGCCCAAGTGAATTATGGCATCCTCTATGGATCTGTTGCGCTTGAGTCGGGCGTCGGTGAGGTGAATATGGCACATTTGGGTCGTTTAGTTACTGTTGAGCAAAATTTTGTCAGGCAAGCCTATTACCATAAAGAAGGAGCGGGTTTTGGCCAACTGAGTGTTAATGTCGGTGTTGGTCAGATAGATGTAGAGCATTTTTAGTGAGTGCTTTAATTTCCTAAACACAAAAAAGCGCATTTAAATGGGCTTTTTTGTGTTTAGGTGGGGGGAATACGCGCTAAAGCGAACGTTCACTTGTATTTTTGATTCTTACTGTATTCACATAGGGTAAAATTTGCTGTAGTGCTAGTGCCAGTAAGATGAGACCTAGCCCTAAATAAGTTGTTTTGGCGATGTTTTCTTGTAGGATCCAAGCGATAAAGCCTATGCTCATTACCGGCGTTATAAATACCATTGTGGTGATACTTGCTGTACGATCTGCTTTTTTTAGTGCGACTAACCAAAGTACGAAGGTGATGCCCATTTCAAATAGACCCACATAAACCCCTGCAGCTATAGCTTCTACATTCCAGCTTGGTAATGCTTGGGTTAGCAATAGGGTGACCAATATAAAGGGAAAGCCAACAAGAAAACTCAATAATAGGCTAACGACAGCGTCGCCCTTGTCCTTAGTATTGATTATCCAGTAGAGGGACCAGAGTAAGGTACTGCTTAAAGCCAAGATGACGCCTGTTCCACTATTAAAAGAGAAGTCTGTCAGGTTACCATTGGTAGCAATAATGAACACACCTAAGTAGGCAAGTATCGCTGCGGTCATGTCACTTTTACGTAATTTTTGCCTTAACATGGGCACTGATAAGAGCGGCAAAAGTATGGCCCAGGTATAGTTGAGTGATAATGCCTGCTGAGCGGGGAGCAGATCATAAGCTTTAAAGAGTACCAAATAATAAAGAAACGGATTAATGAGCCCTGTTTGCAGGTAGAAAAATGGACGTGCGACAAATTGAGTTTTAATTAACCTTCGTTTTCCTTGGATCATAATAATGATACTGAGAGTGAAAATTGAGGTGGTGACGGCGACGAATACCAGCTGCAAAGGGGTAAAATGTTGCAGTGCTAGTTTAAATGCAGTGGCAACCGTGGACCACAGACAGACAGCGCCTATAGCGTAAACATAAGCTTGATTTGATTGTTTCAAATTATTATCCGTATATTAAGCAATGAATAAGAGTAGGGTCGCACATTTTTTATATTGTATACATTATATTCTTTTGCCGGTCGGATTGTGAGCCGTAAATGATCATGCGCTATTGCGTTTTTTTTGTGTACTCGCCCTTGTAATCGATGTCTCAGTCCCAATATAGGGTGTTAAGGAAAGATTTTGGATGATTTTAACGCCAAGCTAAAGTTTTAAACAAAAGCAATAAAACTTTAGCTTGAAATTGGTTGAATCTATCCCCATATCTTCATCAGACAATAAATTTAGTTTTTATTTAGAAAGATTTCAGGAGCACCACATGGGTAAAATTATAGGTATCGATTTAGGCACAACTAACTCTTGCGTCGCTGTATTAGACGGCGGGACTGCACGTGTATTGGAGAATGCCGAAGGCGATCGTACTACCCCTTCAATCATTGCTTATACAGGTGAAGAGACGTTAGTCGGTCAACCAGCCAAGCGTCAAGCTGTCACCAATCCAACAAACACTTTTTTTGCGATTAAGCGCTTAATTGGTCGTCGTTTTAAAGATGATGAAGTTCAGCGTGATGTTGACATTATGCCGTTCAAAATTATTGGCGCAGATAATGGTGATGCTTGGGTTGAAGCTCATGATAAGAAGATGGCTCCGCCACAAGTATCGGCTGAAATTCTTAAAAAAATGAAAAAAACTGCCGAAGATTTTCTCGGTGAAGAAGTCACAGAAGCAGTGATTACTGTTCCTGCATACTTTAATGATTCACAGCGTCAAGCGACAAAAGATGCTGGCCGTATCGCAGGACTTGAAGTTAAGCGTATCATTAATGAGCCAACAGCGGCTGCACTTGCTTACGGTATTGACAAGAAGCAAGGCGATAATATCGTTGCTGTATACGATTTAGGTGGTGGTACATTTGATATCTCTATCATTGAAATCGACAGCGTTGATGGCGAACAGACATTTGAAGTTCTCGCCACCAACGGTGATACTCACTTAGGTGGTGAAGATTTTGATAATCGTATGATTAACTATCTTGCTGATGAGTTTGAAAAAGAGCAAGGCATGAACTTGCGTAAAGATCCATTGGCTATGCAGCGTCTAAAAGAAGCAGCAGAAAAAGCTAAAATCGAACTTTCAAGCACGACTCAAACAGAAGTTAACCTGCCTTATATCACGGCTGATGCATCAGGTCCTAAGCACTTAGTGGTTAAAATTACACGTGCTAAGCTTGAGTCTTTGGTTGAAGATTTAATTATCCGCACACTTGAGCCATTGAAAGTAGCGTTAGCTGATGCTGATCTTAGCGTGTCTGATATTAACGAGGTTATTCTTGTTGGTGGTCAAACTCGTATGCCTAAAGTACGTGCTGAAGTTTCTAGTTTCTTCGGTAAAGAGCTACGTCAGGATGTGAATCCAGATGAAGCTGTTGCTATTGGTGCTGCTGTGCAAGCGGGTGTACTTTCTGGTGAAGTGAAAGATGTACTTCTACTTGATGTAACGCCTCTGTCTCTAGGTATTGAGACGATGGGTAGCGTGATGACTAAGCTTATCGAAAAGAACACAACGATTCCGACTAAAGCGGGTCAAACTTTCTCCACTGCTGATGATAACCAAGGTGCGGTAACGATTCACGTACTTCAAGGTGAGCGTAAGCAATCAAGTGGTAACAAGTCTTTAGGTCAATTCAACCTTGAAGGTATTGAGCCAGCACCACGTGGAACGCCACAAATTGAAGTAGCTTTTGATATCGATGCCGATGGTATCTTGCATGTTTCTGCTACCGATAAGAAAACGGGTAAAGCGCAGAACATCACCATCAAAGCCTCTTCTGGTCTAAGTGAAGAAGAAGTTGAAGCCATGGTTCAAGATGCTGAAGCTCATGCTGATGAAGACGCCAAATTTGAAGAGTTAGTGCAGACTCGCAACCAAGCTGATGGGATGGTTCATTCAACTAAAAAGCAAGTTGAAGAAGCCGGTGAAGCATTAGCTGCTGAAGATAAAGAAAAGATTGAAACGGCAATAGCTGCTGTTAATACCGCAATGAAAGGTAACGACAAAGAAGCAATCGACAAGTCAACTCAAGCGCTAATGGAAGCATCTTCGAAGCTGATGGAAATTGCTCAAGCTAAAGCACAAGCAGAGCAAGGCGAACCCGCTCAGGAAGGAGCGGAAAAAGCTGCTAAACCTGAAGATGATGTAGTTGATGCTGAGTTTGAAGAAGTAAAAGATGACAAAAAATAATATAGGTTAATCCCCCTAAATTATTGAATGCGGGCATTAGGGGTAACTCTAATGCCCGTAGTTATGATTTGAACCATAAGATTAGCGGTCAGATTAGTAGTCACTTCAGCAAACAAAGCGTGAGATTATGTCAAAGCGAGATTATTACGAAGTATTAAGCGTCGGACGTGACGCTAGTGAACGTGAAATTAAAAAGGCTTACAAACGGTTAGCCATGAAATTTCACCCGGATCGCAATCCTGATGATAAAGGTGCAGAAGCCAGTTTTAAAGAGGTGAAAGAAGCCTACGAAATTTTGACAGATGGCGATAAGAAAGCCGCTTATGATCAGTTTGGTCATGCGGGTGTTGATCCTAATCGTGGTCGTGGTGGTAATGGCGACTTTGGTGATGTGTTCGGTGATGTGTTCGGTGATATTTTCGGTGGTGGTAGCCGTCGTGGTGGCGGTGGACAGCGTCAAGCTGCACGCGGCAGTGATCTGCGTTACAACCTTGAATTATCACTTGAAGAAGCCGTTAAAGGGCTAACGAAAGAATTACGTATACCTAAACTAACATCGTGTGATGTCTGTGATGGTAGTGGGGCTAAGAAAGGCACTTCACCGACAACATGTGGCACCTGTCATGGTCAAGGTCAGGTTCAAATGCGTCAGGGATTCTTTGCTGTTCAGCAAGCCTGTCCGACCTGCCATGGACGCGGTAAGATCATTAAAGATCCATGCAATAGCTGTCATGGTGAAGGCCGTGTTGAGAAGAGTAAAACCTTATCGGTTAAAATCCCTGCAGGGGTTGATAATGGTGATCGAGTTCGTTTATCTGGTGAAGGTGAAGCGGGTGAATTTGGTGCCCCTTCAGGTGATCTTTATGTACAAGTCAGCGTGCGCGAGCATGCTATTTTTGTACGTGATGGCAATAACCTATATTGCGAAGTGCCGATCTCATTTGGTAAAGCGGCCCTCGGTGGTGAAATTGAAGTGCCGACACTTGATGGTAAGGTTAACCTTAAAATTCCATCTGAAACACAAACTGGCCGTATGTTCCGCATGCGCAGTAAAGGTGTTAAGTCTGTACGCAGCCATGCTGTCGGCGACTTGTTGTGTAAAGTGGTCATGGAGACACCGGTTAAACTAAGTGATCGTCAAAAAGAACTCTTACGTGAGTTTGATGAAACGTTAACGGGTTCATCATCTAAGAAACACAGCCCAAAAGCTGAAGGTTTTTTTGATGGTGTAAAAAAATTCTTTCAAGATTTGAATGGCTAACTTTATTTAATACTTGACACATTAAGTGCTAAAGCCTCGCAATGCGAGGCTTTTTTATTGTTCAAAAAAGGAGAAGTTTCATGTTCTCCACCAAATTATTTTTGCTCATCTACACTAATAGTGATGCCAATAAAACGACAATGATTAGGTCACTATGTTTAAGATTATAGGGATGTTCTTACTGCTCTCAATTCCTTCTTTATTGCACATTACAGCACTGAAAGCTGAAGAGTTTATTTATATTGGCCTTGATGCTGATATGTCAGCATCAGCGAAGGAAGGAGGGATAGCCATTAAACGTGGCGCATTACTGGCGATAAACGAGATAAATGCTGCTGGAGGTGTGTTAAATAAACAGCTAAAACTGATAATCAAAGATCATCGTGGTAATCCGGCGCGTGGTGTCGCAAATATTCATGCTTTTGCTAAGCAAGCTGGACTTGTTGCGGTTATCGGAGGAGTTCATACCCCTGTGGCGTTACAAGAGTTACCTGCCATTCATCAGCATCAGATTATCTATCTTGATCCTTGGGCGGCGGGGACCCCTATTATTGACAATGAATTTGAACCTAATTTTGCCTTTAGAGTCTCGGTTAGGGATGAGCAAGCAGGCCAAGTTTTTTTAAATTATGCGGCAAAGCTGGGCATGACTAAAGTGGGTTTATTATTAGAAAGAACAGGTTGGGGGCGCTCTAATAAAGCGTCTATGGAAAAGGCTGCATCACAGCTAATGATGACTATCAGTGATATTCAATGGGTTAACTGGGGGCAAAAAGAGATGGATGCAGAAGTTGCCTCGCTTATTACTAGTGGGGCGCAAGCCATCGTGTTGGTGTCGAATGCACCAGAGGCTGTGGTCGCTGCAAAGGCTATTTTATCTAATCCTGATTCGAAGATGATCCCCATTATCTCTCATTGGGGAATAGCCAGTGGTGCATTTGTCAATAGATTAGGTCTTGAGAACCTCAATAAACTCAATATTGTAGTATTGCAATCGTATAGCTTTGATAAACCTAATAACAAGATGTTAAATCAGTCGGTATTATCTCAGTATCAACGCACCTTCGATCCTTCAGTCACTGCGCGCTCTATGGCTGGGGCTGTCGGTACCGCTCATGCTTATGACTTGGTGCATTTATTGGTGAAAGCGATAACGGATGCACAATCATTAGAGAGAAAAACAGTAAGAGATGCGTTGGTGGCTATCAAAGATCACCAAGGGTTAGTTAAACATTATAAGCCCCCCTTTACAGAGCAGATGCATGATGCCTTGCTCGCCGATGACTACTTTTTGTCTCACTTTAATGAGTTAGGTCAAATGATCCCCATCAAGGAGTAAGGTTTGACTAAAAATGTTTCTTTAGAAAGTCTTATTAGAAAAAAGGCCTTGCCACGATTATTGTCTTTTCTCTTATTGACTGTTTTATTTGTTGTGGGTGGATCCTTGTATGTGATTAATCAACAATTAGAGCAGAAACATATAGAATACGCAGACCGTTTTATCGAGGATTTTGAACTTAACCTTAAACTGCTGCAAACCCAAGTCAGCAATCTAGCAACCAATGATTTGATGGTAAACAGTATTATTGATTACAGTAATCGAGATAGCTATTTACCTGTTTTCTTTCGATCCTTAAAACTCAATATTACTGATAATACCAGTATTGTTTTTACCGATTTCGATGGTAATGTCATCACAGGTCAAACGGTGGATTTATTTCTTGAAAGGCAAGGTGATTTTGATTGGAAATCAAGGGTACTTGAGCAGGCTATGCCTTATTTTGAATATTCTAGCAAAGGGGTGTTTACCGCTTATCCTGTTATCTATGCCAACTTAGCTGAAGGTGCGATTATTGCTTACGTCAGTAAGGTTCAATCCGTATTGACCTTAAGTAACAGTGGTAACTTAATTTTGTTATTGGATGAAAATGAACAGGTTTTATTCAGTTCAAATGAAACGATACAGCAAGCGGGAGTTCAGTATGTAGAGTCGGAATTTGAACTTTGGTTTTCAGTTGAAAGATCATTTAACCAAGGTAAAGTGATCTCATTGCAGCCTAAAGAACAAGCCTATAAAGAGGCGCTATCGAGCGGTGTGTTCATGTTGTTGGCATTGATTATTGTATTTTTAGTCACATTAAACGGGATTAAGCATGCATCCGTGCTAGCATCTGAGTCTTTGAAAGCTCTACAGAAAAATATCGCCGATTCCATGGTAAATCAATCTGCGCTGGCAAGTGTTGATCTGCTTGATGAACCACAAGAATTTGCAGCGATTAGAGGTGGCTTTAAACAGTTACTTCAACAGTTACAGTCGACGTCTGTTTCTAAACAAAAATTTGAAAGCGTGCTCAATTCTATTAATGAAATGTTATTAGTAATTGATTCAGAAGGGATGGTTATTTTATCTAATGCATCGTTAAATGAATTTATTGCAGAGCATCAACTTTTGTTACCTGTGGATCTGAATAAATTACTCCCACTTGATTTTATTGATGATGATTTAACTCAGCAAGTCAGCATTAATGTGAGTTATAACCAATTAGCAATAGAGCAGGGTAATGATGTTAGCTGTCCAGAAGTGAAATGGTTTAAACGTGCTTATTTAAATGATAATGGTGAGCGGTTAGGGACTGTGTTGACTGGCATCAATGTGACTCAAGAGCGTGCGTTACAATCACAAGTTGATATTAGAAATAAGGCGATTGATGAAGCACATACGGCGTTATTTATTGCAGAAGTTAAGAATCAGCAATTACCGATCACCTATGTTAACAAGGCATTTATTCAGCTAACAGGCTATTTGGCCGATGAAATATTAAGCCAAGGTTGTCGTGATATATTGCAAAACATGTCGACTTTACCTGTTGAGCCTAATGTGGATATGGTCATTGCTTTGAAAAAAGCTTGTTGTTATACACAAGTCAATTATCGAAAAGATCGTCGTTCATTTTATAATGAGATCATATTGACGCCAATATTTGATCAAGCTGAAAATATATCCCATGTTATTGGCTCTTTTTATGATGTGTCAGAAAGAGAAGCAACAGAAGCTTATTTAATCAAAGCCAAAACCAAAGCAGAAGAGTCAGCTCGGTTAAAGTCTGATTTTCTTGCGAGTATGAGCCATGAAATTCGTACTCCAATGAATGGGATAATAGGCATGCTGCGTATTTTATCTCAGAGTCATATAGACAGAGATCAGCGTCATCAACTCAGCATAGCTCAATCGAGCGCTCAATCCTTGTTAGTATTACTGAATGATATTTTGGACTTTTCTAAAATTGAAGCTGGCAGACTAGAGTTGGACGAAATTGATTTTGAAATAGTCGTTACACTTACAGATATGTTTGAGAGTTTAGCGTTAAAAGCTCAAGAAAAAGGCATTGAGCTTATTTTAGATTTCAGTGATGTTATACCTCGTCAACTTTACGGTGATTCAGGTAGATTAAGACAGGTTGTCAACAATTTGGTTAGCAACGCAATAAAATTCACAGCTAAAGGCAATGTGCTTATTTCTGCTGCCGTGGTGCAAAAATTAAACGATGAGTTTATTTTTAAGTGTGTCGTAAAAGATGATGGTATTGGCATACCGCTTGAAAAGCAGGAGCACATCTTTAATTCATTTACTCAGGCTGACGCATCGACGACTCGTGAGTATGGTGGAACAGGGCTAGGATTAACCATTTCTACCCAGTTATGCCAATTAATGAATGGCTCGATTAGTGTCGAAAGTGATGGGGTTAATGGCAGTAGCTTTAAATTTGAAGTGACATTTAAAGCTTCAACTCAACCTCTAGAAGCTCATTATTCATTGGATTTGAGCGCAGTCAATATCCTGTTGGTTGAAGACAATATGATCGCTGCACAAGTGATAAAAAAACAGTTACAGTTATGGGGGGCTAAGGTGTCGATTACCACTTCGTCGCCAGATACACCAGCGATCATGCAAGCAGCGGAGCAAGTATCACAGCCATTTAATCTTGTTATGATTGAGATGAAGTTGGCGGATATTGATGGACTCAGTTTAAAACAGCGCATTGATGAGCTGTTACCAAATACTATCAGTAAATTTATCTTGATGACTTCATCCTTGCTTGCCGTTGATATTGCAACCATATCCCAGTACGGTTTTCAGGGATATTTCCATAAACCAGCTACGTTGATTAAATTGTATCAAACGATTAAAGCCGTCATTGATGATCAAGATATAGATAGTACTGAGCAGAATATTTCACAGTACAAACCAGAATTAGATTCGACTGACAAGGTACTAGCGCTATTAGTTGAAGACAATCAAACCAATCAAATTGTGGCAAATTCTATGCTAAATGACTTAGGCATTAATGTCTGTGTGGCTGCTAATGGGATTGAAGCGTTGAAACAGCTTAACTCATCAAGTCAAGAGCAACCTTATCAGTTGATATTTATGGATTGCCAGATGCCTGAAATGGATGGCTTTGAAGCAACAAAAAGAATAAGAGAGGGGGAAGGAGGCAAGCGATATCAGCAGGTTCCAATTATCGCGATGACAGCTAATGCCATAAAAGGAGATAAAGAGCGCTGCTTAGCTGCGGGTATGGATGATTATATTAGTAAGCCAATCGATGATCTTATGTTAGAACATCGGGTTAATTATTGGTTGCAGAGAATCGTCCCACAACGTCAAGAAGTACCGATGACCCCTGTCTCTATCGCGACGGCAAAACCATTGAATGTGGTTTGGAACAGTCAAAAATTTTCTAAGAGGCTGCACAGTAAGACTGAGTTAATTCAATTAGTGACGAAAGCATTTATTGAAGACACGCCTAATCAGGTAGACTCGCTACTGCGTGCGATAAAAGAGAAAGAGCTGGACCAAGTTCGTGCCATTGCACACTCAATTAAGGGTGCTGCTAGTAATATAGATGCTGAGCAGTTAGCTGATATCGCCAAAAGTATCGAAAAAGCGGCGATTGAACAAGATGTCAATGCAGTAACATCCCTTTCCGCTATGTTACTCCCGATGACTAATGAGCTCTATTCGGAGCTAGCGAACTTTCATTAACTCTGCGATCCAGAGCCCACTTCTCTATCCACCATCATTGCTGATTATTGCCAACTAACCTGATAAAAAATCGAGATCTAATAAAGTATCTGCTTTGGTATTATGGTATGATACTGCGCGAAAATTAAATGTATCATTGAGAGTATAAAATTATTATGTCTGACAAGTTTACAACTATTGAAGCACAAGCAAGTTATGGTATTGGTCGCCAGCTAGGTGAGCAATTGGCTGCTAACTCTTTTGAAGGCATTGATATCTCAGCCGTACAACAGGGCTTATCAGATGCATTTGACGGCATTGACTGTCAAGTTCCAATGGAAGAACTGCAGGTTGCATTTACTGAAATTAGTCAACGTATTCAAAAAGTACAGGAAGCAGCAGCTGAGCTCGCTGCTGGCGAAGGCGAGGTTTTCTTAGCTGACAACCTTAAGCGTGAAAGTGTTGTGACACTTGAGTCTGGTCTACAGTATGAAATTATGACTGAAGGGACTGGTGATAAACCTCCTCTAGATGCCACTGTTCGTACTCATTACCATGGCACATTTATTAGCGGTGATGTATTTGATAGTTCAGTTGTTCGTGATCAGCCTGCTGAATTCCCGGTATCAGGTGTTATTGCCGGTTGGACTGAAGCACTTCAGTTAATGCCAGTAGGCTCTAAGTGGAAGCTTTATGTCCCACATCACTTAGCGTATGGCGAGCGTGGTGCTGGCGCATCGATTCCGCCTTATTCGGCACTGGTATTTGAAGTTGAATTACTCGACATTCTGTAATATTAAAAGCCTAAGCTAATGTTTAGGCTTTTTTTTGCAAAGATGCTCAGCGCTAAAAATAGTGTATGAGCAATATCTAATGACAATGCATAATTGAAGGAAGCCTATGATGAGTGAACAAGTAAGGGTGGCAATAACTGGCGGCAGTGGCCGTATGGGTCGAACTCTTATTGAAGCCGCTAAGCAACAGCCAAATATTTTTCTTGGAGCCGTTATTGAAAGAGCGGGTTCAACATTAATTGGTGTTGATGCTGGTGAGCTTGCTGGGGTCGGGACGATGAACGTCTCTATTACTGACTCTCTTGATGCGGTAGTTGATGATTTTGATGTATTAATTGATTTTACTTCTCCAGAAGCAAGCTTAGTTCACACTGATTGGTGTGCTCGAAATGATAAAGCTATCGTCATTGGTACAACTGGGTTTAATCATAGTCAAAAAGAACATATTTTTGCCTATGCAGAGACCGCATCAGTTGTTATGGCACCAAACATGGCTGTTGGTGTGAATCTGATGTGGAAATTACTCGAGCTGACTGCTGAAGTTATGGGTGATTACACCGATATCGAGATTATTGAAGGGCACCATAGATACAAGAAAGATGCGCCATCTGGAACCGCACTTAAAATGGGTGAAGTGATTGCTAACACCTTAGGTCGTGATCTGGATAAATGCGCGGTATATGGCCGTGAAGGAATAACAGGTGAGCGTGATCGTGAAACCATCGGTTTTTCTAGTATACGTGCTGGTGATCTGGTTGGCGAACATACTGCCATGTTTGCTGATATTGGTGAACGTATTGAAATCACGCACAAAGCATCTAGCAGAATGACGTTTGCTAATGGTGCGATGAGGGCCGCTTATTGGTTAGTTGATCAAGATGCGGGCCTTTACGATATGCAGCAGGTCTTAGGCCTGAAGTAGTGCTTTTGTTAAACCGTCAATATGACGGTTTTTTTATGTTTAAAAAAAATAATAAATAGAGACAAGAAACACTAATTAATATATAGTTATCCGAATTTGCCAAAATTTTGTGTTTACATTATTTTTGTGCTTATTTAAAGCAAGAAAAAACATTATATTTTAGTGGCTTGGCTCTTTTTGGAGGTCGCGTTGACAAAGTCTGCCTTACTCGTACTCGAAGATGGAACTGTATTCTCGGGCACCGCTATCGGTGCTGATGGACATGCTGTTGGTGAAGTTGTTTTTAACACATCAATGACAGGTTACCAAGAGATCCTTACTGATCCCTCATATTCTCGTCAAATTGTAACTTTAACCTATCCGCATATTGGTAATACAGGAACCAATGATGAAGACACAGAATCTGATTCAGTTCATGCCTGTGGTTTAATTATTCGAGATCTCCCGTTAATTGCCAGTAACTTCCGTAATCAACAATCTCTCAGTGATTATCTAAAAGCGCACAATGTTGTCGGTATTGCTGATATTGATACGCGTAAGTTAACTCGTATTTTACGAGAAAAAGGGGCACAAGCTGGTTGTATCCTCGTGGGTGAACATGACGTGGCTAAGGCGCTTGCTAAAGCAAACGCTTTCCCAGGTCTAAAAGGCATGGATTTAGCCAAAGAAGTGACCACTGAGACTCAATATCAGTGGCGCAGTGGCAGCTGGCGTTTAGTTGGCGGTTTACCTGATGATACTCCAGCTTCTGATCTTAAGTACAACGTTGTTGCTTATGATTATGGTGTTAAGCGCAATATCTTACGCATGCTGGTTGACCGTGGTTGTGATGTGACCGTGGTTCCGGCGCAAACGCCAGCATCAGTAGTACTTGCCATGAACCCTGATGGGGTGTTTTTGTCAAATGGCCCTGGGGATCCTGAGCCATGTGATTATGCAATAACGGCGATTCAAGAGATTTTAAAGACTGAAATTCCCGTGTTTGGAATTTGCTTAGGGCATCAGTTATTAGCGTTAGCTTGCGGTGCTAAGACCCTGAAAATGAAGTTTGGCCATCATGGCGCAAATCATCCTGTGAGTAACATTGAATTAGGCAATGTGATGATCACCAGCCAAAATCATGGTTTTGCAGCGGATGCTTCTAGTTTACCAGCGAACATTAAGGTGACACATAAATCACTGTTTGATGGTTCTTTACAAGGTATTCATTTAACGGATAAGCCTGCATTCAGCTTTCAGGGACACCCTGAAGCGAGTCCAGGACCACATGATGCAGCTCCTTTGTTCAATCATTTTATTGAACTTATTGACATGTATCGCCAGAACGCTAAATAGTCCGGGAGAAGGTTTAAGCAATGCCAAAACGTACAGATATAAAAAGTATTCTTATCCTAGGTGCCGGTCCGATCGTTATCGGTCAAGCATGTGAGTTTGATTATTCCGGTGCGCAAGCTTGTAAAGCCCTGCGCGAAGAGGGTTACCGGGTTATTCTGGTTAACTCAAATCCTGCCACGATTATGACAGATCCAGAGATGGCTGATGCGACCTACATCGAGCCTATTCATTGGGAAGTTGTGCGTAATATTATTGCCAAAGAACGCCCTGATGCCATTCTGCCGACAATGGGTGGTCAGACAGCACTTAACTGTGCACTTGAACTTGAGAGCAAGGGAGTACTGGAAGAGTTTAACGTTGAGATGATCGGCGCCACTGCCGATGCGATTGATAAAGCCGAAGATCGCAGCCGTTTCGATAAAGCAATGAAATCAATTGGACTGGATTGTCCGCGTGCTGGTATTGCGCATACAATGGATGAAGCGAATGCCGTGGTAGCAGAGCTTGGGTTTCCTTGTATTATCCGCCCGTCATTTACTATGGGTGGTAGCGGTGGTGGGATTGCCTATAATAAGGAAGAATTCGAGGAGATCTGTTCTCAGGGGCTCGAGCTTTCACCCACAAGTGAACTGCTTATCGATGAGTCTTTGATTGGTTGGAAAGAATATGAGATGGAAGTCGTACGAGATCGCAATGATAATTGCATTATCGTCTGTGCTATCGAAAACTTTGATCCAATGGGGGTTCATACTGGTGACTCAATTACCGTCGCACCAGCGCAAACCCTGACAGATAAAGAATACCAGCTAATGCGTAATGCATCACTGGCGGTATTACGTGAAATTGGTGTTGAGACGGGTGGATCAAACGTACAGTTTGGTATTAACCCAGTAGATGGCCGCATGGTCATTATCGAGATGAATCCACGTGTATCACGTTCATCCGCGCTAGCCTCTAAAGCGACAGGTTTTCCTATTGCAAAAATAGCGGCCAAATTAGCCGTTGGTTTTACGCTCGATGAGCTAAAAAATGATATTACAGGTGGCAATACTCCCGCATCATTTGAACCTGCTATTGATTATGTCGTGACTAAGCTTCCACGTTTTAACTTTGAGAAATTTGCCGGTGCCAATGATCGTTTGACGACTCAGATGAAGTCTGTTGGTGAAGTCATGGCCATTGGTCGTACTTTCCAAGAGTCACTTCAAAAGGCCCTTCGCGGACTTGAAGTTGGCATGAATGGCTTAGATCCGATTATTGATATCGATGATGCCGATTCCATGGCACGTATTCGACATGAACTTCAAGAGCCCGGTGCTGAACGTATTTGGTATATTGCTGATGCATTTCGTGCAGGCCTGTCAGTAGATAATATTTTTGGTTTGACGAATATTGACCCTTGGTTCTTGGTCCAAATTGAAGATCTGATTAAACTCGAATCAAATGTTAAAGATTCAGGTATGTCAGGGATGAATGACACATTTTTACGTCAATTAAAGCGTAAAGGTTTCTCTGATATTAGGCTCTCATTGTTACTTGGGATCAGCGAGTCTGAGATGCGCAAGTTGCGTCACAAGCATGAAATATTTCCTGTCTATAAACGTGTTGATACTTGCGCTGCTGAATTTTCAACTGACACAGCTTACATGTATTCTACTTATGAAGAGGAGTGTGAAGCTGCACCATCAAATCGTGACAAGATTATGATTTTAGGTGGTGGCCCAAACAGAATTGGTCAAGGCATTGAATTTGATTATTGTTGTGTCCATGCGGCATTAGCATTGCGTGAAGATGGTTATGAAACCATTATGGTCAATTGTAACCCTGAAACAGTATCAACTGATTATGATACATCTGACAGACTTTATTTTGAGCCTGTCACGCTCGAAGATGTGCTTGAAATTGTTCGTATCGAAAAGCCGAAAGGCGTTATTGTACAGTATGGTGGTCAAACGCCACTTAAGCTTGCTCGTGAATTAGAGGCTGCGGGTGTGCCGATTATTGGCACCAGTCCTGATGCCATTGACCGCGCTGAAGATCGTGAGCGCTTCCAGCAAGCGGTTCAACGTCTTGAAATGAAGCAACCTGAAAATGACACAGTAACCACTGTTGAAGGCGCTGTTATTTCTGCTGAGCGTATTGGTTATCCATTAGTGGTTCGTCCATCTTATGTGTTGGGTGGCCGTGCGATGGAAATCGTTTATGATGAACAGGATTTACGTCGTTACTTTAATGAAGCCGTTAGTGTATCAAATGCGTCGCCAGTATTGTTGGACCGTTTCTTAGATAATGCGATTGAAATCGATATTGATGCTGTGTGTGATGGTGAGACGGTTGTTATCGGCTCTATCATGGAGCATATTGAACAAGCAGGTGTTCACTCTGGTGATTCAGGGTGTTCATTACCGCCATACAGCTTAAGTGATGATGTTCAAAATCGTATGCGTGAGCAAGTGGGTAAACTGGCGATTGAATTGGGTGTTATTGGCTTGATGAACGTTCAGTTTGCAGTTAAGGATGACGAAATCTATATGATTGAAGTGAATCCTCGTGCTGCGCGTACAGTCCCCTTTGTGTCTAAAGCGACAGGGGTTCCTTTAGCTAAAATTGCTGCACGTGTGATGGCAGGGCAAAGCCTTAAGTCACAAAATTTCACTAAAGAAGTGATACCGCCTTATTACTCAGTAAAAGAAGTGGTATTACCTTTCAATAAGTTCCCTGGTGTGGATCCTTTACTTGGGCCTGAAATGCGTTCAACTGGTGAAGTCATGGGGGTGGGTGAAACATTTGCTGAAGCCTATGCGAAAGCTCAGTTAGGGGCAACATGTGCTGTGCCTAAGTCTGGTCGTGCCTTATTATCTGTTCGTAATAGCGATAAAGCGCGGGTTGTGGACTTAGCCGCCCAGCTTATTGGATTAGGTTATGAGATAGATGCCACTCATGGAACGGCTATTATTTTAGGTGAAGCGGGTATTAACCCTCGTTTAGTGAATAAAGTTCATGAAGGACGTCCTCATATTCTTGATCGGATAAAGAATGGCGAGTACACCTATATTGTCAATACGACAGAAGGTCGTCAAGCAATTGAAGATTCACGTCAACTTCGCCGCGGTGCATTACGCTATAAAGTGAATTATACCACGACGTTAAATGCTGCGTTTGCTACTTGTATGGCACATGCCGCTGACGATAGAACGAATGTTAATTCACTGCAAGAGTTACATCAACAAATTAAGTAATTGTTAATCTATCTTACTTGTCGTTAAAAGCCACTTTTGTGGCTTTTTTTTTGATAAAAATAATGACCAAATACTCGAAATTTTTTATATCGACTAAACTTTATATTATTCATTTTTTCTTTTATCTGTGATTAAACATGAACATTTCGAGTAAAATTATCTTAGCCACTGTTTTATTGTCTGGAATTGGCATATTTTCGGCTGGATCACTCGTTGGGTGGAAATCATCATCAATAGCATCAGAATCAATAGAGAAAAATGTTTATGAACAGTTGGTTGCGATTAGGGAAACACAGAAAAATCAAATTGAACGTTATTTTTCAACCATAGCGAAAGGGATCACAACGCTGTCAAATAATCGCATGGTGATGGATATGATGGAGGAAATGCCGTTACCATTTTCTCAATATGGACAACAAACAAGGTTGACCGAAAACGGTCAATTAAAAAGTTATTATACCCAAGAGTTTGATAAAGAATATCGGTCACAAAATCCCTCAAGCTCTAGTAGTTCAGCCAGCAAATTAACCCAATTAAGTGATAATACGAGGTTAATACAACATGCTTATATTAGTGGTAACTCAAATCCATTGGGAAGTAAAAATCAGTTGGTTTATGCTGATGATGGTACTCGTTACAGCGAGCTACATAAGAAGTATCATCCTCACTTAAATCAGTACTTGGAGTCATTTGGCTTCTATGACATTTTTCTTGTAGAGCCTGATACAGGCTTTGTTGTTTATTCTGTTTTTAAAGAATTGGACTTTGCTACTTCATTATTAAGCGGTCCGTATAAAGACTCGGGGTTAGCCGAAGCATTTAGGTTAGCGAATGCCAGTAGCCAAAAAAATGAAACTTTTCTCGTTGATTTTAAACCTTACTTCCCCTCTTATGAAGCTGCAGCCGCATTTATTTCTTCCCCCATATTTTCCAGTGATGGTAAAAAGTTAGGTATTTTGATTTTTCAAATGCCAATCGATGAGATAAATAGCTTGATGACTTTCGAAGCAAGGTGGGAACAAGTAGGATTAGGGAATTCTGGGGAGACATATTTAGTCGGTGACGATCAATTACTTCGAAGCCAGAGTCGTTTTTTACATGACGATAAGGATGGTTATCTTGCTGGGCTAACCGCTGCGGGTGTTGATGCTGAAATTGTTGATAAAATTGCTGCGAGCGGTTCATCCATTGGTTATCAAAAAGTGACCAATGAGGCAGTAACAGCCGTTCTATCAGGGGAAACAGGCATTAAATCTATCAAGGATTATCGTAATGTTGATGTACTATCTGCTTTTACCCCGTTGGAAATTGAAGGGGTCACTTGGGGATTATTAAGTGAAATAGATGTCGCGGAAGTCATGCAGGATAAAGAGAATATGCAGGCAAGCATATGGCAGGTGATTATCGTCGTCATACTTATTTTATTACCGTTAACCTTAATGGCAGGTTTTGTCATTGCTCGTGGGATCTCAACTCCCATTAATAATTTTATTTCTCAGATAAATAGAGTGGCAAATGAAAAAGATTTGACCACGAGAATTGAATATAAAGGAAAAGATGAGTTGTTTTCGTTAGCGACGTCTTTTAATCAGTTAATGATAGGGGTGCAAGGGGTTTTGAATAGTGTCGAAGAACTAACAAGGACATTACTGCAGTCAACCAATAAAATGATAACCAATATTGGCGAAACCACAGATCAAACACTGAAACAATCAAATAGTGCTGATAGTGTCGCTGTTGCAACAAATCAACTTCTGGCAACGATTCAGGAGGTGGCCAGAAATGCGTCAAATGCATCTGATTCAGTTAGAGAGACTGAAAGTAAATGCAAGGAAACCAGTCACGTTGCTGAGCGATTAGAGAAGGATATGTCAGAACTAAATGTTCAAATGAGTTCAGCTTCTGCTTCAATAGACAAATTAGCCCAAGAGAGTGAGTCAATAGGCTCTGTGCTTGATGTGATTCAGTCAATCGCTGAGCAAACTAACCTACTTGCCCTTAATGCGGCGATTGAAGCTGCTCGAGCTGGTGAACAAGGTCGAGGTTTTGCGGTGGTTGCTGATGAAGTGAGAACGCTGGCATCACGCACGCAGCAGTCGACAGAAGATATAAGGGAGAAAATAAACTCTTTACAGCAAGAGACGCAAACAACAGTGAAGATGGTAAGCTCATCGAGTCAGATGGCTAATGCCAGTATTGTGGCTTGTGAAGATAATCGTAAAATTTTAGCTGAAGTTTTAGCTTTAGTTTCTCAATTAAGCGACATGAATATACAGATAGCCACTGCATCTGGAGAGCAAAGCTCTGTCGTGGGAGAAATAAATCAAAATATTACAGAGATAGGTAGTATGTCACAACAGATCTCTAATAAAGCAGAACTGAGTAAACATGACGTACAAGAGCTAAGTTCATTGGTTCTGAACCTTGAAGATAAGATGAAAGAGTTTACACTGTAAAGCGGATAGCCCACCTTATCCAGTATCAGTTGTTAGCATGTACAAAATTATTTACAGGCTCAAAATTCAGGGTTGGCGCTCTACTTTTTATAGGCCCGAATATAAATTATTACTTAATATCATGCCATTCTCACCGTTGATGATAAGGTTTACTTTGATCATTAATCTATGTTGATCCTTCTTCGTTAGTGTCACAGAGCTTAATTATATACTGTATTCGAATCCTACCGAGTTAACTTTTACTGTCGCGAAAGCCACAGTGATGGTAGTGACGAAGGAGATGATAATAGAGTACTTTAATGGCTTTTTTGATAAAGTAAGACAAAAATACGCCAGTTAGTTGCTTCATTCATGACTAGCGTCATGGCCGCTCTATGTATAGAATAGTCGATTCTAAAAATGTAATTTTCAGTGTTGGCTCTTAAGTAGGGTTGCATAAACAGCTTTTGTTTTAAAGGAGACGGAAGAGTACTATGAACAAGGTTCCTATGACGGTTGTTGGTGCA
This sequence comes from Shewanella sp. VB17, assembly GCF_013248905.1. Lineage (NCBI taxonomy): Bacteria > Pseudomonadati > Pseudomonadota > Gammaproteobacteria > Alteromonadales > Shewanellaceae > Shewanella > Shewanella sp. VB17. The sequence continues at coordinate 1,358,299 of NZ_JABRVS010000001.1, forward strand.
GACCAACTTCGTAAAGAATTAGATTATTTAAAGTTTGAGAAACGTCCTTTGATTGCGGAAGCAATTGGCACTGCTCGTGAACTTGGTGATCTTAAAGAAAATGCTGAGTATCATGCTGCTCGTGAAGAACAAGGCTTAAGTGAAGCTAGAATACGTGACATTGAAGGTAAGCTTTCTAATGTTCAGATCATTGATGTCACTAAAATGGATAATACTGGCCGAGTTATTTTTGGTACAACAGTGACCATTTTAAATCTTGATACCGAAGTTGAAGTCACTTATCGCATTGTTGGTGAAGACGAGGCGAATATTAAGAATAATTTACTCTCGGTTAGCTCTCCTATTGCGAGAGGCTTAGTAGGTAAAAGTGTCAATGATGAAGTCACCATCAATACTCCTGGCGGCATGACAGAATATGAAATTACATCAGTAAAATATATTTAATGGTGAAATACTCATGTTTACTGTTATTAAAGTCGCATTAAGCGGCTTTTTTTATGTGTGCTATTAGGATTTGTTTATTTTTGCTCAATTTCAATGGATTTCATGTAAAGGTCGGGCGATGAGGCTTAATGGATCCGCAATAAAGCCATTGAGGTGAGCCTAGGGCAAGGTTTGTTGATCCTTTCTATTGCGTTATTGTATAAAATATTAACGATTTCTTGCAAAAACAACCATGAAAAATAAACAGGCCCTAATTAAACATAATAAAAAATTAATTTGTATCTCTATGTTCGACCCTTTAATATTGATGCTTATGATTGGGTTAAGTTAGCAGGTTTGAGTGAAGGCTTTTTTGCGTTTTGGATGTATGTTGCTATTGATTGGGAGAGTGCTTATCTTTCCTGTGTTTGCGCATGATTTTCAGACTGTAGAACAAGATAGAGCCAACCAAGAATCGAGCATTACAGATGCGTTTGAACAAAAATGCAATTGTGACACCTTGCTTGATAAGCCTCAATTAATTCAATACCAATCTGAATCAAATAACGCTGCTAAGCATAGTAACGATGATTCTACATTTGTTCCCTTGATTTCTCAGCGACTGATAAATTTTGCTCAACATGAACCTTTACATAACGATCCTGACTATCACTTAGCTTTCGAATTTATCCCCCCCTTAGCCCCGTCTTTTGTTATAGGTTATCGCATCGATTTTACTCAAGCATTAGATTGGCCACTTCACATAAGACAAATCTCATCAAGACTTTCTGGCTGGAAAGAAACTAACCTACTGTACCGTTTTACTCAGAAAAGCACTATTAGCTAACTTTTCATCCATTGTGGATGGCTTTATTTAACTTTTTTAGCCTAACTTAATGTGTATGTAAATTATTTTGCATATTCGCTATAGGGCTAGAAACTTTATTGGGTTTAGCAACAAAGTGTTAAGAGTAAAAATATGAGAAATCAGATGAAAGGTAAAATTTTAAACCATTATTCCGCGTGGAAATATATCGTCTTATTTGTGACCTTTATTGTCATGTTATTGAGTGCATTACCCACATATTATGGTGAAGATGCAGCGATTCAAATAAGTGATAAAGCTGGATTGAAGCTCACACCATTAGAATTAAATGATGCATTGAAGGGTGATGGAGTTAAAGTTAAACGCATTGATCATAATGTAAACCAAACTTTAATCGTATTGGCTGATGATGACCAGCAAAGGCAAGTTAACGCTTTTTTGAGTGATCATGTCGAAGATAGTTCAGAATTGACCTTGGCGTTAGCACCAGCAGCACCTGATTGGCTACTCTCGTTAGGATTTAAACCGATTAAATTGGGATTGGATCTACGCGGAGGGGTGCAATTTCTTTTGGATGTGGAAGTGGAGCCTGTTTATAAACTTCATTACGATACTTTTGTGGAGGCGGTTAGGCAGTTTGCTCGCCAACAGGGAATTAAAGGGGTTAATGTTCGTCAAAGTGTCGATTCTAGTGTGAAGATCACACTTCCTGATGGTGGTCAAAGAGGTGATGTTAGGAATTTTATTGCCAGTCAGTACCCCACATGGCAGGTGTCCAATGTCGATAGTACCGGTCTGAATGCTGATATTAAGATTGATGAAAAGAGTAAGATCCGAGATTTGACGGTGAAACAAAATTTACAAATTATGCGCAGTCGTATTGAGCAGCTTGGGATCACTGAGGCCATGGTTCAGCGTCAAGGTGATCATAGGATCAGGATTGAACTACCCGGCGTTCAAGATCCTGCTGCAGCTAAAAATGTGATTGGAGCTACGGCGAGCTTGGCTTTTTATCAAGTAAAGCAAAAGGGGTCAGTTAATGCTCAAGTATTAACAGATAAGTCTGGTACGCCAGTTTATGTTGCCAGAACTCCTGTATTGGGGGGTGATCATATTGTTGATGCTAGGGCGGGCTTAGGTGAAATGGGCATGCCTGAAGTGGTGATCCATCTCGATAGAGAGGGGGGCAAAATGATGTCAGATTTCTCTCGTGACAATATAGGTAGGCCTATGGCGACCTCTTATAGCGAATACAGTCGAGATGAAAAGGAGCAGGTGAGACAAACGACAGAAGTGATCAGTGTGGCGACGATTCAGTCTCAACTCGGTGATCGTTTTAGTATTACTGGTGCGGGTGATTACGCTCAGGCGCAACAGTTAGCATTATTGCTCAGAGCTGGCTCGATGACAGCGCCTGTCACTATTGTCGAGGAGCGAACGATAGGCCCGAGCCTTGGGGCTGAAAATATCACCAATGGCTTTTCTGCTTTAGCATTAGGTTTGGCGATAACTTTACTCTTTATGGGTCTTTGGTATCGCCGTTTAGGCTGGGTTGCCAATGTGGCGTTACTTGCCAATATGGTTATTTTGTTTGGTCTTCTAGCGCTTATTCCTGGTGCTGTATTAACGCTGCCTGGCATCGCCGGCTTAGTCTTAACGGTGGGGATGGCTGTCGATACTAATGTTCTTATTTTTGAAAGAATTAAAGATAAATTGAAAGAAGGGCGTGGGTTCGCTCATGCTATTGATCTTGGGTTTGATAGTGCTACTTCCACTATTTTTGACGCTAATTTTACGACAATGATAACAGCGGTAGTGCTGTATTCCATAGGTAATGGGCCAATACAGGGCTTTGCACTGACCTTAGGTCTGGGATTACTAACGAGTATGTTTACAGGTATTTTTGCCTCTAGAGCATTGATCAATTGGAAGTATGGGCGTGACTTTATCCGCGATGTAAAGGTGTGATATGAACTTTAGTATTTTGAATCTTAACAGCATGAATTTTAAAAATATGAGTAACCTCACTAAATGGCGTTACTTCACGAGTTTTATTTCTTTAACCTTGATGATGTTATCTTTAGCTATTATTTCTGTGAAAGGGTTTAACTGGGGGCTTGATTTTACGGGAGGAATGGTCACTGAGATCCGCATAGATAAAAACATATCCGCCAAGCAGATAGAGAGTCTGCTCAGTGATTCTTCACAACAGGAAGTCAGTATCATCTCTGCTGGGGAGCCGGGTCGCTGGGTGCTTAGGTATAGCCAAGTTTCCCCTGTAGGACATACCGGGGGGAATACGTTAGATATAGCAGATGTGTTAGCACCGCTAAACAGTGATGTTCAAGTATTGAATACCAGTATAGTGGGCCCACAAATTGGGCAAGAGCTCGCTGAGCAAGGCGGATTAGCGTTATTAGTGTCTATGTTGTCTATTTTAGGCTATTTGAGTTTCCGTTTTGAATGGCGGCTTGCCAGTGGTGCTTTATTGGCTTTGTTTCATGATGTTATTTTTGTATTGGCTTTTTTCTCACTCACTCAAATGGAGTTTAATTTGACAGTGCTTGCCGCGATATTAGCGATTCTAGGTTACTCCCTCAATGACTCGATTATCATTGCTGATAGGATCCGAGAATTATTAAGATCAAAGTTGACTATGCCTGTTAGTGATGTGTGTACCTATGCCGTTAAAGCGACATTCTCACGTACCATGGTGACCAGTGGTACCACATTAATGACCGTGAGTGCGCTTTGGATCATGGGAGGAGGGCCGTTAGAGAGTTTTTCTATTGCCATGTTTATCGGAATCTTAACCGGTACTTGGTCATCGATATCAGTTGGGACGTGTTTACCAGAATTATTTGGCGTTAATGCTGAACATTACAAACCAACCGTTATTAGCGAGGCGCCATAAAAAAACCGAGTCACTGACATCAGTGACTCGGTTTGTGTCAGGAACATTTAAGCCTAATTTCCCATGGATGGAAAGAATTAGGCTTTGTGTCTGGAGACGTGTTTTATCAAAAAGACTATTTTGCCTTTGGAATGGCAATTTTCATTTCTTCTGACTGACGAAATAGCACCAGAACGTGACCAATAAGCTGCACTTTTACCGCTTGGGTTTCGCGTATGATGGCATCGATGACCGCATTTTTAAGCTCTTTGTCACCAGAAGCCACTTTCACTTTGATCAGTTCATGATAAGAGAGTGCATTATCTATTTCCGCTAGTACACCTTCAGTCAGACCATTGGAACCAAGCATCACTATTGGCTTCAAATTATGCGCTAAGCCTCTTAAGTGCTGTTTTTGTTTGGTTGTTAAGTTCATTTCTACCAACTTTATGCTGAGTTACTGTTGAAAAGCGGCTATTCTACCCTTATATACTCATTATGTAACTCTCATTTGTTGCGGATTTTAAATGTCAGGGAAAAAACGAACAGTGAGTTCCTCTCGTTGGATGCAAGAGCATTTCGATGACCACTATGTTAAATTAGCTCAAAAACGTGGATTTCGTTCACGCGCTGCGTTTAAAATAGAGGAAATTCAGGAGAAAGATAAATTAATTCGTCCTGGGATGACAGTGGTAGATTTAGGAGCTGCTCCAGGTGGTTGGTCACAAGTTGCTGTTAAATTAGCGGGAGATAAAGGTAAGGTTATCGCCTGTGATATTTTACCAATGGATCCCATCGTCGGTGTCGATTTTCTTCAAGGAGATTTTAGAGAAGAAAAAGTGCTCGATGCTTTATTAACACGAGTAGGAGATGCCAAGGTTGATATTGTTTTATCTGACATGGCACCTAATATGAGTGGTGCAGGTGGTGTTGATCAGCCTCGCGCTATGTATTTAGTTGAGTTAGCATTAGATATGTGTCATCAAGTATTGGCACCTAATGGCTGCTTTGCTGTTAAAGTCTTTCAGGGGGAAGGCTTTGAAGAATACATGAAATCAGTAAAAGAGGCGTTTAAAACCGTTAAAACACGTAAGCCAGACTCTTCGCGAGCTCGTTCGCGCGAAGTCTATCTGGTGGCGACTGGGTACAAGTTGTAGTACTCTAACGCAAATAATCGCAAGACTGATTAGGGTATACAGGTTGTGCCTTAACCATGTCAGTAATCGTAAAGCTGATTGGATACGCATTGTTGTATTCTATCGTTAATAATCGCAAGACTTTATGAGGTCTAGTAATTTTGAGTGATATGGCTAAAAATTTAATTCTCTGGGCTGTCATCGCCGTAGTGTTGATGTCGGTATTTCAGGGCTACTCCCCTTCTTCTTCTAGTACGTCGAAGATGGATTATTCCGCTTTTTTAGATGATGTTCGTAGTGGACAGGTTAATACCGTTGAAATAAAAAGCGATCAACGTACGATTGAAGGAAGTAAGAAAACAGGGGAAAAGTTCACCACTATTATGCCTCTGTTTGATAAAGATTTGATTAATGATCTTGATCGCAAAGGGATCATCATGAAAGGGCAGGAAGCTGAAGAGTCAGGTTTTTTAACTCAAATTTTCATTTCTTGGTTCCCAATGTTGCTCCTTATCGGTGTGTGGATATTTTTCATGCGTCAGATGCAAGGCGGCGGTGGAAAGGGCGCGATGTCTTTTGGTAAGAGTAAAGCCAAATTGATGAGCGAAGATCAGATCAAGACTACTTTTGGTGATGTTGCTGGTTGTGATGAAGCTAAAGAAGATGTTAAAGAGCTAGTTGACTACCTTAAAGAGCCAACAAGATTCCAAAAGTTAGGTGGTCGGATTCCGACAGGGATATTACTTGTCGGTCCTCCTGGTACAGGTAAAACATTACTTGCTAAAGCGATTGCTGGTGAAGCGAAAGTGCCATTTTTCACGATATCAGGTTCTGATTTCGTTGAAATGTTTGTCGGTGTTGGTGCATCTCGTGTTCGTGACATGTTCGAACAAGCCAAGAAATCTGCCCCTTGTATTATCTTTATCGATGAAATCGATGCCGTAGGTCGCCAACGTGGTGCAGGTGTTGGTGGCGGGCATGATGAACGTGAGCAGACACTTAACCAGATGTTGGTTGAAATGGATGGTTTCGAAGGTAACGAAGGTGTGATAGTCATTGCAGCGACTAACCGTCCAGATGTATTAGATGCAGCTTTACTTCGCCCTGGCCGCTTTGATCGACAAGTTGTAGTGGGACTTCCTGATGTGCGTGGTCGTGAACAAATTTTAAAAGTTCATATGCGTAAAGTACCTTTAGCTGATGATGTTAAAGCCAGTGTCATTGCTCGTGGTACGCCTGGTTTCTCTGGTGCTGACCTTGCTAACTTAGTTAATGAGGCTGCGCTTTTTGCTGCTCGAGGCAATCGTAGGATTGTCGGTATGGAGGAGTTTGAAAGCGCCAAAGACAAAATCATGATGGGTGCTGAAAGACGTACTATGGTGATGTCTGAAGAAGAAAGAGAAATGACAGCTTACCATGAAGCGGGTCATGCTATTGTTGGTTGCTTAGTGCCTGAGCACGATCCTGTCCATAAGGTCACGATTATTCCTCGTGGTCGCGCCTTAGGTGTCACTTTCTTTTTACCTGAAGCTGACGCTATCAGTCAAAGTCGCCGTAAACTTGAAAGTCAAATTTCAGTGGCTTATGGTGGCCGTCTTGCTGAAGAAATAATTTATGGCAGTGAAAGAGTCTCTACTGGGGCGTCGCAAGACATTAAGTATGCGACTTCAATTGCACGTAACATGGTGACTCAATGGGGCTTCTCTGAAAAATTAGGGCCTGTACTTTATGCTGAAGATGAAAACGAAGTTTTCTTAGGGCGTAGTATGGGTAAATCACAGCATATGTCAGATGAGACTGCTAGCATTATTGATCTGGAAGTGAAATTACTTATCGATAATAATTACCAACGTGCTAGTAAGTATCTGAATGATAACATGGACATCCTCCATGCAATGAAAGATGCACTGATTAAATATGAGACGATTGACTCAAATCAAATTGAAGATTTGATGCAACGTAGAGTCGTTCGAGCACCCGTCGATTGGAACATGGATGATAATGGTTCAAGCGATGAGGATAAAGGCGGTAAATCAGCTAATTTAGAAGATGACATAGTTCAAGACGAAGTTAATACAAAGTCTGAACAACCTAAAGCGTCTGACATCAATGACATTGATGGTTCTACAGCCAAATAATTTGCTTTTTATGATTGAATAAAGAAAACCCCATTTTGGGGTTTTCTTGTTTTTGAACGATAACTTTTGTTTCGGAGTACCTGTGTATCAACTCAAAAGCGGTAGTAAGCTTCTCAATCTTGACACTCCCCTAGTGATGGGAATTGTTAATGTTACCCCTGATTCCTTTTCTGATGGTGGTCAATTTTCCCTTTTTCAACGGGCCTGTGAGCATGCTGATAAAATGGTTGCTCACGGAGCAAGTTTTATTGACATCGGAGGGGAATCAACAAGACCTGGTGCTGTCAATGTCAGTATCGATGAGGAATTGCAGCGTGTCATTCCGCTCATTGAGTATATTGCTAAACATCATGATGTGTGGATATCGATTGATACCAGTAAGCCTGCTGTCATGAAGGCAGCTGTTAATGCAGGGGCCAATTTTATTAATGATGTTCGTGGCTTGCAAGAATTTGGTGCACTTGAGATGGCAGCTGAATTAGATGTGCCTGTGTGTATTATGCATATGCAAGGACAACCAAGTACCATGCAGATATCCCCTGAGTACTCAGATGTCGTTGCAGATGTTCACGCATTTTTTAAAGCCCGGATCCATGCGTGTCTTAATGCTGGTATTAAGCGTGAAAACATGATTTTGGATCCAGGTTTTGGTTTTGGTAAGACCTTGTCTCATAACTATGAATTGCTTAATCGTTTGGATGAATTTCAGGTGTTTGATTTACCTCTTTTGATTGGTTTATCGCGCAAGAGTATGATAGGTGACTTGCTTCATCGTGGTGTATCAGAGCGTCTTGCTGGTAGTCTTGCAGGTGTGTTGCTTGCTGCGCAAAGAGGGGGGGATATTTTTAGGGTGCACGATGTGTGTCAGACATTAGATGTGTTAAAGGTGATGGATGCTAGTGAACATTATCAACATCTCTAGCTTTACTTTTTTATTGATAGAGCGACCATTATAGTTTTGTTCAGCTTAAGTTAGGTACAGAGTTGTAAACTGGTAGCGTTTTTATTTTTACTTTTTATTTCTTTACTGAGTTAAGAAATAAACCTGAGGTTACGAGCATGAGAAAATTTTTTGGAACAGATGGTATTCGGGGTAAAGTCGGTGCGGGTAAAATGACGCCTGAATTAGCGTTAAAATTGGGTTGGGCAGCAGGTAGGGTATTATCTCGGACAGGAACTCAGAAAGTTATTATCGGTAAAGACACGCGTATCTCAGGTTATTTATTCGAATCAGCGATGGAAGCGGGGTTGTCTGCTGCGGGACTTAACGTCATGCTAATGGGCCCAATGCCAACACCAGCAGTGGCTTATTTAACCCGTACTTTTAGGGCTGAAGCGGGCGTGGTTATTAGTGCATCTCATAACCCTTACTATGATAACGGTATTAAGTTTTTTTCAACTGACGGCAGTAAGCTTAATGATGAGGTAGAGCTTGAAATCGAGCGTGAGTTAGAAAAGCCGCTTACCTGTGTTGAATCGCATTTATTGGGTAAGGTGTCTCGTATTGATGATGCACCTGGACGTTATATCGAATATTGTAAAGGTCATTTTCCTGCCGATCATACCCTGCATGGTTTAAAAATAGTGGTCGATTGTGCTCATGGTGCAACTTATCATATCGCACCAAATGTTTTTCGTGAATTAGGTGCCGAAGTGATAGCCATTGGCGATAAACCGGACGGTTTGAATATTAATCATGAGGTCGGTGCAACGTCAATGGCGGCAATTTGTGCAACGGTTATAGAACAAAATGCAGATTTAGGCATTGCATTAGACGGTGATGGCGATCGCATCATGATGGTTAATCGCTATGGGAAAGTGATTGATGGTGATGTTATCCTCTATATTCTTGCTTGTGATGCTCAATCTAGAGGGGTGTTACGCGGTGGTATTGTTGGCACACTGATGTCTAATTTAGGCTTACATCTCGCTTTGCAGAAATTAGGGATCCCTTTTGACCGCTCTAATGTTGGTGATCGCTATGTAATGGCGATGTTAAAAGATAAAGGTTGGCGTATTGGTGGTGAAAATTCAGGTCATATTTTGAATTTAGACCATGGTACAACAGGTGATGGTATTGTCGCGGGTATTTTAGTTTTAGCGGCTATGTGTCGCCGTGATGCTACTTTAGAAGAGTTAACTAAAGATATTAAGATGTTGCCGCAAGTACTGGTTAATGTTCGTTTTGAAGGTGATCATGATCCTCTAAGTTCTGCTGAAGTCTTAAAAGCACAAGCAATAGTTGAATCAAAATTAGGTGAGCGTGGGCGAGTGCTATTGAGAAAATCTGGAACAGAGCCTTTGATCCGTGTGATGGTGGAAGGTGACGTGGAAGCCGATGTTATTAAGTATGCTAATGATATTGCTGATGCGGTCAGAAATCTTGTTTAATCGTGATGAGTTGGAGAGTTGGTTATCTTATTGACTGGCTTTTTGACATCCTGTTGTCTGTTTTGGTTAATTATTAGTTTGTTTAGGCTGAAAAAACAGCGTTCCAACATTTAATCTTAACTAATACCACTTTAGGTATTGTAAGTTTCTAAACGGTTCGTTATTATCCTCACCGCTTTCAAAGGAGAGATAAATGGCACTCAGACGTCCAATGGTTGCAGGCAACTGGAAAATGAATGGCAGTGCGCAACTTGCGCAAGAGTTATTCAAAAAATTTGCCACAAAACTTCAAAATGATTCAGCTGAGGTTGTATTATGTCCGCCAACTATTTATCTAGAAAGCGTACGCCAGCAGTTAGATGCTAACAAGGAATCACTAAACGGTTGTCTTGTTAGAATGGGTGCACAAAATCTGAGTCAGCATGATTTTGGTGCTTATACTGGTGAAGTATCAGGAACAATGTTAAAAGATTCAGGATGCCGATATGTAATTATCGGTCACTCCGAACGTCGCCGTATGTACGGAGAGACGAGTGATATCGTTGCAGAGAAATTTGCAGCTGCTCAAAAACATGGGTTAACACCAATACTATGTGTCGGTGAATCAGGTCCAGCTAGAGAAGCAAGACGAACGTTTGAAGTCATTGCAGAAGAGCTAGACATTGTCATTGAGAAAAATGGCACCATGGCTTTTGATAATGCAATTATTGCCTACGAACCTTTATGGGCTGTAGGAACAGGTAAAAGTGCCACACCAGAGCAAGCTCAAGAAGTTCATGCGTTTATTCGCAAACGGCTCTCTGAAGTGTCTCCATTTATTGGAGAAAATGTTAGGATATTATACGGTGGTAGTGTTACGCCGAGTAATGCAGCAGATTTATTTGCTCAACCTGATGTTGATGGTGGACTAATTGGCGGAGTAAGCTTAAACTCGAGCGAGTTTATTAGTTTATGTTCCATAGCGATGAGCGCATAATATGTACGAAGTATTAATGGTTATTTACTTGGTGGTAGCAATAGGTCTAGTAGCACTTATTTTACTCCAGCAAGGTAAAGGTGCTGACATGGGAGCTTCATTTGGAGCCGGTGCATCAGCAACTCTGTTCGGTTCATCTGGAGCCGGTAATTTTTTGACTCGTTCAACTGCTATTTTAGCAATTGGTTTTTTTGCACTAAGCCTGATTATAGGTAATTTAAGTGCAAATCATGCGAAATCAGAAGATTCATGGAAAGATTTGAGTTCTGATGCACCTCAAGTTACTGAAAAAGTAATTGATAGTGTGCAACAGGATGAAACGTCAGAAAATAAAATACCTGACTAAAAATTAGTATCACTATTTAGGAAATACTAATCGCTCTTGATTGTTAAGAGCAGCATCTAGCGTTATCACCCTTAGATAATCTGTTATATAGATGCAAATAACACTAATACATGCGGATGTGGTGGAATTGGTAGACACGCCAGCTTGAGGGGCTGGTGAGCGCAAGCTCGTGGGGGTTCAAGTCCCCCCATCCGCACCAAATTTGAAGTTTATTTCAATGTGTTAATGAAATGAGTTTAAAGTGTAATAAAGCTAGTTGTTACAAGCTTTATTATTGCAAGTGTCATGATTAATCAATATACTTGCAGCAGTTGACGCGGGGTGGAGCAGTTTGGTAGCTCGTCGGGCTCATAACCCGAAGGTCATCGGTTCAAATCCGGTCCCCGCAACCAGCTTTCAGTTATAGTAACGCTATAATTGTTTACAGGTTCTAAACTCAACGACCTCGTTATCACGGGGTTTTTTGTTATCTGGAACTTATAAAATGCCGTTTATTTCGGTGTTCTACTGGGGCTATTTAGCCCTTTTTTGTTTTTAGGGGGGTAGCTTGGCAACAATAGAAAATAGACTCGCAGAGATGCTTAAATCTCCAGTTGAAGCACTAGGTCACAGGCTTTGGGGTGTGGAGTATATCCAAGCAGGTAAACATTCGACCTTAAGAGTTTATATCGATAATGAGAAAGGCGTTTTCATTGAAGATTGTGCTGAGGTCAGCAGGCAAGTTAGCGCTGTGCTAGATGTTGAAGATCCCATCTCAACCGAATACACATTAGAAGTTTCATCTCCCGGTGTAGATAGACCGTTATTTAACGCTCAGCACTATATCGCTTATATCGGAGAGATAGTAAAAGTTCAACTAACGATGCCTGTCGCAGGTAGTCGTAATTTAAAGGGGACCGTCACAGGAGTCGAAGGGCAGATGCTCACTTTGTCTGTAGATGGTAACGAACTGATTATTGCTTTGGATAATATCCGTAAAGGCAACCTAATCGCTAAGTTTTGATGGATTCAAGAATCAACGAGGCAAGAGGATGAATAAAGAGATTCTGCTAGTCACTGAAGCGGTTTCAAACGAGAAAGGTGTTCCTCGTGAGAAAATATTCGAAGCGCTTGAAATCGCTTTGGCTACAGCAACAAAGAAAAAGTATGAAGGTGATATTGAAGTTCGTGTTGCAATAGATCGTAAAACGGGTGGGTATGAAACCTTCCGTCGTTGGATGGTTGTTGAAGACAAAGGTGAACCTTTGGAGAACCCATTTAGTGAAATTACGCTCGCTGCGGCTCAATTCGAAGATCCTGAGATTCAGCTTGGCGAATATATTGAAGATGATATAGAGTCTGTTGTTTTTGACCGTATTACGACTCAAACAGCAAAACAAGTCATTGTTCAGAAGGTTCGAGAAGCTGAAAGAGCACAAATTGTTGACCAATTTAAAGACAAAGAAGGTGAATTAATCACTGGTGTTGTCAAGAAGAGTAATCGTGAAAGTGTCGTGGTTGATCTTGGTAATAATGCAGATGCTGTATTGTTTAAAGAAGAGCTTATTTCACGTGAAAGCTTCCGCCCAGGTGATCGTATTCGAGCATTGCTTTTTGCCGTTCGCCCAGAAGCACGCGGCGCTCAGCTTTTTTTAACACGTACTCAGCCAGAGATGCTTATTGAGCTTTTTCGTGTTGAAGTACCGGAAATTGCTGATGAGATGATTGAAATCATGGGGGCTGCTCGAGACCCAGGATCACGCGCCAAGATTGCGGTTAAATCTAACGACAAGCGTATTGATCCTATCGGTGCTTGTGTTGGCATGCGTGGTGCTCGTGTTCAGGCTGTTTCAAATGAACTTAATGGCGAACGTGTAGATATCGTACTTTGGGACGATAATCCAGCACAATTTGTCATTAATGCCATGTCGCCAGCGGATGTTGCTTCTATCATCGTCGATGAAGATAACCATTCTATGGATATTGCGGTTGAAGCAGATAGCTTAGCTCAGGCAATTGGTCGAAATGGCCAAAACATACGCTTAGCCACTCAGCTTTCTGGTTGGGTTCTTAATGTGATGACTGTTGCTGATATGCAAGCTAAACACCAAGCTGAAAGTGCTAAAGTGGTTAACTTGCTTGTTTCGGCATTAGAAATTGATGAAGACTTTGCTCAAGTGCTTGCTGATGAAGGTTTTACTTCTTTGGAAGAAATCGCATACGTTCCAGCATCAGAGTTAACTGATATTGATGGTTTTGACGAAGACATCGTTGAAGCTTTGAGAGAGCGCGCTAAAGCTGCAATCTCTACTCGTGCACTTGCGTCTGAAGAGGCGTTAGATGGTGCTGAGCCAAGTGAAGACCTACTTGCACTCGAAGGTTTAGAAAGACATTTAGCGTTTGTATTTGCAAGTAAAGGCGTTATTACACTAGAAGATTTAGCCGAACAAGGCATTGATGATCTGATCGACATTGAAGAATTAACAGAAGAAAAGGCTGGTGAGCTCATCATGGCAGCCCGAAATATCTGTTGGTTTGGCGAAGAAGCGTAAGTCGATCAACAGAGGGGATTGAACAGATGGCAGAAACGACAATAGAAAAACTGGCCACAGAGGTTGGAAAAAGTGCACAACGTTTAGTTGAGCAATTTTCAGATGCTGGTATTAAGAAAAGTGAAACTGATTCGGTTTCTGAATCAGAAAAGCAACAGTTACTTGAATTTTTAAAGAAGCAGCATGGTGGTGATTCAGCACCAACTAAGATGACGCTGCAGCGTAAATCAGTATCGACATTAAGTGTTGGTAGTGGAAGCGATTCAAAAGATATAAAAGTAGAGGTTCGCAAAAAACGTACTTTCGTTAAGCGTGATCCTGCTGCAGAAGCCGCAGCTGAAGCTGAAGCGAAAATTGTTGCAGAAGCTGCAGCGAAAGTTCAGGCAGAAATTGAACTTCAAGCTAAAGCAGACGCACAAGTTAAGGCAGAGGCTAAAGCGATAGCCGATGCTGAAGCGAAAGAGAAAGCAAAAGCCAATACTGCAGCTAAAGCGAAGGTAGCACCGACAGCTGAAGAGAAAGCGGCTCAAGATGAAGCTGATAAACTTCAAGCTATTAAAGACGATGCAGCTAAAGCTAAGGCTGATGATGACGCTAAAGCGGCGACAGAAGCGGCACGTATTCTTGCTGAAGAAAACTCAACTCGTTGGGCTGAAGAAGAAAAGCAGCGTAAAGAATTAGAGAAAAGCGTTGATCATCACGTCACGACTTCAACAGAAGCACGTGCGGCCGAAGATACTGCTGATGCTAATGCTGAAAAGCGTGATCGCCGTCCCCGTAAAGCGCCAGTAGCCGCTGCAGCTAACGAAGCTGCCAGTGCTGGTAAAGGTAAGCGTCGTGGTGGGAAAGATTCTCGTCGTGATAGCAAAGCTCGCGGTGGTCGTAACTCCCGTAATAACCGTAGTGTCGCGCCAGAGTCAATGGATCACGCGTTTACTAAACCCGTTGCTGCTGTTAAAACCGATGTAAGCATCGGTGAGACAGTATCCGTTTCAGAATTGGCATCAAAAATGTCAATTAAAGCGACTGAAATCATTAAGCAGATGATGAAGATGGGCTCAATGGTTACCATTAACCAAGTGCTTGATCAAGAAACTGCGCAAATGGTTGCCGAAGAGATGGGGCATAAAGTTGTGCTTACTCGTGAAAACGAACTTGAGCATCAAGTGCTTGCAGATCGTAATGCGGATATCCTTGCTGAATCTCGTGCGCCTGTAGTGACCATTATGGGTCATGTCGACCACGGTAAGACGTCTTTACTTGATCATATTCGAACGGCGAAGGTGGCATCAGGTGAAGCCGGTGGTATTACTCAGCATATTGGTGCATACCATGTTGAGACTGATAACGGTGTGATCACTTTCTTAGATACCCCTGGTCACGCCGCGTTTACCGCTATGCGTGCTCGTGGTGCTAAGGCTACCGATATTGTTATCTTAGTTGTTGCTGCTGATGATGGCGTTATGCCACAAACGATTGAAGCTATCCAGCATGCGAAAGCTGGCGGTGTTCCTTTGATTGTTGCAGTTAACAAGATGGATAAGCCAGAAGCTGATCCTGAACGTGTTAAAAGTGAGCTTTCACAGCATGGTGTTATGTCTGAAGATTGGGGCGGAAACAACATGTTTGTTCACGTTTCAGCTAAGAGCGGCGAAGGTATTGACGAATTACTAGAAGGTATACTTCTAGAAGCTGAAGTACTCGAGCTCAAAGCAATCAAAGAAGGCATGGCAGCAGGTGTTGTTGTTGAATCTAAGTTGGATAAGGGACGTGGTCCCGTTGCAACTGTTTTGGTTCAGGAAGGTACACTTAAACAAGGCGATATCGTACTTTGTGGTCTTGAGTACGGTAAAGTTCGAGCGATGCGTGACGAAAATGGTCGCACGATCACCGAAGCGGGTCCATCTATCCCTGTTGAGATCTTAGGTCTTTCAGGTGTTCCTTCGGCAGGCGATGAAGCAACGGTTGTACGTGATGAGCGTAAAGCCCGTGAAGTGGCACTTTATCGTCAAGGTAAGTTCCGTGACATTAAACTGGCTCGTCAGCAGAAGTCTAAGCTTGAAAACATGTTTGCGAACATGACAGAAGGTGAGGTTCAGGAACTTAATATCGTGCTTAAGGCCGATGTTCAAGGATCACTGGAAGCGATTTGTGATTCATTAAATGGCCTTTCAACCAGTGAAGTTAAAGTCAATATCATCGCACGTGGTGTCGGTGGATTAACTGAAACTGATGCAACATTAGCTGCAGCTTCTAATGCAATCATGGTCGGCTTTAATGTGCGTGCTGATGCACAGGCACGTAAGGTTATCGATAGTGAAAGCGTTGATTTACGTTACTACAGCATCATCTATCAGTTAATCGATGAAGTTAGAGATGCGATGAGTGGCTTGCTTGCTCCTGAGTTTAAGCAGGAGATCATAGGTCTTGCTGAAGTTCGTGATGTATTTAAATCTCCTAAGATTGGTGCTATCGCGGGTTGTATGGTGACTGAAGGTACGATTAAACGCAGTGCTCCAATACGTGTTTTACGTGAAAACATCGTTATCTACGAAGGTGAATTAGAATCACTACGTAGATTCAAAGATGATGTTAGCGATGTTCGTAATGGGATGGAATGTGGTATAGGTGTGAAGAATTACAATGACGTCAGAGTTGGCGATCAGATTGAAGTCTTTGAAACTGTTGAAATCGCACGTTCTCTTTAACAATGTGTAATCTAAAGGGTGGCGTATGCCACCCTTTTTTATTTCTAATAGCTGTTTGTTTATAACAGAGTGGCAAATTATTATGGCAAGAGAATTTAGTCGTACACGACGAATAGCACAACAGTTACAACAAGAGTTGGCGCAAGTATTACAACGTGACATAAAAGATCCCCGTATTGGTATGGTAACTGTCAATGACGTTGAAGTGTCACGTGATTTGAGTTATG
Source organism: Shewanella sp. VB17 (assembly GCF_013248905.1). Taxonomy (NCBI): domain Bacteria; kingdom Pseudomonadati; phylum Pseudomonadota; class Gammaproteobacteria; order Alteromonadales; family Shewanellaceae; genus Shewanella; species Shewanella sp. VB17. The sequence goes on from NZ_JABRVS010000001.1 coordinate 1,374,894, forward strand.
CCAAAGTGTTTGTTACCTTTTTTGAGGAGGATAACAAGCTTGTTGAAGAAAAATTAGAGGCGTTAACAACGGCATCTGGTTATGTTCGTTCGTTAGTTGCTGGCCGCATGAAGTTACGAGTGATGCCCGAACTGAGGTTTGTGTATGATGCTTCACTTGTTGAAGGTATGCGCATGTCTAATTTAGTTACTCGCATTATTCATGATGATGAAGCTAAGCAGCACAAACATGACAATGTCGAAAAAAGTGATTCTGCGGATGACACGGAAGGTGGTGAGTAATGGCTCGTCGCTCTCGTGGTCGTTTTATCGATGGAATTTTACTCTTAGATAAAGATACTGGCATGAGTTCGAATTTTGCTTTGCAGAGAGTTAAACGACTCTTTAATGCCGCTAAAGCAGGGCACACAGGTGCACTCGATCCATTGGCGACAGGTATGTTGCCTATCTGTTTAGGCGAAGCAACTAAGTTCTCTCAGCATTTACTTGATGCAGATAAGCGTTATACAGTGACTGCTAAGTTGGGCGAAAGAACCGACACCAGTGATTCAGATGGTGAAGTGGTCCAAACCCGTCCATTAATGTTTACTGAAGAATTATTGATGACGTCATTGGATCACTTTCGTGGTGAAACAATGCAAGTTCCTTCGATGTATTCTGCGCTTAAACATCAAGGTCAGCCTCTGTATAAATATGCTCGTGAAGGGATCGATATTCCAAGAGAAGCAAGGCCTATCAATGTTTTTGAACTTAACTTTATCAGTCTAGAAGGCGATGAGTTGACGTTAGATATTCATTGTTCTAAAGGGACTTATATTCGCACTATTATCGATGATCTTGGTGAAATGTTAGGCTGTGGTGCGCATGTCATTATGCTGCGTAGAACCCAAGTTGCACAATACCCTTATGCGCGTATGGTCAGTTTAGCGCAGCTTAATGAAATGATGAGTCAGGCTGAAGCTGAAGGTGTTGAGTCAGCATCAATATTAGATCCCTTGTTACTGCCTATGGATACCGCTGTTAGTCAGTTTCAAGAAATTAATTTATCTGATTCTTTAGCACCCTATCTAATGAATGGAAATCCAGTTCAAGTTGCTGGCCTGATGGCGGATGAAATAGTGCGGATCACGATAGGTGACACACATAAGTTTGTGGGCATCGGTTCAATGAATGATGACGGTATGTTGGCACCGAAACGCTTAATTGTTATTCGAGAAGATGAAATCGATGTTTCATTGAATTAAGTTTGTTATCTATTGCGTATTTTACTGAAAATAGGTAAAATCCGCGCTCGCTTTAGCTGAGTTAGTGATTGGCTAAAGATTTTTAATGTAAATTTGGAGAGACAACATGTCACTAAATGCTGAACAAACTGCAACTATCCTAGCTGAATTTGGACGTTGTGAAAACGATACCGGTTCTACTGAAGTTCAGGTAGCTCTTTTAACTGCACAGATTAATCATCTGCAAGGTCACTTTAAAGAGCACAAGCACGACCATCACTCACGTCGTGGTCTTCTACGTATGGTTAATACCCGTCGTAAACTTCTTGCATACCTTAAGCGTACTGAAAATGTCCGTTACCAAGAATTGATCAAGAAGCTAGGTTTACGTCGTTAATATCGACTAAATTTAGAAAAAGGAGGCTTAGGCCTCCTTTTTTGTGCTTATCAGAAAAGCATGGGGAATGTCTGTGTGATAGTCCGTCACCTGAACTCTGGTAAGCGATTGCTTAATATCGCTATTTTACCCTCCTATTTTTGTTGTGCTTTCTGCTTATGGGCAGCGATGGCATAGGTTATCCTAAGTTTAGGTCAAATACTTTTGATGGTCGCCGTATTCTGTTTAATGTATTTTTCTTCAAATTCATCTTGTGGTATGGGCTTACTAAAATAGAACCCTTGTCCAATCTGACACTCATTATCATCAAGCCAATCAATTTGTTCTTTATTTTCAATTCCTTCTGCGACAATTTTTAAATTTAACTTTTTTCCTAACATTAAGATAGTAGAGGCAATAGCACTCTCTTGTGGAAGATCGGTCACAAAGCAGCGATCGATTTTCATTGTGGTAATAGGCAGATGCCGAAGATAGGACAGTGAGGAATAACCTGTTCCAAAATCGTCAACGGCGATCCCAAACCCTGCAGATTTAAGTTGCTGAAGTTTAGCGATTGCGAGTTCGATATCGTCCATTAAAGACGTTTCTGTTATTTCAATTTCTAATACATCTGGACTGATTTGGTATCTTAGTGCGAGTTGCTTAATATCTGACACCAAACTGGCATCGGCAAACTGTTGCGATGCAACATTGACGGCTATGGGTAAAACAAAATTGTATTTTATTTTCCATTCACGTAATGTTTTACAGGCTTCTTCGATGACCCAGCGTCCAATAGGTATAATGATCCCTGTTTCCTCAGCCACAGGAATAAATGATAAGGGGCTGATTAAACGTCCATCTTTTTTCCATCTTATTAATGCTTCACAAGAGAGTATTTTCCCTGTTTTAATGTCGAACTTAGGTTGATAGTGGAGTAAGAATTCATTATTTTTCAGTGCATGATGCAGCGAAGCTTCGGTTCTTAGCCTTACCGCTGCACGTTCTGTCATTTGTTGTTTGAAAAAGGCCCATTGATTAGAGCCTGCTGCTTTAGCGCTGTACATGGCAATATCGGCGTGACGGATAAGATCTTCTGCAGTAATACCATCATCGGGGTAAATGGATATTCCCACTGATGCCGCAGGATGTATGGTATGTTCATTTAGCTCCATAGGGCAGTTTAATTGGCTAAGCAGATTATCGACAAAGTCAGCGGCTTGATCCGGTGTTTGAAGTTCATCGGCTAAAATAACAAACTCATCGCCTCCAAGTCTAGCGACGGTTCCCTTGTCGCCGAGGACTCGTTCTAATACCCGTGCAATTCGTGCTAGAAACTTGTCACCTAACGCATGGCCTAAAGAGTCATTAACATTTTTGAACCTATCGAGATCGATAAATACCAGACTAAATTGTTTTTTGTGAACTCGAGCACGCTGAATCGTGACTGCAATGGTTTCAAGCAATAATGTTCGATTAGGCAAGCTGGTTAATGGATCTCGGGTGGCCATTTTTCTTAGTTTGCTTTGTGTTTGGCCAAATTGCACTAATATTTGGTTAAATTTTGATGTGACTAAGCCGAGCTCATCGTCGACGTGAGATTTATCAATAGGCAGTAAATATTTATCAGGTGATTCTGGTTCTATTTTATCGATAGCTTCACTTATCTGAGCAATCGGGCGGGTGAGAAACCGGTGAAATACAATGGAGAGAACAAGGGTGATAAGCAGTGCCCGAGCGAGCGTGGCGATTAAGCTGAATTTAAGTTGAGAAAATAATGAATCCGTTAATCCTTGCGTGTCATAAAAGATCGTTAACGTGCCGATAAGTTGTTCTCTATCATTAAATTCATTACGAAATGGCCTTGTAAGAGAGCGAGATATTTCTTTGATATCACCAAAGAGACGATGGCTTAATTTTTCAAAAATACTGGGGCTGGAGCTCATCATAGAAACAGAAACAAACATAGAACCATCGTCGAGTTTTATTACAGCTGAGCCCACATGCTGGACTTTAAGGATCCCTTCAAGTGTTTGTTTGGCTAAGTTATCATCCAGTGCCCATACTGCGTTTGCTGCTGGTTGCTCTACTGAGTCAAGAAGCTCTTTTTGTGACGATTTAAGTTGATCCCTTGCCGAAACGCCAACGAGTGCGACTTCGACGATAAAAATAGCAATAGCGAAGAAAAGGGCTGAAAAAACCACTAAACTAGTCTGTTTCCAAGTAAGAGATTTAAAGCTGGTGGACATACGCCTATCCTTTTTTTAGGGCGTTGATACTCAAAAACTCTCTTTTAGGCCAGTTCCATAACAAAATATTCTTGAAACTGCCCACTTTAGAGAAAACTTTTATCTTTGTCATCACTCTATGCTCTTTATCTCTTGAATAGAGATGAAGTATACTTGTTCGTGAAATTAAGGTTATTAAATTTAAGGAATGGTTCACGTGAATCCAATCGTAAAAAGTTTTGAATATGGTCAACATACAGTCACCTTGGAAACTGGGGTTATTGCCCGTCAGGCAAATGCAGCTGTTTTAGCAAGTATGGGTGATACCACAGTATTAGTCACTGTCGTTGGAAAGAAAGCAGAAGACGTGGGCCGAGACTTTTTTCCTTTAACGGTTAACTATCAGGAAAGAACATACGCTGCGGGTAAAATCCCCGGTGGTTTCTTTAAACGTGAAGGTCGTCCTTCAGAAAATGAAACTTTGATTGCACGTCTAATTGACCGTCCAATCCGCCCTCTTTTCCCGAATGGGTTCAAAAATGAAGTTCAGGTCATCATTACAGTGGTGTCTGTTGATCCAGAGATCAATCCTGATGTTATCTCTATGATTGGTACTTCTGCTGCATTGAGCATTTCAGATCTACCATTTAATGGTCCGCTAGGTGTTGCCCGTGTTGGTTATACTAATGGCGAATACATATTAAACCCAAATGTTAGCCAGTTAGCTGAAAGTGATTTAGACCTTGTTGTTGCTGGTACACATGGCGCAGTGTTGATGGTTGAATCTGAAGCTGCCTCTTTGCCTGAAGAAGTGATGCTTGGTGGTGTTGTTTACGGGCATGATCAACAACAAGTCGTTATTAATGCAATTAACGAATTGACAGCAGAAGCCGGTAAAACTAAATGGGATTGGCAAGCAGCTGTCGCTGATGCTGATTTAGTTGAAAAAATAAAGTCTCTTGCAGAAGCTGGTTTTTCAGAAGCATATCAGATCACTGCTAAGCATGAGCGTCGTGATGCGGTTGTTGCACTTAAACATAAAGTGGTTGCGACATTGCTTGAAGAGAACGCGGATATCGATTTACGTGAAGTCGATAAGTTACTTGGCAGCTTAGAGAAAAAAGTCGTACGTGGCCGTATCATTTCAGGTAGCCCTCGTATCGATGGTCGTGAGCCTGATATGGTGCGTGCACTTAATGTCATGGCGGGTGTGCTCCCGCGCACTCACGGTAGCTCATTATTTACTCGTGGTGAAACTCAAGCACTTGTGACTTGTACTTTAGGTACTGAACGTGATGCTCAGAAAGTCGATAGCATTATGGGTGAGTACACAAATCGCTTTATGCTGCATTACAACTTCCCTCCCTATTCAGTAGGTGAAACAGGTATGGTTGGTTCGCCTAAGCGTCGTGAAATTGGTCACGGTAAATTAGCTTGGCGTGGTATGAATGCCGTTATGCCTTCTGCTGAAGAGTTCCCGTACAGTATTCGTGTGGTATCTGAAATCACCGAATCTAATGGTTCTAGCTCTATGGCGTCAGTGTGTGGTACTTCTCTGGCGTTAATGGATGCAGGTGTTCCAATTAAAACATCGGTTGCCGGTATCGCCATGGGCCTAGTTAAAGAAGGTGACGATTTCGTTGTTCTTTCTGATATTTTAGGTGATGAAGATCATTTAGGTGATATGGACTTTAAAGTTGCGGGTACTCGTGACGGTATTACTGCTTTGCAGATGGATATCAAAATTGAAGGTATCACTAAAGACATTATGGATATCGCGCTGCAGCAAGCTTATGGCGCACGTGTTCATATTCTGAATGTGATGGATCAAGCCATTGGTTCACATCGTGGTGATATTTCTGAACATGCTCCACGTATCACTACTATCAAGATTAATCCTGAGAAGATCCGTGACGTCATTGGTAAAGGCGGTGCAACGATCCGTGCTCTTACCGAAGAGACTGGAACAACGATTGAACTTGATGATGATGGTATTGTTAAAATTGCCTCTTCAAACAATGAAGCGACTAAAGAAGCGATTCGTCGTATTGAAGAAATCACCGCTGAAGTTGAAGTGGGTACGGTTTATAATGGTAAAGTGGTTCGTATCGTCGATTTCGGTGCATTTATTACCATTCTTCCAGGTAAAGATGGTCTTGTTCATATTTCTCAAATCGCTGAAGAGCGTGTTGCCAATGTGTCAGACTACCTGCAAGTGGGTCAAGAAGTGAAAGTGAAGGTGATGGAAGTTGATCGCCAAGGCCGTGTACGTCTTTCTATGAAAGAAGCACAGCCAAAAGTTGAAGCTGCACCAGCTGCTGAATAAGCGCTGATAAGCTCAACAAAAAAGGAGACCTTAGGGTCTCCTTTTTTGTTTGAATGAGGTTAATTCGTTACCTTAGAAAAAGAAGTGCTAATTTCGGTGAAATAATTAAATCACTTGATAGCCGTAGTGATCGGGGATTGCTATGATTACAGCTATTGGTGAACTAAAGGATTAAATGGATGATTCAAAAAGTGCGGACTACCGCAGTAGTGCTATTGGCAGGAGTGAGTATTTTTCTTACTGGATGTGTCGTGACGCCATCTGGAGAAAGTGATCAGGGAAAAGTCATGGTTGAACCTGTAATGCCTGATTATAAGCTCGAGATCACGTTAGCTAAATTGAACGAAATTTTAGCATCGGCAGAGTTAACCGATGCACAAAGAGCAAGGTTTTATTATGATCGTGGCGTTATCTATGATGCTGTAGGGCTGCGCATATTGAGTCGCATTGATTTTCATCAAGCATTAAAAGTTCAACCAAATCTGGCTGATGCCTATAATTTTATTGGTATTTATTATACCCAAGAAGGTCAGTTTGAGAGTGCTTATGAAGCATTTGATGCAGTACTTGAGCTGTCACCTGATTATGATTATGCTTTTTTAAATCGTGGTATCGCTTTGTATTATGGTGAACGTAACGCACTGGCTGTATCTGATATGAAGTCTTTTTACCAACGTGATCCACAAGATGGTTATCGTGCGTTATGGCTTTATGTAACCGAAAGTGCAATTGACGTGGAGCAAGCTAAAAATAGATTAACTGAAAATAGTCTGAGCCTTAATCCTAATGCTTGGTCTAGCGTATTAGTGGATTATTACTTAGGTAAGAAGAGTCGAGATGAGGTGTTTTCAGCAGCGAAAGAAGGGTTGTCTCATCCAAATGAATATGCTGAACGTTTATGCGAGACATACTTCTATCTTGCTAAAATTGCTCAACAACAAGGTCAAAATATTGATGCAGCTAACTATTTTAGATTGGCGTTAGCCACCAATATTTATGATTTTGTTGAACATCGATACGCAAGGGTTGAGTTGGCGAAAATGAATATGGCTCCTTCTGTCGATAAAGTGAGAGAGTCTGTTAATTGACCTTTTTTATTTATGTCATCACCGTACTTGCTTATTGATGGGGTGTGGTGTTTGTCTATTACATTGCTTGTGCTTTGGTATTGAATTTAAAATGTGTTAATGAGTTCGTTGATATAATTCATTGAGAGGGATGCCTACCCCTATTGAGCGTATATGACTATATTTTTCTATTATTATATTTTCAGTTGAAAAATGCTCGCTCTATCTATCGGAATAAGTGGGTGATAGCAATTGGTCTATGGATAGTATTTTACCTAAAATAATATTTTCAGCCTTACCTAAGAAAAGTTAGTCACTTCGAACTCTGTCATTTCTTAGCGGTTTAATCCACATCTTGAAATGGTTTAGGTATATGCCTCGCAACTTGTCTACCTTATAACGTATAATCTCGGCACTAATATCACCCGCAGTCATGAGTACATTGTCATTTGTGTACCAATCTGTGTACAAATTATGAGATTTTGTAAATGCGAGACCAAGAAATAGCCGATGCTGTGAAGGCTAGGCGCACCTTTGCTATCATCTCTCACCCGGATGCGGGTAAGACAACTATTACCGAGAAGGTACTTTTATTTGGCAACGCGTTACAAAAGGCGGGTACAGTAAAAGGTAAAAAGTCCGGACAGCATGCTAAATCTGACTGGATGGAAATGGAAAAAGATCGTGGTATTTCTATCACAACATCGGTCATGCAATTTCCCTATCATGGCGCTTTAGTTAACTTGCTTGATACGCCAGGTCACGAAGATTTCTCAGAAGATACTTACCGTACACTAACGGCAGTCGACTCTTGTTTGATGGTCATAGACTCTGCAAAAGGTGTTGAGCAGCGAACCATTAAATTAATGGAAGTAACGCGTCTGCGAGATACCCCCATTGTGACCTTTATGAATAAATTGGATCGGGACATTCGTGATCCGTTAGAACTAATGGATGAAGTTGAGCAGGTGCTAGATATCGCTTGTGCGCCTATTACTTGGCCTATTGGTTCAGGTAAAGAGTTTAAAGGTGTTTATCATTTATTACGTGATGAAGTGATCCTTTACCAGAGCGGCCAAGGTCATACGATACAAGAATCGAGAGTGATAAAAGGCTTAAATAATCCTGAATTAGATGACGCTATCGGTGCTTATGCGGCTGAGGTACGAGAAGAGTTAGAGCTTGTTCTTGGTGCTTCTAATGAGTTTGACCAAGACATGTTTCTTGCTGGTGAATTGACGCCTGTTTTCTTTGGTACCGCCTTAGGTAATTTTGGTGTCGATCACGTTCTTGATGGCATTGTTGAATGGGCGCCTAAGCCACAATCTCGCGCAACTGAAGTAAGAGAGATTGAACCTGAAGATGAAAAGTTCAGTGGCTTTGTGTTTAAAATTCAAGCCAACATGGATCCTAAGCACAGGGACAGAGTTGCATTTATGCGTATTTGTTCAGGTCGTTATGAGCAAGGGATGAAGATGCATCATGTGCGTCTAGGCAAGGATGTAAATGTCAGTGATGCTTTGACCTTTATGGCTGGCGATCGTAATCGTGCTGAAATAGCGTATCCTGGAGACATTATTGGCTTGCATAACCATGGCACAATGCGCATTGGTGATACTTTTACCCAAGGTGAGAAGTTTCGCTTCACTGGGATCCCTAATTTTGCTCCTGAAATGTTTCGACGCATTCGCTTAAAAGATCCTCTTAAGCAAAAGCAGCTACTTAAAGGTTTAGTACAGCTTTCAGAAGAGGGGGCTGTCCAAGTATTTAGACCTATCGACTCTAATGATCTTATCGTTGGTGCCGTTGGTGTGCTTCAGTTCGAAGTGGTTGTTGGCCGCTTGAAGAGTGAGTATAAGGTCGAAGCTATTTATGAAGGGATCAGCGTGTCTACCGCACGTTGGGTCTATTGTGACGATGATCGTAAATTGGAAGATTTTCGTCGTAAGTGTAGTAATAATTTGGCACTTGATGGTGGTGATAACCTAACTTATATTGCCCCTACGATGGTGAATTTGAATTTGTCGATGGAACGTTATCCCGACATTCAATTTGCTAAGACTCGCGAAAATTAATTATTAGCGCTGAAATGTGTTTTTTTAATTAAGCTCTGAATGAAAATTTGGGGCTTTTTTTATGTTTTTATGAGTTAAGGTTAAATAGCAATATAGCGAAGTCAGGCTGCTTGATATGATCATATGCTACTATCACAGAAGCACAAAAGCGATTGACTTATAAGCTTAATAAAGCTTATCTCTACGTGCTTTGTGCGTAAAAGCTGAATAGTGTTTAAAGAGAGAATAGGAGAGTTATGGTTGACATAATCACATCTCATTACAGTTCAATGATCATAGATAGCCATGCCCATCTGGATTTTCCTGAGTTTGATGTCGATCGAGATGCTGTGTTTGAGTCCATGAAAAATATTGGCATTGAAAAAGTCATTATTCCGGGCGTATCTCACTCTCATTGGGATAAGCAGCTTCAAGTCGCCTCTCAATATTGCTGCCCCTATGCACTTGGTATACATCCTTGGTTTTGTGATGAAGGCTGTTCGTTGACACTGTCTAAATTAGATAAGCTTGTCGGTGATAAACACCATGATAGTGATTTTATCGCCATTGGTGAGTGTGGGTTAGATAAACACCATCACAGTGATTGGCACACCCAAGTTCATGTGCTCAAACATCAATTAATGTTGGCAAAGACCCTTAACTTACCAGTGATTTTACATGTCGTTAAGGCCCACAATGAAATGATTATACTGCTAAAACACTATAAGCTGGCCAGAGGAGGGGTGATACATGGGTTTTCTGGTTCAGTAGAGCTTGCCAATGAGTATATCAAATTAGGTTATAAGCTCGGTATTGGCGGGTTGATCTTAAATCATGAGGCGAGAAAGCTTAGAGCTTGCGTAACTCATATCGGTCTTGAATCTATTCTCATTGAAACCGACTCACCAGCAATGGTGCCTAACAATAGCTTAGAAAAACGTAACACTCCGCTTGTTTTGCCAGCGATTATTGATGAGATTGCTAAATTACAGAAAAAATCGAGTGTTCTAATTTCAGAACAGGTGAGATTAAATGTAATTCAAATGTTTGATTTTTAATTTATTTTACCAAAACAAACCCTACCCAGTGTCTGCTCGGCAGTAACATATTGAAATTAAACTCCAATAGTTTGAGTTAAACGATCATTTTAGTCTTGTCGTCGGGTATAATGTGCTCGAAAAAAAAGGTTGGTTAACAACATAAATAAAAAGTATTAACAATAGGGTGATGGTTAATGGATATTGTAATGAGTTTAGTCGGGGTGGTCACCTTGCTAACAATAGCGTTCGCGCTGTCTAATAATAAAAAAGCAATTAATAAGCGTACTGTTTTTGGTGCATTAGCCATTCAAGCTGCATTTGGTGGCTTTGTTTTGTATGTGCCAGTCGGTAAAGATATCTTGAAAACGGCATCAGATGGCGTATCAAACGTTATTGGTTATGCGCAAGATGGTATTAGTTTTATCTTTGGTGATTTAGCTCACTTTAAACTAGGGTTCATTTTTGCGGTCAATGTACTGCCAATTATCGTGTTCTTCTCTTCACTTATTGCAGTGCTTTATTACCTCGGTATTATGCAATGGGTTATCCGCATTATCGGCGGTGCACTGCAAAAACTGCTCGGTACTAGTCGTACAGAGTCGATGTCTGCTACCGCTAACATCTTTGTCGGTCAAACTGAAGCGCCATTGGTGGTTCGCCCCTTTATTCCAACGATGACGCAATCTGAATTATTTGCCATCATGGTGGGCGGCTTAGCTTCTATTGCGGGTTCTGTTATGGCAGGTTACGCGCAGATGGGCGTGCCTATCGAATATTTAGTCGCAGCTTCATTTATGGCGGCACCAGGTGGCCTATTAATGGCTAAGCTGATGCACCCTGAAACTGAAATAGCTAAAAATGACATGAAGGACTTACCCGAAGATCCGGATAAGCCGACTAACTTGCTTGATGCGGCAGCATCTGGTGCATCATCAGGTATGCATTTAGCGCTTAACGTTGGGGCAATGTTATTGGCATTCGTTGGTCTTATCGCCATGCTTAACGGTATTCTTGGTGGACTGGGTGATTTCATTGGTTATGAAGGATTAACCCTTGAGTTGATTTTAGGTTATCTGTTTATGCCGCTTGCCTTCCTTATTGGTGTGCCTTGGAATGAAGCATTGGTTGCAGGCTCTTTCATTGGACAAAAGATCATTGTTAATGAGTTTGTCGCTTATTTAAACTTCGCACCATATTTAAAAGATATAGCGGATGGTGGGTTATTAGTTGAAGCGACTCAAGCGGCAATGACTGATAGAACCAAAGCCATTATCTCATTTGCATTGTGTGGTTTTGCTAACCTATCTTCTATTGCCATTCTACTTGGTGGATTGGGCGCTATGGCACCGACACGTCGTCATGATTTAGCAAAAATGGGGATCCGTGCGGTTATTGCAGGCTCTCTAGCAAACTTGATGAGTGCAACATTAGCGGGGTTATTCTTAGCACTTTAACGCGAGATATATCCAGAGTTTTTTACTTTGATTTACGCCCTGTTGATGTGAGCAGGGCGTAAATTCATAGAACAGATGTCTGTTTGAATGTTTACAACAAGTGTTCGCTTTTTTACATTAATAATCTTGTGCTTTAACGCACAATAAGTAAAATGCGGCGCCATAAAAAGAAATGCTGACTCTTTTATAAAAAAGAGCGCAATATAATAAAACAAATGGGGTTGATGATGAAAAACGTTAAAACTTTAGCGCTGGCAACAGCAGTTGCAGCAACAGCAGCAATGTCTGTACCCACGTTCGCAGCAGATCGTACTGATTTACGTGCAGGTGATTACAGTTGGATGCAGTTCAATGCAATGTACGCCATTAATGAACTTCCACGTGATGGTTCTACCGATGATGGCCATGATTACCTTGAAATGGAATTTGGCGGTCGCGCGGGTATTGTCGATCTTTACGGTTATGTTGATGTGTTCAATGTCACCAACCGTGATTATGGTGATAAAGGCGCTGGTTCAGGGAAGAGCAAATTGTTCATGAAGTTTGCGCCACGTTTCTCAATTGATGCGATGACAGGTTGGGATCTTTCTGTTGGCCCGATTCAAGAAGTGTATTTCTCGACGCTATTTAACTGGGATGATCGAGTTGGTGAGGGTGTGAACTCTACATTTTGGGGTTTAGGTGCCGATGTGATGGTGCCATGGTTGGGTAAAACAGGTATGAACCTGTACGGTTACTATGACCTGAATGCAAAAGAGTGGAACGGTTATCAATTCTCGATGAACTGGTTCAAGCCTGTAATGAATTTTGACAATGGCACCTTTATCGCATTCCAAGGGTATATCGATTATCAGTTCGGTGCAGATGCTGATTCAACCGCTTTCGTTCCTACCTCTTCTAATGGTGGTGCAGCTTATTTAGGTCTACATTGGCACACTGATAACTATGCACTAGGTTATGGCTTGAAAGCATACCAAGATGTTTATTTGGTTGAAGATGGTGTTGGGGCTCTTAATCTTGAGTCAACAGGTTTCGCCCATTACTTCACTGCCACGTACAAGTTCTAAGACGTTATCAATATAAGTAGAGCCACGTATACGTGGCTCTACTTTTTTGCTAACTCATTATCGTTAACAGGATGAACCTTTACTTAAGTAGGCTTTTTATCAGTCTATTTAAGTCAAGTTTTATTAATAATTACGTCGTGACGAGTTTATTTCAATTGCGTTTTGGAGAGTGACTATGATTGATGAGAAGCAGGCGAGCGAATTAAAAAAAACGGCACAACAGGCGCTTGAGTTGATGGACCTTACCACGCTCAATGACGATGATACTGATGACAAGGTGATTGCATTGTGTCATAAAGCCAAGACCCCAGCCGGTAATACCGCTGCAATTTGCATCTACCCAAGGTTTATCCCTATTGCACGTAAGACGCTTAACGACATGGACTGTGAGGATATTCGTATCGCAACAGTGACTAACTTTCCCCATGGCAATGATGATATCGCGATTGCGATATTAGAAACCCGCGCTGCAGTTGCCTATGGCGCCGATGAAGTTGATGTTGTTTTTCCCTACCGTGCGTTGATGGAAGGTAATGAAACGGTTGGTTTTGAATTGGTAAAAGCGTGTAAAGAAGCCTGTGGTGAAGATGTCATTCTTAAGGTGATCATTGAGTCGGGGGCATTGCAAGATCCTGCGCTTATTCGTACAGCATCTGAAATAGCCATTGATGCTGGGGCTGATTTTATTAAGACCTCTACCGGTAAAATTGCCGTTAACGCGACATTAGAAGCGGCAGAAATCATGATGACAGTGATCAGTGAAAAAAACACTAATGTAGGCTTTAAACCTGCTGGTGGCGTTCGTGATACTGTATCTGCGAGCGAATTTTTAGCGCTCGCGGCGCGTTTATTAGGTGATGATTGGGCTACCCCTGCGACGTTTCGTTTCGGCGCCTCAAGCTTACTCGTTAACTTGCTTAATACCTTAGAACTTGCCGAAGCATAGTCGATTTTTTCGTTGAATGTATAACAGATTTTTCATCATAGACAATAGCATGACATACTGGCTCCTGCATTTTGAGGCAGTGTGGATATAGAGCAGCTGAAATATTCAGTGGGATGATATTAGTATGTGGCGGTGCAGCAGGTTTTATTAAAACTCACATGTACCTCTGTCAAAATCAAACATTTATTATTATATCCGCGCTGAAGATCTGTAGCGTGAAGAAGCAGAGGATAATATGAAAAGAACAATCATAATGATGCTGGACTCATTTGGTGTTGGAGCTGCAACCGATGCTGAAACTTTCGGTGATGTTGGTGCCGATACCTTTGGTAGTATCGCCAAAGCGTGTGCAGAAGGACGAGCCGACATTGGCCGTGAAGGTCCACTAACATTGCCAAACTTAGCTAAATTGGGTTTGGCATTGGCCGCGAAAGAGAGCACAGGCGCTTTTGCTGCTGGCTTTAGTGATGATGTTGAAGTGATTGGTGCATATGGTCATGCAGATGAACTGAGCACTGGTAAAGATACGCCTAGTGGTCACTGGGAAATGGCCGGAGTGCCTGTTTTATATGAATGGGGCTACTTCAGTGAACTGACTCAGTCTTTTCCTAAAGAACTTACCGATAAAATTCTTCAGCGAGCAGGGCTTGATGGCTTTTTAGGTAATTGTCATTCTTCAGGAACCGTGATTCTTGAAGACTTGGGTGAAGCGCACATGCGCACTGGTTTTCCTATTTTTTATACCTCTGCAGATTCTGTTTTTCAGATAGCCTGTCATGAAGAAAGCTTTGGTTTAGAAAACCTTTACAATTTATGTCTCATCGCTCGTGAAGAGTTAGCGGATCACAACATAGGCCGTGTTATCGCGCGTGCATTTGTCGGCACGAGTGCTGATAATTTCGAGCGCACGGGCAATCGACGTGATTATGCGGTAGAGCCGCCAGCGAAAACCGTGTTGGACAAGCTCAAAGAGTCCGGTGGTGAAGTGGTCAGTGTGGGGAAAATTGCTGATATCTATGCCCATTGTGGCATTACTAAAAAGGTGAAAGCGACCGGTTTGGCAGCACTATTTGACGCCACGCTTGAACAAGTCAAACAAGCGGGTGACAGAACAATCGTTTTTACCAATTTTGTCGACTTTGATTCTCACTACGGTCATCGCCGCGACATTGCTGGTTATGCTAAAGCCCTTGAATATTTCGACTCTCGCTTACCTGAGCTGTTTGAATTATTAGAAAAGGATGATTTATTGCTACTGACTGCCGATCACGGTTGTGATCCTAGCTGGAAAGGCAGTGATCATACCCGCGAACGGGTCCCTGTGTTGGCCTATGGAGCGGGTTTAAAAGCAGGCTCACTGGGTCGTCGCAATAGTTTTGCCGATATTGGCCAGTCAATAGCGAGTTATTTTACGCTAGAGCCAATGGAATATGGCGAGTCATTCATTAAATAAAGTGAATCAGACCAGTTTGAAAGATTTTATATTTTGTCGGTTAGATGATGACCGTTAGCGATAAGACGTAAATCAATAAATTTAAGCTATAAATACAAAGGGGTTATATAGATGGCTACACCACATATTAATGCGGCAGATGGTGCTTTTGCTGAAACAGTAATTTTTCCTGGCGATCCATTACGCGCTAAATACATTGCTGAAACTTTCCTCGAAAACGTTGAGCAAGTCACTGATGTACGTAACATGCTAGGTTACACAGGAACTTATAAAGGAATACGTATTTCAGTGATGGGTTCAGGTATGGGGATCCCTTCATGTTCAATTTACGCAACAGAGTTGATCAAAGACTATGGCGTAAAGCACCTTATTCGTGTTGGAACTTGTGGTGCGATAAGTACAGATGTAAAAGTGCGTGATGTCTTGATTGGCATGGGAGCGTGTACTGACTCTCAAGTTAACCGTTTACGTTTTAAAGGCCAAGATTATGCCGCTATTGCAGACTACAGTCTTCTTAGTGCAGTGGTGAAAGCCGCTGATGCCAAAGGAACTAAATATAGCGTTGGTAATTTATTTACAGCAGACTTATTTTATACCCCTGATCCTGATATGTTCGATGTCATGGAAAAGATGAATATTCTGGGTGTTGAGATGGAAGCGGCAGGCCTTTATGGTGTGGCGGCTGAATTTGGTGCCAAAGCCTTATGTGTTGTGACGGTATCTGATCACATACGTACAGGTGAAGTGACTTCTTCTGAAGAGCGTCAGTCAACGTTTAATGAGATGATTGAAATGACATTAGAAGCCGCTATTACTCTGTAGCCTATGTCGATGAAAGTGTTCCCGTAAAGGAAGGTAATGTCAATAAACGGGCCATATCAATGTGCCCGTTTTTATTTTAGATAGTAACGACAGTTCATTATTTGTTGAGTTTATCTGGCTTTTTTCTTAGCTTAAAGCGCGCTTTACGACGGTCGAAGTCAGCGCGTTTGAATGAGAATGACCGCGACACTAGCATACCAATTAAACCTGCGATAATTAACATAATCTGTTGCTGCTTCATATTGTAAAGATGAGCTTCTTTTATTTCATTAAAAAATAACTGAGGGGCTAATCTAACTTCAACAAAGCCTAAATTGCTGCCATCTTGAGATACCGCTTCAACATAAGGCGGGTATGGGGCGAGCAGTGTACCTAATGCTGCTGAATCAGGTGCTAATTCCTCGGAAGTGATGCTTTGAGCAAAAGAGAGCCTCTGACCATCTTTACTAAAGATACTGGCAGACATCACTTTAGGGTCTAATACAAGAGCACTGGCTAACCATTGTAGCTGTTCATCATTTTGGAGCTGTAATGCCGGAGCGGCACCATAAGCTGTTTGCTGAACCAATAATCTGGCCATTTTTTCAGTTTGGGACTTTAGAAGCTGCTGTCCTTGTAGTAGGCTTGCTTCCCATAACTGGATAAGACCGACAGCCAAGGTTAGTGCGATAGCTATTTGTAGTAGTCTGCTAACTTGATGACTCTTTTTCAGTCCTTTTAAAAAAAACACCTTGATACCTGAATTTGTTGTGGGTTGAGTTAATCATAATTGATTATAGCGTCGCCCGATAGTTGGAGAAGCATTGTTAATGGAAAGTCTAAGCCAAACCCCTCTTTTTTTGTGGTTGAAAAACGAACAAACCTCTCATTTTCATCATCATGCGCTGGTTATTTCTCGCCACCTAGAGTCAGATGCGCCGAAAGGTACACTGAAGTATCGATGTGTGTATGCTAAAGCAGCCATTGAAATACAATTAACGGCGCTGATCCAAGCGTTTTCTTCAACGGTGAGTCTTGCCCATATTATTAGAGAGAATGATTTATATTGTATTGAATTTTGTTTAGTTAACCCCCTTAGTGTTGATCAATGTGCGCAGTTCTTATCTATCCCAGAGCTTGATTTTTTTGCCATCAGTGCGAGCCAACCTGTGCTTAATCGCCCTGGGTTGTTAGTCATGGATATGGACTCAACGGCCATAGAAATTGAGTGTATTGATGAGTTGGCCGTTATGGCAGGTGTCGGTGAGGCTGTGGCTAAGGTGACAGAGCAAGCGATGCTTGGTGAGCTGGATTTTGAAGAAAGTCTTAAAGCGAGAGTCGCTCAGTTAGCAGGGGCTGATGCAACGATTATTCGCACCTTGTGTGACACGCTGCCTTTAATGTCAGGTTTGAAAGAAATGGTCAAAGAATTACAACATTATGGTTGGCGACTCGTGCTTGCATCAGGTGGCTTCACCCCGTTTGTAGCGCACCTTAAGCAGTTACTTGATTTAGATGCTGCGTATGCCAATGTGTTAGTGATAAATGATGGCAGGCTGACAGGTCAAGTATCAGGGCAAATTGTCGATGCTCAGTATAAAGCGGATACGTTAGTGCGTTGTGCTCAACAATGGCAGATAGCGCCAGATCAGAGGTTAGCTATCGGTGATGGAGCGAATGACATACCTATGATTAAGGCTGCAGATTTTGGGGTTGCCTATCATGCTAAGCCTGCGCTTGAAGCGGTGGCAGATCAGGCGATTAAACATGTAGATTTAAAAGCGTTACCTTATTTGTTGTTATTAGCTTAGTGCTTAGTGTGGGTTAGCTTTGACTGGATTGATCATAAATATTGGGGTATCTAAGCAGCACTTCCTCTGTGATATCGAGAAATTCCCCTACCGCAATGATTTGGTTTAAGCGGTCATGCAACTGCTTAGCTTTATGGTGAGCATGGATAGTAATATGCTCTAGTTCCCTTCTAATGTAGGTTAGATCGGGTTTGGTGGTGACGCCTAGGTAAACTCTCAATGCCATAAAGCGGCCGACCTTATGGCTTTGGTTAATAAAATTCTCTTTTGCTTGGGTATCTCCAATATCATCAGGTGAGAGGCAGTCTATTTGTATCTCACCTTGATATTGTCTGGATATTTGTAGGTATAATTCAAAATAATTGAGTCCATCTTGGGGCTTCATAGCACGGATTGGTTCGATAAAGGATTGCTTTAATCGTCCATCTTTCAATATGGATGACAAATTATACTGCAGTGGTTCTGAGGCTGAGCCTGCAAATAAATCCGTTATCTCATTTTTATTCGTCCCGATACCTAAGGTGCTTAATTTAGCGGATTTAACCGTTTTTTCTATAAAATACGGCACAGAATCTAGATGGCGTACCAGTAGATTTTTTAGTCCATCCGCCAGTTCTTTCATTTCACTATTGGCTTCGGTTAATTTTTCTAATTTGTCGCGGTTATTGTTTATGAGTTTATTCATAAATTCAACACCTACGTGTGGCGTGTGACCTAATATTGCCGCTAGATGCATGTTTGAACCGGCGTCTTTTGTTCTAATCAGCCGATAGGGCAATTGGTTTAGTTGGATTTTCCCCGCTATCGATTGCAGTTTTGGGAAGGCAAGTTGCAGAGGTATTGCTTGATCAAAATCTGCAGGAAGTTCTAAGGCCAGTTGTAGCCCTTTACTGGATATATCATGAGTGGTCCCGCTGATACTTTTTGTACCTTGATTGATGGTGACTTTTGTCTTAAAAGCAAACCTAGCTTCATTTCTGCGTTCGCTGAATTGAAGAGAAAGTAATTTAGCAGAGTTGTGCAGTGCTTTTTTTTGGCCAAATATTTTTAAGTCATTGGCAGTTTTATCACATATTTGGCTCCAGTTTTGATAATGCTCTTTGGCGTGAGGATCAGTGAGGTCAATCAGTTGCAGTACATGAGTAAAACGCTTAAGTTGGGCCTCTGTTAACGGAGAATAACTACTGTCATCTCCAGGAAGTACACTCGACTTATAGGATTTACTGTGATCAACAGCATGGTGAGTCACTTTTAAGGTTTTCCATGACGGCTTGGCAGAGCCGAAACTCAAAAATAAAGAGGTCAGCTGATTTGTCTTAAGCTCAGCTAATGTGGCAGAGTAAAAAAAGATCCTGCCATTGCTGTGAAAAGTGAAGCAGAAAAATAACCCGTGGTCTTTATTATCCGGTTCACTGACTAAGGATTGTATTCGATCACTGGTTAACAATTTTGGCAGCTGACTAATTTGTTGCTCATCTTGGAAAAAGTACTGTAATTGCTGATTATCTCGACTGAGCAGTTTGTGGGTGATCTCGTAACTGTCTTCTTTTTGCTCTATAAACAAGGGGAGATGGGGAAGATGTGGTAAGTAATGACGCTCAAATCCGAGTCCCGTAGCAGCGACTAAAATATCGTTAATATCGACTTTGTACCTAAATTTATGGCCTTTAATTAAGTTTGAAAGCATGTCAGAAAGTGCCGCACTGCCACCTATCCGTTTAAGCCGCATCCAGCAATATTCAGAATTGGTCTGGCTGTCGACGATGTGGTAATCGACCCCTTGCTGCAGATCTTCAAAATAGAACTCTTCACTGAGTTCAAGTAATTTAATTTTTAACGGGGCATCAAGATCGAAATTGTGTTTTAAAGGTAAGCGAATACGGGCACCACACACAGATAAATCAACGGTGATACCTTGTACTTCAGCTTTTCCTACTTGGGCTGTAGAGATACGAATACTGTAATTCATTCTCTCTTCACTGCGGTTAAAATAGCTGCCCAGAACCACGCCTTTGGCAATAAAGGGATCTGAAATTGAACTTTCATTGCTGCCCTGTTCTTGCTGTTTCGTTTTACGCTTGCGGTGTGAATCGATAACAGCTTCATAAACGCCGAGTGTATAACTGTTATGATAGAGAGCCATCGATTCGGCAAAGCTTTCTTTAGCAGGCTCATCTAAGTAGTGATGGTAGTCTTGTTGACTCACTTCTTCACAAGGAAGTTCAGACTTATCCCTTAAATCGATAACTCTTGTACAAGGCGTGGAGAGCCTATTAAGCTCCATTTTTAACAGGAAACGGGTAGAATTTGACTCATTTTTTGTCAGCATGTCGAAAAGAGTCTGAAAATCAGGCTGCATTAAAAGGGGCTTTAGCTGTTCAATTAAGTCACTGTGCTCGTCTAAACTCATTACTCACTTCTTATTTTGTAGGAAATTTTCTTGTTTTAGTTGATGTGTATGCTAAGTAAAGGAGATGATAAAGACGACTTAACATTCACTCTTTAATATTAGGGCATAACTGGACTTTGCTACACCCATCTGAATACTTCTTTTAAGGTGATAATTGCCTCCATGCCTGATAGTCTTATGATGTGATAATTATATGTCGGCCATTTATCGGATTTCTTGATAGTTATTTTTCCTTCCCGTGTTGAGGTAAGTTTTTGTTATTAAATAACTAACCCTAATTTTACCAAGTAAAGTAGAGCACGATTTTATTGTAATAATGGCAGGCTCTTAGATCATTATAGGCAATAAAATCAATGAGTAAATTTAGTCGTAGTATCTCAGTTAAAGGTGCTTACTAGGATTGATTTACGTATTAATATACCAATGATGATGAGATATGGCTAAAAATAAAACAGCATATGTGTGCAATGAATGTGGGCAAGATTTTCCGCGTTGGCAGGGACAATGCAATGCATGTCAGCAATGGAATACGATCACCGAAGTGCGTATCAGTACCAGCAAGCCAACTAATGCTTCTGTTGCGGGGTATGCCGGCGCTGTTGGCGGTGGCTCAAAAAAACTGAGTGAAGTTAAAGAATTTGAAGCTGAAAAAATGCTCACCGGGATCGGAGAGTTAGATCGCGTATTGTGTGGCGGCCTAACCACAGGATCGGTGAATATTATTTCGGGTGATCCCGGTGCGGGTAAGACGACCTTATTGTCTGATCTTGTTGCTCGTATGTCACAAATTATGCCTTCCCTTTACTGTACCGCCGAAGAGTCACTGTCTCAGTTTAAGAATCGCGTCAAGCGGCTTAAGTTAGACTGTCATGAAGACAATTTGTACCTTATGGCTGAGACCAGTGTCGAAGCCATTATTGCTGAGTTAGATGCTAAACAGGTCAAGTTTGCTGTTATTGATTCTATTCAAGCAGTGGTGACAGATTTAGCCAATGGCAGTCCGGGTTCGCCTTCCCAAGTAAAAAGCAGTGCTCAGTCGCTGACGCAATATTGTAAGCAAAACAACGTGACCATGTTTCTGGTGGCTCATGTCAATAAAAACAATGAAACCGCTGGACCGCAGACGTTGATCCATATTGTTGACTGTTTGACTCATCTAGAATGTAACGATGGTCAGGTACGTACCCTCAGAGCCAATAAGAACCGTTTTGGCGATGTCGATACCGTGGGTATTTTCAAAATGACAGAGCGAGGCATGATAAGCGTCGATAATCCGAGTGAAATTTTTCTGTCTGGATCAACCACCGAATCGGCAGGTGCAACGATCACCTGCATTCGTAAAGGAAATCGAAATTTACTTTTAGAAATCCAATGCTTAACGACTGAGACTGAAGGTGAGTTTCCCCAGCGTGTCTGTGTTGGTCTCAATATGAATCGAATTAAAATGCTGACAGGCATACTGCGAAAACACACTAAAACGAAGATTTTTCACGATACGTATTTTAATATCGTTGGCGGCTTGAAAATTGATGAGTCTGAAACCTGCATTGATCTTGCTCTGGTGACGGCACTATTGAGCAGTTTACATGATTTTGTGGTACCAAGAACCACCTGCATTATGGGCGAGCTTAGTTTAAACGGTGATGTTCGCCCGATAGACAGTGGCGTCCCGCGAGTCAAAGAAGCGGTGCAACACGGTTTCACTGAAGTTTTTATCCCTTTTCGAAATTACCATAAATCAATGGAAGGGCTAGGGGCAAAAATCAACCCAGTGAAGACGATTCATGAGCTGATTGAGTTAATTAATTAGCGTGTAAAATAATACATTTCGAGTTTTTTGATTGGACTGGTTGGACAGGTGGGTTTGATGTTGGATCCGCTCGCTATAAACTTGAGCCTCAGCATACTCTGTGGCTCACGTTTGGTGAATTACAGTGCTTTTAGCATCCAGATATCACAGCCATGGTGAATGGTACCTTCAAGTGGTTTATCAAGATGTGTAAACCCTAGCTTTTCATACAGAGAAATGGCTGGCTTCATGCTGGTTAAGGTATCCAGATAGCAGCTGGTGTATCCTTTGCTCTTAGCATAATCTAGACAGGCTTCAGTGAGCTTTTTACCCAGGCCTAAGCCACGGCTTTCAGACAGTAAAAATAACTTACGCAACTCACAAACGTCATGACTGCCATTAAACGATCCTATACCACTTCCGCCTACAATATTGCCCTTTACTGTCGCCACTAAATAGCGGCTAGCGCTTTCATCTTTATAGTGCTGACTCATGGCAGTAACTTCTGGATCAGAAGGGCCAAAACCTTCGCCGATGGCGCCATACTCTTCAGCGACTTTTTTGATGATCTCATAAACCTGACTATCATGCAGCGGTTTGATTTCCTTAATGTCATAATTCACACTCTATTCCCTTTAGCAGATGTAGAGCATCGAGTGTATCACTGAATTTGGTGGGTTTGGTATTCCATTCAGCACTTGTCGGATCAACCTTTGTCAAAAGCAAAGTATGGTTTCTTCGATTTGGGTTTTAAGATTGCTAACTTGGTTACCTTGTCGGATAACAAGTTTCAAATCTCTTTTTGATTGGGTTCATTGGGCAGGTTTGGTGTTTGGTTAGCTTATTGATGAACCAAAGCCTCATTGGTGTTTAACGCCTGTTCGGCGAGAACTGTGCGAACACTTCAGTGACACGGCGTGAATATATCCCTATAGCCTCTGCCGTGACTTCCCTGTCACGGAAGGTCACAGCCACGTTCACACCTTTGTCAAAAGCAAAGCATTGTTTCTTCGATTGAGCTTTTATGGTTGCTAGCTAATTTATGGACAAAAATGAGTTAATTTGTCGGATAACAAGTTTTAAATATCTTTTGGTTGGGTTCATTGGGCAGGTTGGGTGTTTGATTGGCTTATTGATGGCCAAAGTTTCAAATTTTATTAATCACCTGCCGTGGGCCTATGTGTAGACACTTCTGCGAGACGCTGTGAAGCCATCCATGGCCGCTTTACGGTTTCATCCTTGAAACCGAAACTCGCAGCCGTATCTACACCTTTGTTAAAAGCAAAGCCTTGTTTCTTCGATTGAGATTTTATGGTTGCTAACTCGATTATGGACAGAAATGAGCTAGAGGTTTTGCTCTCACTTATGGTATTTAGATGAGAAAAGGTATGGTAATACCGTACTAACTATGTGGGCAGCGCAGCCACATAACTCTAACTATTGCACCTTAAGCACTAAACCCAACATTGAATGGATTTTGGGAATTATTTCATAATTTCTTCACCATTGAGGGCAAAAAGAATAAAGATTAGGAAGGTTATCGCTTTATAGCTATTAAGCTCGCTTACATAGTCTGTATGAATACCATGAAGTACACCATGTCTATTAGGAAGTAATAGCTCTCTTTCAACAATATTGTCTGTTTTCTTTACTATATCACCATCCGTCTTAGATAAAATATCTGAGTAAACTTCATTGATAATTCTCCGAAGTAGACTGCCATCTTCATAGTGCGCGCTTAAAACTTCAATTGAGTCTCGACTAATAAAGTCATTAAGCTCTAAACAAAATTTGTTTTTAGCAATACCGAATCGATTACTGTATAAATTCACACCAAATTTATCATAGAATAAGCCATCAGCTTGACTAAAACTTAAATGTATCGCTGCACCATACAAACTCAACTCATGGCACCGTTTAATTTCCATAAATAGCTCTTTCCTGGACGGTCGATACTCAACTAAGTTATTCCAGTATTCGTCCCAGTCTTCATTTATAAGCTCAATGACCGCATCATTTAATCTATCATTTGCAATAATTGAACCATTAAGAGTAAATATTAATACCTCATTCAAATACCAGCCCTGCTCATATGCTTGAGTTGATAAAAGTTTCATATCCTCTATTTTTTTAGTTGGCCATTTTATTGCAAAATCAGTAATTTCCTGCATAATCTTTGATTTTTTTGAATCACTCATTTATTCTCCTTGGATATCATCCTATGAAACATGCTATACCAAAGCTTCTGCATCACACCTAAATCACCAACAAATCAATGCACTTAATGGATTTTAACCTGTAACATTTAATAATTGCATAATCACTATTCATTGATGAGATATTGCAAACAGGTTGATGCTCTTTTTCTAAAAAACCACCGTCTTTAGACGGTGGCTGTTTAGAATTTTTGGGCTGCTATGAAGCTAGGAACGTCAACTTTTACCTTACTATTCGCAAAGTGTTCATCGAATGTATAAGCAATTTTTTCTAAAGGAGCTCCTGCATACCCTTCACTTTTAATCTCAGATATATATTTTTGGAGAAAAGCTATTGCTCCTAAATGCTTCCACTGCGCTACATGAACAAGTTCATGAAAGTGCAATCGTAGGTTTCCAGCTACTTCAGGGACTATATAGTACGTATTTTTATACGTGATCCCTTGAACTTCCATATCAAGAAAATCACCTAGTCCAGCTTCACGTAACTCAGGGAAGTCAGGCTTAGGAATAGAATCAACAACTACAAAAAATGACTCACTTAAAAACTCTGAGGAATAGAAACCTACAAATTCTTCTGAAAATTTAGTACAACTTTTACGTTCTCCGGAAAATAGTTTGTTTGTAGTATCAATCCACTCTTCAATTTTATGTAACATAGTGAACTCCGATAAATATATCCGTTTTATAGCTCCGAGGGAATTTCAAGTAAATGGCCAAATACTTCAAAACCAGAGCAAGCGGTGTGAGGCAATGAACTTGGTTCTTTAGTATCTATAAGCCGTTCCTCTAAATCAAAAGTTCCCCGTGTTTGATATATTTGGTAAAAATTAATTCCATCACCCCTATTTTCAAGCGATGCTATTACAGAATGTCTAACAGCATCAGTACACCTAAGACCAAACGTAATATCTTTAAGCGCTAAAACCGAGTCTTGAATTCCACTCTTCCCAAATAAACGCCACTCATCTTCATATGACCAAGGTTCTGCTTTTCGTAGAAGAACATTTTCATCTAACCTTTTTTGATATTCTAAATCCTCTTCAATTATTGCTTTGGCTATTAAATTTGTATGTACTATTCGATTACCGTTATATATGACTTTGTGCAAATCTGGTTTTGGTTTTCTATTTAGGTCATATCCAGCACAAAATCCACGGTGTTGATCTCCATAGTGACTCCAAAGTAAAGGGTTATATTTATTAGATGTAAAGCAACATATACCGCGATCATATTTCTTTAATAGTTCCCTTTCTATTTCACATGTAAGTAACCAACATTCATTGTCAAAATAACTACTTTCACGCTCGGGATCTTTTGCATTATATTTAATATCTAATAATTCATTTTCTGCAATTTGTTTTGCTATTTCTTTCGCATGTTTAATGGAGTTTTCACCAGTAACCTTTGCTTTAGTAAGTGACGATAAAATTTCAGCTTCTACCCTCTGCTGTATTTGTGTCGTCAAGACTAAACGCAACCTATCTATATTAGAATCTGATTCAACACTTGGTTGACAGTCAAGCGGATCGTTAAATGATCTTGGCTCAGAAAAATATAATTGATCATGACACAAAGCACCGATACTTAATGCACTAAACTTTTGATAGCGATAAATTTTATCAGGTTGATCCATTTCTATTTACTTATAAAGATTTATAGACCATAAATCTATAGCACAAGTTGGCTAATGACATCGCTTTATCGCTAAAATTATCTTCGTATTGATGAGAAAAGTATTGCAAAGGGGGAGACATTAAAATAAAAGATGGGACAGGCATAACTTTATAGACTACACAAAAGCCTTTTACATTAGCTTTTCTAAAGCAAAAACCTTATTCAGCTTACTTGCCTTTTATCCTGTAAAAATGATAAAGGGGCAAAAATCAGTTATACCTACCTCTTCAAGATAGCGCCTGTTTTACCTCGTAAATCTGTAAATCCATAGCCAGCCATGGTTAATCAAAATAACACATCATAGCCAGCCATTATCAATCATTAAGCGTATCCTCTTTGAGCTGATTCAGTAGCGTTTTCAATAATACGACTTTGTTAACAATCACCTCAAATGAAGACACTAACACTCCGTTCTCAATCTCAACTAACTGTTGATATAAGGCATCCAGCCCTAACTGGCCAGTTGAACTTTTGTATTTATGAACTATTCGGCATAAATCCTCCACATCATTATTATCAACAGCTTTATTGAGTACATCGATAAGTTCCGGAATACCAGTTGCGAACACCTTAATAAATCTTTTTTTTCTGGCAGAAAACACGCTATCTTCGACGGACAAAAATTGACTATTCATTTCACCTGAAGTTAACCGCTTAATAGCAGAAAACAATTGTGGGAAGTCTATCGGTTTACTTTGGTATTCATTAAAACCTGCAGTTTTACTTTTCTCCTTATGCCCTGGGGTTGTATGAGCTGATAGTGCAATAATTGGAATGTTTTGTTTATTTTTACCAACAAAGCCTTCACGAATTAGCTTACAGCACGTCAATCCATCCATCACTGGCATGCCTAAATCCAGCAGAATAATGTCAAAGTGATTCTCTTTCAGACTGTCTAGTACCTCTTGACCATTATTAACACAAGTCAGCTGAGCGTTAACATCCTCAAAATACACTTCGACTACGGCAATATTAGTTTCGTTATCATCCGCCATTAATATATGTAAGCCTTCTAGATCATAAGTCTGATTGCTTTCATCATTTGGCTGCACAGTGAGGTGACTAACTTCACCCAAAATAATTGGAATGCTCACTGAAAACTTGGTACCTATGCCATATTGACTCGCCACAGTAACATGCCCTTCCATTAATTCTACAAGTTCTTTAGTGATCGCTAATCCAAGACCTGTGCCTTCATATTTTCTTGTACTGGCATTGTCGATCTGTTGAAAATTATTAAACAATAATGGTAAGTCTTTTTGTTTAATCCCTATCCCTGTATCGGTAATTTCAATGTTAACGACTGAACTCTCATGCTCTGAAAATTGGTAATCGACAGCCACTAACACATGGCCTTTTTCAGTAAATTTTATGGCGTTATTGATGAGGTTGAAAATAATTTGCCGCATACGTCCTTCATCGCCATAAATAATGTTAGGTAATGAATGATGATAATCAAACCCAATATCTAAGCCTTTATCTTGAGCTGTTAGTCTCAATGTATCGACTGTAAACAACAAACATTGATGCAAATCAAAATATGAACAATGTAAACTCAACTGCTTGGATTCAATTTTAGAGATATCTAAAATATCGTTAATCACAGTTAGCAAATGTTCACCTGAAGAATTAATCATGTTAATTTGTGACAAATGCTTATTGTCGATATCGACACTTTTTAAATTTCGAGATAAGTTAATAATGGCATTAAGAGGTGTGCGGATCTCATGACTCATGTTTGCCAAAAAAATGGATTTTGCCTCATTCGCTTGTCGTTCTATATTTCGAGAGGAGATAAGTGCAACCTCATTTATCTTAAGTTCTTTTTCAGTTTCTTTTATTGCTAAAAGCTGTTTTTCTAAGACGATGGTTTGAGCTTGCACTTTATTTTTTAGTACTCTGATAATCCATAATAATGTGAATATTAACGCCACAAAAGATGCAATATACAAAAGATACGCCCACCATGATTTCCACCAGGGCGGTAAAATAGAAAATTCGATCACTTGAGTGTGGCTAACTAAAGGTTCTAAAAACTGACTCCCGGCTAGCGCCTTGACGTGAAACCGATAGTTACCGGCAGCTAAGTTGGTATAGCTGGCTTGATTAATCGTGGTTTCTTTTTGCCATTGTGATTCAAACCCCTCTAAATAATATTGATATCTAAGTGTCTTTGGCTTAGTAATATAAATACCGTTGAAATGAAATTTCATGTTATTTGAGGAGTAAGCGAGTGGATTTTCTATCCCAGACTTTATTTTTTCTCCATTAATTTCTATACCTGAGATATCCAGCCCAGGAGGTTTTTTTTGTTGTGCTGTTATATCGACTTTAAACTTTGCTAAGCCTTGGTATGTGGCCGCAAAAAGATACTCTCCATTACTGGCAAATCCATGAAGATGTATCTCATTGATAGGCAACCCGTCAGCGCTATCAAGATGCAAGTCGATTTCATCATTTGAATTAATTCGGAATATTCCTTCGCTGTTACCATTCCATAGTTTTTTATTTTTATCTAAAAAAATTGAGGCGTGCACTAAATTAGCTAGGATAGGTGATGAACTAAAACGGTTATTTTTCCAAATTGACATGCCGTTATCGGTAGCAAAGATTAAACCTCGTTCAGGATCTTCTATTGCTGCCCATACCGGAATGTCGTCAAAGCCGTTAGTATTGTCAAATAACGTCCACTCATGACCATCATACTTGGCGAGTCCTGCTTCGGTACCTGCCCACAAGTTATTTTTCTTATCCCTAAATAAGGTCCAAATGACATTACTTTTTAGCCCTGAACCTGTGCTGTGTGCTAATGTGATCTTGTTGTCACTTAAAGAGTAGAGTCCTGAATAAGTTCCGATCCATTGCTTATTAGGCTCAGCGAATAAAAATGCGGTACTGCTGCCTTGGCCAATATCAATCGTTTCTAAATGTCTACCGTCAACATGCCAACGTTGAACACCTATTTCATCACCACCTGTGTATATAATGTCATCAATCTGATAAGCATAGTTGACGAAGCCTTGGTTATACCGTTGAATGATGTCTAAATTTTTACTATAAAGAGCCGTACCTTTATCACCACTGATTAATATATTTCCATCATTATTTATCGAGACACTTGTGACTAAGTTTCCGGTAATCAAGGAGGTAAAACTTTCAACGTCACGATTAGTAATAACAACAACGCCTCCCGATGCGGTAACTATCCAATTACCCTCACGATCTTCAATGATATTTGAAGTCGATGGACTGCCAAATTGTTCCCCACGGTACACTTTGCTTTGTTCCGACAGAGAATAGAACCAGATGTCACTGGCGGACAAAATCAGAAAATCTCCTTTTGGGGTAACATTGTAGGTGTATATAGGGCTTGAAAGCGGCGAAGTCGCGAGGACTGTCAACTTTTCATCTTGATAGCGATACAAGTGTGACTTATCAATAAAAAACAGCGCATCTTTTTTTTCATCAAAGTGCAATGCTAAAGGTTTTAGATCGATATTGTTAAGCCTAACGAGTTTTCCTGTTTCAGCATTCAATTTAGCAATGCCATCAGTTAAGGCTATATAGACATCGCGAGTTTTTGAAATAGCAAGTACATGGTCACGGACCTGTATATCTTCAATGGCATAAGTGGTAAATTTATCGCCATCAAAATAACTGACGCCTTTTTGAGTTAATGCCCACACGCCGTTAACTGGATCAGCCACAAGATTATTAACATCATTTCCCAGTAATCCATTGTCCGGTCCATAATTCACGATTGTTCCATCGACCAATTGCCCAATACCACCAGGAAAACCAAACCATAAATTGCCAACACTATCTTCAGTAATGGTTTTAATCACATTATTTTTAAGCTTACTATTATTGGTGGTAATATTTTCAAAATGATTGCCATCAAAACGGCTGATCCCGCCATAAGTCCCAAACCAAACGTACCCTTTTTTATCTTGATATAGGGTATAGCCATCATTTTGAACCAGTCCGTCGGCAGACGTATAGAGCCTGTGAGGTAATTGACCTGCAAAAAGTGAACTGCAAACCGAGAGACTTAATAATAAAAAAGACACAGACCGCTTTAAGTAAGGCGCCCGTTGCTTTATGTAAAACATTCGTTTTTTCATAAAAAAAGTCATTAATTTTGAGTGAGACGATAGCCAATACCACGAACAGTTTCGATTAAACAGCCTCGCTTGCCGAGTTTTTTACGTAAGCGGGCAATATGCATGTCAACTGCGCGATCAGTGACTGGATACCCCTCTCCTCGACTAAAAGAAATAATTTTGCCTCGGCTATAAACTCGGTTAGGATTTTTAGCGAAAACATAGAGAATTTCAAATTCAGTTTTGGACAATATAATATTGCCTTCAGGGGTCGCGACAGTAAAAGTCAATGCATCTAAAACAATACCACCGACTTCTAATTGTTCAATTTTTTCTTTGGGTTCATTTCTTCGCAATACGGCTTTAAGCCTAGCTGTTAACATTTTGTCTTTATAGGGTTTAGTCAAATATTCATCTGCGTATGATTCTAGACCCGTGACAACATCTAAATCATCATTTCTGGCAGATAACACCATAATCAAAATATGTTTCGTTTTATTATTTTTCTTTAATCTTTTTGCAACCATAGCTCCGTCAATATCAGGCAATCCTAAATCTAGCAAGATTAAATCGGGTTGAAAACTTTCGGCTAAATATAAACCATTTTTACCATCAGCTGCTGTTTTAACATCATAACCTTCGTCTTCTAATAATTCTGCAGTCATCTCACGAATAATCAGTTCATCTTCGATAATCAGTATTCTTTTTAATCTATCAGTAATCATAAATTCTCAAAGTGGGCTGATATTTGGCCCAATTATTTGCAGTGACATCACTATAACACCATATATTTCTCCCCTGTAACCTAATGTCACCATGATGTGACATTAATGATACAAAGCATGGTTATAATAATAACCACTGATAGCATGCAAGTATTAAAATAAGCTTTAAAACCGATACTAGGTATTAAAACGTGGCTTACAAAACAAAACAAAACAAAACAAAACAAAACAAAAAACAAATTAAAGCGAGTAATTATCATGAAAAAACCTATATTAAAATCCGTATCAATCATTGCAACCCTATTGGGGTTCTCTTCTTTTTCGCAAGCCAGCGTGTATCAATATTATGGAGAAAATAAACAGTGTGATAATTGCGTTTTAGAATCTTCAAATTATTTAGCAAATGGTCAGTATCTTGTTTCAGCCAATAAAAAATTCTTTGTCGCGATGCAAGGTGATGGTAATTTTGTTATTTATAAAGGCTCTGGCCCTGCGGATAATCAAGGTTATATTTGGGCATCAAATACCAATCGTGGAGCGGGTGATTATTTTGCTGCTATACAAGGTGATGGTAAATTTGCGCTATATAATGGCACTGGTCCTACTGATAACCGAGGCACTATTTGGGCATCCAATACCACCTCAACAGATGCACAACGGTTAGTTTTACTCGACGATGGTCAGCTTGTCACGCTCGATAAACAAGGGCAAAAAGTATGGGCAACAAAAGAGACAACGGCAGGCACAGATATTTTGCTGCAAGTTGAAGACTTTACTCTCCCCAATGGTTTCAGCTCCGTGGAGGTTTCAGGGTTACCAACAGGTGTCACGA
Organism: Shewanella sp. VB17; assembly: GCF_013248905.1. NCBI lineage: Bacteria > Pseudomonadati > Pseudomonadota > Gammaproteobacteria > Alteromonadales > Shewanellaceae > Shewanella > Shewanella sp. VB17. The sequence continues at coordinate 1,406,491 of NZ_JABRVS010000001.1, forward strand.
TTAATGGCCAGGCACAATTACCGACCTTGGGTACCGACGGCTATTACACGCAAACGGTCGATTTGGACACCTTAAAAAATGACAAGCTGACTTTGAATGTCGTCGACGGATTTTTGGGCAGTATACATCTAGAGGTGAAAACAGTTTATCAAATTTCAAGCGAAATAGGTGTGATTACAGGAACTCATACCGTTGCAAATCCTCGCTATTATATCGCCCCTAAGCTGTCTGGCACTAACATTTTGCTACAGGTAGAAGACTTCTCCCTGCCCAATAATTTCCGCTCAGTGGTGGTTTCAGGTTTACCAAAAGGTGTTACCATTAATGGACAAGCATTATTGCCGAAGTTAAGTAAAGGCGGTCGCTATATGCAGATTGTCGACTTGGATGCATTGAAAAATGGCAAGCTTTTTGTAAATGTACCAGACGGATTTTTTGGTGATATAGACCTACAAGTGAAAACCGTTTATCAAACCTCAAGCGAAATAGGTATTATTACCAGTACCAGTACTGTTGCCACCCCTCACTACTCTATCGCGCCTAAACAAGCCGATTTTTTGTTTGCTCAAAGTGGCAGTGTCGACTTTTCAACAGTCATCGAAAACGTGGTTTATGCCAGTGAAGACCAGCGTTACTGGGGACTTCGTAATGGTGTTGATGGACAAAACAAGCAAGTTTATTCACGTACACAAAACAGTGAATGGCAACTTGTTGATGGCATGCTGACAGATATTGGCGTGGATAAAACAGGAAATGTATGGGGAATTAATGCCAACGGGCAACTTTTTACTCGCTCAGGAATAGAGGGTAACTGGTTATTAGTCGATGATCAGTTAACATCGATAGCAGTTCAAGAAAACGGTTGGGTCTGGGGAGTCAAAAACAACGGCGCTATCTATACCAGAACAAGTAACGTCTCAGAGCCGTGGCAGTCAGTGCCACTTGATGATTCGGCTAGAGATGTCGCCATGGGGCCAAATGGCAGCCTTTGGGTTATTGGATACAATGGTGCATACAGAAAAAACAATGGCGCCGAGTGGGAACTATTTTCTTCTATGCCTGTTATAGAAACTTTATCTGTTGATAGCAGTGGTCGTGCTTGGGTAACCAACAAATTTAATAAACACCAATATGTTCTCAGTACCAGTGATCGTCAGTTTCGTTTAGAGAAAAATAGATACCGTACTATCAAATCTACCTATGGGTTCGATAAATCGGTGCCTGTAGATATTATTGTTAGTCCTAAAATTGCCGCCGATTCGACAGTGACTATCTCTGGTATTCCTTATGATGTTCGTTTGTTAGATAGCGACAATAATGTATTAAGTTCGGGAGGGACTGTGTCACTAACACAGACCCAAGTTAAAGGGCTGATATTTGATGTCAGTAACTCAACCGCAGATTTTTATGTAGGTGTTGAGCTAAATAGCCATTATAACGGCGAAACGGTACTGGTAAATCAACAGGTATTTATCAACAATACCGACATAGAGCGTACGGTCAGTGGTACTCAGTTTAGGATGCCTGGCAACAGAGGTGACTTTACCATCAAACGTATTGGTAACTCGTTAGAAATTAGTGAGAAAGCCGACACAAGTAAAGTGACTCGACTGCTAATGACTAGCATCGATTATCTCCATTTTAGCGACAAACTGGTGTCAATAAGCGATTTTTATAGTCGTTATAAAATACCGGAAGCGATTGATTTAAATAGCGGTGTTGTCATTGTGGCTGGCATTCCTACCGGGGCAACGGTTAATAACTCAATTGCTTTAGGCAACGGTGTTTATGCTATACCTGCAATCGATATTCAAAACGGCGAGCTATTCATTGACTATTCGACCATAGAGCAGGCTAAAGATTTTGATATTAAAATCGCCATGACAACAGAAGCCAGCATAGAAACCACCTTTGGTACCGATGTGATGAAAGGTGCCCGCATTAATGGCTATGCAAACGCGAAAGTGTACGCCGAAGCAGGCGCTGAGATGTCATTTAATGTGGGACCCGACGGCGTTAGAGCTGAAGCGCGCGCTTATCGAAAAGCAGGCGCTGTTGCCACTGTCGGTGGATCGTTTGGTGTCGATGGTGTTGCCACAGCCGAAGGCGACGTCAATGCTGGGGTTTATGTGGAGCAAGAAGTGGCGGCGCAGGTCACGGCTAATTCAACCGAAACCTCGTTAGGCGTCAACACTGGTGTCCAAGCGACCGTCAGTGCTGAGTATCAATTAAGTGTTGAAGCAGACTTTTTCCCCGGTACCCGCTATGAAAAAACAGAAACAGTGGCATTAACCGCTTATGCCAATATTGGCGCTGATGGCCAAGTTTGTTATGGCGATGGCTGTTACGGTGGTTCGGCAGAGTATGTGGCTGAAGCGGGATTAATGGCAACCGCTACCGGTTATAGCAGTGTTTCAGTCGGGGGTGTTGGTGCCAATGGCGAAGGTGGTGTTGAAGCTGGTTTAGGCGCGGGATATGGCGGCGGTGCGACAGCGCAGTACAAAGATGGTGAATTAACTATCGGTGCTTCTGGAAAAATTGCCGCGTTAATTGGTGTGAATGCTGATGTTAACGTCGTTATTAATACCAACGAGACAGCCGAAGCTGGTGAGCTAGTAGGATCGGGACTGATGAGTGGTGCTGAAGCGGTTAATGCTGGACTGCTGTCCATGACCACAGCCATAAATGATTATCAAGTTGCCGTCACTCACTTTATCGATGAAGGCGTTATATCGGTAGCCGACGCGATAAGTCAGAATCTTATTTCTCCAAAAGATGCGGTGTTAGGGGGACTGATAAGTGTAGACCAAGCGATGAATACCTACGGAGCAGCGGCAGGGGATTTTGCAGGAACCGCTTATGAAAGTGCGGCAAATGACATTGCCGATTGGTTTGAGGACTGTCCAATTTTCTGTTAGGTTCTCTTACTTGAATATTAAGCTTATTTTTACTCGCTTCTTCTTGGCCTCTGGCCAGTAAAAGTGGAGTTGCATTAATAACAAAGTAAAGTGAGTTGAGGAAATCAAAAGAAAGCCACCTCTTAAAAAAGGTGGCTTTTTCTTTGTATCTACTGGCTTGTATGGCCTACGTTGAATTTAATCCGATTCGGGCTAAGATGATCAATACGCCAGAGAATTCAGACTACACCAGCCTACAATTGCGAGTCAAAGCAGCAATTAATGGAAAGCAGCCTACCAGATTACTGCCTTTTATTGGGGATGAACGGCTGAATCAACCCAAAGGAATAAACTTCGCGCTGAAAGACTATCTTGAATTAATTGATGAAACAGGCCGTATTATTCGAGATGATAAACGTGGAGCAATCTCAGCTAATGCAGATAAGATATTAACGAGGTTAAACATTCCTGCTGACAATTGGCTCAAAATCACCACAGAGTTTGGGCATCTATTTCATCGACCAGTAGGGACATTGCAAGAGCTAAGTCGCTACTGTGAACACCTAAATAAAAGACGACGGCATTTTTCCACGAGTTGTGAGTATCTGAAAGTAGGCTAGGCGCTGGATTCGCGTAATAAGTGCAACAGAGCTCAAATATATCCCCAATAAAATCTTCCTCAGTTTATCAACAGAGCAGATATTCCTTGTCTGAAAATCAATTTTTTATGACAAAAAGCCTCATTTTGTTAAGAGCACTCGGTTATATGAGCTTAACACTCCTTCCTCTCATGAGTTGATAGTTGCAGAACGTTGAAGGCTCGCGTGAATGTCGATATGTTATTGATTAACAATGGCTGGCTATGATTTTTCGGCTATGATTTTTTTTCTTCGATTGAGATTTTATGATTGCTAACGCGGTTTTGGACAAAAATGGGTTAACTTGTCGGATAACAAGTTTTAAATATCTTTTTTATTGGGTTCATTGGGCAGATTTGGTGTTTGGTCGGCTTATTGATAACCAAAGTTTCATTGGTGTTAATTGCTTGCAGCAGACTGATGTGTAAGTAATCACTCGGCACGCTGTGAATATATCCCTATACGCTCTGCGATTTCATCCTTGAAACCGAAGTCCTCGAGCTCACTTACACATGATTATTTATCTCTTCGATTTAGCTTTAGTGATTGCTAACGCGGTTTTGGACAGAAATCATTTAGTGCTTAGGCTTTAATATTTACAATTCACATTATCATGAGTAATGCAAAGCTTGAAGTAAGAGTTAAGAAAGCGGGTTTATTTTCACTAAGAGATGGGTGGACTGTCGTTCACTCTCGAAATCAAGAAGCTAACCAGAAAGTTTAGTTAGGACATTTTATTGTTGAGAGTAAATGAACTGCCCTCGACTCTGGCATCCTGCTTCGCCCTACCTCCTAAGTCTGACTTCCAAGGAAAGGAAGAAATGTCTGATTTTGTATGGAACAAAATAGACCATTTAGTCGTGTGCGGAGCCGCATGCAGGGTGGTGTGGGGGCTGGAGGTTAGAGACCTCAGGCTACCCGATTAGATTTTTTTCATTACGACATCTCTTTTATACTTACCAAGTAAATGTTTATCATTTGCCCAAGAATAAGCACGTCGAAACTCAACATCATTCAAATTATCTTCTCTAGTGAACCCTCGCCCGTATATTCCAAAACCCTTACCCATTTGTGAGTTTTCAATTTCTTGTAATATTAACCTAACTTTTTCCAACGTCTTTAAATATCTACCAACAACAGGAACCATATCCCGTGTTTTAATTGGCGAAATTATATATCTATGAACAATTATATTGCGCAAATTATATAGTTCACTCAACTCATTAACTATTGACTGGTTAATAACGTCTAACTGAAGAGCATCATTGAACACTGCTCGCTCCATTAATCCTCTTTCACCCTCGGCTTGAAACAGATACTTAATATCAATTTCATCGGTTTTATCTCTGAGCTGTTTGGTAATAACAATACCTAGTCTAAGGTACGCATCAATTATATTTGCACATACAATAATGCTTTCAATATTCGATTCAGATTCTACAGCTGAATTTAGGAGATCATGGGATGCACATAATGACGCAAGAAACTGATCGTACTTATCAAGATTTACAGCTAAAGGTCTGTCTTTTTCTGGAACAATTGTAATTGATTTTAATACAGCCTTAACAATCTCGAGCTGTTTAGTTACTCTTACATCACCTTGAAGCTCATGGTTATATATATACTTTCCGATCAATGCTTGATCGTCAATCTGACCGCAAAAAAGATGGGCATTAAACTCTTCATCATCCATTCTTGAGTGTGACCAACCAGATTTAGAGTTCCCCTTATTATTGGGAGCAAGCTCAGTCAATGGGTAGCAGCTTAATTGAAAGCATCCAACAAAATATTCATATAATTCAAAGCTATAAGGAGACTCTTCCTCAACATCTTCAAAAGCTGAGTTTTTATACTGCCATTCTATTGGAATCTGCATAATCAAAATTCCATTTGGTTCAGTCCAATGTTTCATTCATGATATCCAAGTTTAGAGCAAGTGAAATCTAACGCCTCATTAAGAGGCTAAAATGGAGCGAAGCGAACAGCACGCTGTATTTTAGTCCTGCTTGAATGACTTGTGTACGCCCAGTATGGGCATGAACTAATGAGGTGAAAGTCCTCTGTAGGAAGATCACCGTTACTCTTTCTAAAAGAGAATAACTTACTGTTATTAAACGCTAACTACTAGCGAATGGCAAGGGCTTAGCCGCGAGGCTTGGTCTGAATGACTGATATGTTGCTCCTGCAATATCTGCATTTCCACCATCCTTGGTGGTCAAGCCGCTAGCCCTATTTACGATTAAAGAGTGCGAGCTGATGAACAAGAACATCATATGAGGCGTAGGCTAGAGGTGAGTTGGCACAAGACGACGAAACCACGTGATCTAATAAACAGTTAACTAAGCCACCCATAGTTAAAACACTGACGTCATGCCCATACTTTTTTGCTAGTCTTCGCCAGTAATGACAGCTGCCACATCCTTCCATTGGGACTATTGATGTAGTCGATTTTGCCAGCAGTTCTTAGCTTCTTAGGACTAATGGCCTTATTTAATATTAACTCGCCATGTCTATCTATCTATCTATCTATCTATCTATCTATCTATCTATCTATCTATCTATCTATCTATCTATCTATCTATCTATCTATCTATCTTACAAATCTGGATAACGTTTTTTGCTAAATCAAGACCGATGATCTGAGTATTTATCATAAAGAACTCCTGTATTTTGTCATTCGAACCATCTTACCTTAGTTAATAGGATGGTGGAGTTCATACATCGATTAACAGCCTGTAACTCAATGTACAAGATACCTTTTTTGCTCAAAATATTTATCTGTCAATAAAATCACTTGGTTTAGTGAATCAAAAACAGCAGTTTTAATTACAGTTAATTCTTTATGAGTAGAATTACGGCAACATTCCTTAAACATAACCTCGCCATGTGCAATTTTGTTTCTCTTGTTTTTGACTATGACCAACTTTTCTTTATTTAAACTCGTTATTTTTCCTATTCCATAACGCCCCATTATTTTACTTAACTCTCTGGCATCGAGGTTGCCTGAAAAAAGGTTTATCTTTTTTGTAAGCTCATCAAAATCAGGAAATGTAAGAGAGTTACCAATAATCAAATTCAAAACTACTTGTTGCTTTTTTTTACTTTCATTGAACATATAGTATTCAACATAAAGCTTTTTTAGTTGCTCTGACAATTCTGAATATTGGTGACGAGAAACTTTCTCATGAACTCTCTCGAGTATTAAGACCGCTGTAGATTCTATTACATTGTAAAGAAGTATAATGAATGCCGATTTTAATATTGCTACTTTATTCACACTTCCTGTTTCGTTAGAAACATCTTGAATGTGATTAATTAAAATTTCTGCTTCCAGTCGTTTCTCTTCAAAATCATATTTAATAGTATACAAGGCTGCCACCTACCTATTAATTAACTGACGTTTTACAAAATCTATGCGCTTGTTAATTTTATCTGGGCTATGAGTACGGTGCGTACCAGAGATTAGACGTTTGAAACTTTGATCTTTAAGCCACTCACCTGCGTCCAGTTTTGATGTATTAAGGGCATTACCGTTTTGAAGAGCTAAATGTACACCAACAGAAATTGCTTCAAAGAGAATTCGAGTTATTGAACTTCCATGTTTCTTACGAAAGCCACTTTCAAAAACATCATCAACAAACTTTAACATATCATTAAATTGCTTCTGTTTTATTTCCTTTTCGTCAGAAGTAAAAGTCTTATTTTTAGCTTCCATATATTCGTCGAGCATTACACCAATGCCTCGTCCGTATGTAGGAAATTTAGGATATGTGTCCATTAATGCGAAAAACCTAAGAATTAACTCTTCGTGTTCTTGTCTATTTATTACACTTTTCCCTAAAGGAGCTAACTTAACAAGCAATTGATTTTTTGCACATTCTTTGTAAATAAAATCATTAAAGGTTCCTGGATAAATACCTTTCCTCTTCTCCATGTTACGTAGTAAATCACTTCCACGGTTTATACGCTCGAATAGATCATTTCGAACTTCTTCTGTAGCTGATTCAGAAAGAACGATCATTCTTATTGGGGTATTCTTAATTTTTTTCTGACGAGATTTAGGTAAATCACTAAACGTTAAATCATTTAGTTCCGTCAGCTTTTCGAGTCTCATTAGCTTTAGATCGTCCGAGATAAATGCAGCTAATGTTCTTATTCGCTGCGACCCATCTACAATTTCAAGTCGACCTTGAGCATCTTCAGCCATAAATACGATAGGAATTGGAAGCCCTAAAGTAATTGATTCTATTAGTCGTGATTGACGTACTTCATCCCATACAAAATCACGTTGATATTCAGGAACAAATATATCGTTTTCTTCTGTTTCAATATCGGTTAAATATTTTTGAACTAAGAATTCGATTGTAAATTCTCTTGTATCAAAATCTACAGTTTTCTTTTCATCTAATATTTGTTTTTCTATATCAGTTAATTTTTGTTCACTAAGCATGTTTACTCCATTTTGTTATGATGCTTGATAAATATCCACTCGATTCCAGTGAGGCTGCTAACAGCTTATTGATTAGCAGCAGGATAACCTCCTGCTTTCTTGTAAGTTTCTTCGCCAAAATATCACTTGTAAGTGTTTGTTGTAAATATATTATTTAACAAAAAATACAGGTTAAATATGACAATTTAGCAGATAAAAAAGATGCATAGGTGTTTACGAGGTCTGCATAGCACTTTTATATATATTACAAACCATTGATAATAATGAGTTAATGTTTAACAGTTAGTATTATCGATGCGCCAATCCAACGATTTATGAGAAGAGATGGGACAGGCATAACTTCTAGATTATGTAAAAACCTTTCAGATTAGCTTTTCTAAAGAAAAAACCTTATTCAGTTTGATTGTCTTTTAGCCTGCAAAAATGATAAAGGGGCAATAATAAGTTAGCAAGCTCAACCACAAGCTAAAATCGAAGAGACACGTTTACTTACAATCCAATAATGTTAACTCAGAAGCGTAACAATGTGTTTAGTCTTTATTCAAATTTTTCCGATTTTAGTGCTGCTATTTCATCGTTTAATAACGGTCGCATTTCGCCTTTTTTGAGCTGACCAAGCGGTAATGTTTGTATGCGTACCCGTTTTAGGTCAATCACTTTAAATCCCAATGTTTGAGCAGCTAACTAAGCCACCCATAGTTAACAACCCATAGTTAACATAAGGCAAACTTACCCTTTATAACCTACAATACCCCCCCCCGAGTATGGAAATCTCTAAGTTGTTGATTTTAAAGTGCATTTGTTATTGTTATTGTTATTGTTATTACTTAATCGCTGCAATTGCACTGAGTGGACACCCATAATATTTTTAACCTATCCTTGTGGTTAGAATATGTCCATCAGTTTTATGGACTGTCTTAAGGTTCTTGTGTCAGGATGGTTAGATAATCGTGCTAGATAAATCACTAATAAAGCCAAATTGAAGAGACACACTTGCTTGAAATAACGGGTGTAGATATGGCTGCGAGCTTCCAAAACAATGCTGGAAATGTTCCTTACATTTCTAGGCATTTCCCACATCCTTGTAGGTCAGAGGTTTTGGCAGAGCTCACTGGCCTATTCAGTTCCATACTGAATGAGGCATTGCCACCGTCCGTGGCGGTCAGATGTACTTGCAGCGTGTCACAGACCTTTGTTAAAAAAGGTGCACAGATCCCGCTGAGCAAGCGATAGGGAACCTGAAGGTACGACTTTCAACATTCCACCTAAATACCCAATATCCAATATCCAATACCAAATAAATCAAAACAGAAAATGTGATCTGCTTCATTCGAAGCGAAAAGCCACCGTGATGATAAACGATGGCTTAAGCTAACCGCTATTGAGTCGTCGCTATTGGGCGTAATTCAACATCCGATTGTGCCATCAGATAAGCAAATTGTACGTATGCGGCGACATTTTGCTGTAGTGCTGCAGGGTCTATTTTATCCAGTGTATCATTAGGAGTGTGATGATAGTCAAAGTAGTCTCGGCCATCTTGCTTTAAGGAGGCTACAGGCACACCTTGTGCTGGTAATATGGATACATCAGGGCCACCCGATGCTGTGTTTGATCCCAGTATCAGTCCATTATTTGTCATAACGGCACTGAGTTGGTGTAATGCCCCTAAGTTTGCTTCGTTGACGCGATAGTCTATTTGATAAATACTGCCTGCACCGAAATCTGACTCTGCGGCAATATAATGTTTAGCAAGTTCATGTTTATGTGCTTTAGCGTAAGCTTTAGCGCCAATGATACCCACCTCTTCTGCGGCATAAAGCACAACGCGTATCGTGCGAGCGGGTTTATTGGGGAGTTGCTGGATTAACTTTGCTGCAGCAGTGACGATGGCGACACCAGCGCCGTCATCAATCGCGCCTGTCCCTTCATCCCAAGAATCTAGGTGCGCGCCAATGAGTACTATTTCTTCAGGTTTACTGCTACCTGTGACTTCAGCAATTACATTATAAGAGGTCGAATCCCCTTGGCTTTGTGGTGACATGGTAAGGGTTAATACTACATTAGGATCGCGCTTAAGCATTAAGTTAATCTGATCAGCATCAGGATTAGACATTGCAGCGGCAGGAATTTTTGTTATTCCGTCTTGGTAGCGCATCATGCCAGTATGAGCCATGCGATCGTGATCGGTTCCAATTGAACGTATTACAATCGCAACTGCGCCTTTCTTTGAGGCAGCAACAGCCCCTTTAGAGCGTCCTCCTACTGTCTCACTGTATCCTTTACCTGTTATATACCTTTTAGTGACATCGTCGATAAAAACAATTTTCCCCTTAATGCTATCTGCTGGCGCTAACTCTAATGTTGCCAAGCTATCAAAACGCACAATAGGGGCGGTTATGCCTTGTGTTGGGGTTGCAATACTGCCACCTAAAGCGGTGATCACTATCGGCTGTGGGTAAGGGGAGATGAGTTCAGCTTTGGCGGATCCACGAGACCAAACGGGGACCTGAACCGCTTCTTTATATACCTTATCGAAACCTAATTGATTGAGTTTGTTTTCAGCCCAGTGAACAGCCACTAGATCTTTGTTGCTGCCCGCCAATCTTGGTCCTACTTCAACGGTTAATGATTCGACTAATTCATAGGCGAGGTTTGAGGTAAGGGCGCTTTGCTGTAGTTGTGCTGCCACGATGTTTTCGGGTTTGGGTGGTGACTGGCATGCTAACAGTGGGGTTAACAGACACGTGGTGAGAAAAATACGGCAATGCTTTTGCATAATGTCCCTTTTTTATTATGAGTATTTTATTATTTGACAATAATTTAGCAAAAAATATGAGCGGTGTCTCGATAGGATTGCTCAAGTGGTTATGTCGATTTTTTTAGCGTCATGCAAAGAGCGGGGGGGTATCGAAATAAAGAGTATAAAAAAACCGGCCTAAGCCGGTTTTTATCGCAAAATTAGAAATTTAAGCAGCAAGTGCTTTAATTCTAGTATTTAAGCGAGCCTTATGACGGGCAGCTTTATTCTTATGAATAAGGCCTTTAGTTGCCATACGGTCAAGGATTGGTTGTGCAGCATTAAATGCTTCAGTCGCCGCAGCGTGATCACCAGCGTGGATAGCTGTGATGACTTTTTTTACGTATGAACGTAACATTGAGCGACGGCTAGCGTTATGCTGACGACGCTTTTCAGATTGAAGCGCGCGCTTCTTTGCAGACTTGCTATTAGCCAAGGTGCAACTCCTATAAAAGGGTTAGATATTTTAAAGGTCGGGAATATGCCTCATTTTTGTCACTTTGTCAATGACAATGGTTGAATCTTTATCTTAAAGATAAATTAATTCAACCTGCTTGGCTATCTTCGACCTAACTCGTGTAATATGGAGCGCGATTCTAGCAGGAATTGCCGGAAGGTGACAGAGGATAAGCAATGATTGCGATTGTTTTACTGAAATTTTTGATACAATCTAGAGCCTATTTTGAATAAAAAATTAGTTAAGTCAGGGGTTATCGTGAGTGCGATGACACTCGTTTCTCGTGTCATGGGGCTGGTTAGGGATGTGGTTATAGCCAATCTCATGGGGGCCGGAAGTGGTGCAGATGTTTTTATTTTAGCCAATAAAATCCCCAACTTTTTAAGACGATTATTTGCAGAAGGTGCTTTTGCGCAAGCATTTGTACCTGTATTTACCGAATATCAGCAAAAAAATACCGATGCAGAAGTGCAAGAGCTTATCGCTAAAGTCACAGGAACATTGGGTGTTTTAGTGACGATTGTGACGGTGGTCGGTGTCATTGGATCGCCATTATTGATGGCTTTATTCGGCAATGGCTGGTTTGTCGCGTGGCTTAATGGTGAACCTGACGGTGAAAAATTTGAACTGGCTTCGCTACTGCTAAAAATAACTTTCCCTTATTTATGGTTTATCACTTTTACGGCGATGGCGGGGTCAATCCTCAATACTCGAGGTCGGTTTGCCGTTTCTGCATTTACGCCTGTATTTTTAAACATTACTATTATTGGTGCGGCTCTTTTTCTTGCGCCCGAGTTAGACAAACCTGAGTTAGCGCTTGCGCTTGGTGTTTTTTTTGGTGGGGTCATCCAATTTTTATTTCAGCTTCCTTTTCTATTTAGAGAAAAAGCCTTAGTTAAGCCCTCTTGGGGCTGGCATCACCCTGGTGTTGTGAAAATTCGAACCTTAATGATCCCAGCTATTTTTGGCGTCTCGGTGTCACAAATTAATCTTCTATTTGATACCTTTATTGCCAGCTATTTGATGACGGGATCAATCAGTTGGCTTTACTATTCTGATAGATTATTAGAGTTCCCCTTAGGGTTATTTGGTATTGCGATAGCCACTGTGATTTTGCCTGCATTGTCTAAAAAGCATGTGAATGATGAGGGTGACGGATTTAGAAAAACCATGGATTGGGGGGTTAAAGCGATTCTTTTATTGGGTATGCCTGCCATGTGTGGCTTGATATTGTTGTCTAAACCTATGTTAATGGTTTTATTTATGCGGGGGGCTTTTACTATTGATGATGTTGACATGGCTTCTTATAGCTTGATGGCTTATGGCAGCGGTTTGCTGAGTTTTATGCTTATTAAGGTGTTGGCGCCGGGGTATTATTCTAGACAAGACACCAAAACACCCGTTCGCTACGGGATTATTGCGATGGTAAGTAACATGGTGTTTAATGTGATTTTTGCTATCCCATTTGGTTATGTTGGCCTAGCAATAGCGACTTCGTTGTCGGCTTTGTTAAATGCGGCGTTGTTATACAGAGGTCTGCATAAAGCTCAAGTTTATCAAGTCAGTAAGCAAACAGGGCTCTTTTTTGGTAAAGCAGTGATATCTTGTATGGTGATGAGTATGGTGTTAATGCAATTTATACCGAATCAAAATAGTTGGTTGCAACAAATGTTTACCGAGCGTGCTTTAACACTTTTAGCCTTGATTGGGGCTGGTGTTGGGAGTTATCTTGTGAGTATGATAGTGCTAGGGATCCGCCCTTGGAAAATTAAAACGGGTCTGTAAATCACAGCGATACACGATACCAAGTCAGATCATTGCTGATAATCCATGTCAGCTAGTATATAATCCGCACACTTAGGCTTGCTAGTTATAAATGTAATGGAACTAATCCGCGGTATAAATAATATTTTACCAGCACATCACGGTTGTGTTCTCACCATTGGTAATTTTGATGGTGTGCATCGTGGTCATGCTGAAGTTATTTCAAAGCTCGTAGAAAAAGCGAGAAAGCTAAACGTACCTGCCACTTTGATGACCTTCGAGCCTCAACCGCAAGAGATGTTTAGGGGAGAAAATGCCCCCGCGAGATTAAGTACTCTGCGGGATAAAATAGTCTTGCTTGAAGAGCTCGGCATAGATCGCTTAGTGTGCATCAATTTTAATGCTAGGTTTGCTGAAATGTCAGCGAAAGATTTTATTGACACCTTACTAGTGAAGTCTCTTGGGGTTAAATACTTAGTTGTCGGCGACGACTTTTGTTTCGGTAAGGAGAGAGCTGGCAATTTTGAGATGCTTAGGTCGGCAGGCGAAAAACATCAATTTGCCGTGGTGAGCATGCAAAGTTTCCTTCTTGGTGATAAACGCGTGAGCTCTACAGAGATTAGAGAGTTGCTTGCTAAAGGAAAAATGGAGCAGGCAAGGCGCTTATTGGGTCATCCTTTTACTTTGTGTGGCCGGGTTGCTCATGGTCAGAAGATAGGACGCACCTTAGGGTTTCCTACGGCAAATATTGCTTTGAAGCGTCAAGTGAGTCCGGTAAGGGGCGTATTTGCGGTGACCTTGTATTGGGACAATAGTGATGTTTATGATGGTGTTGCCAACGTTGGCTTTAGGCCTACGGTAAATGGACAAAAGTGCCAATTGGAAGTACACATTTTTGATTTTGATGGCGATCTGTATGGACGTACGGTCGAAGTTGAATTAGTAGCAAAAATTAGAGATGAACAGCCTTTCCAGTCTCTGGAAGCGCTGAAAACACAAATTAACAATGATGTAAATAAAGCCAAAGATCTGCTTGGCTTCGATGCAAGCTAAACCTTAAATTAGCAAACATGAATGGTATAGGATTAATGAGCGACTATAAATCTACTTTGAATTTGCCGGAAACAGAGTTTCCGATGCGTGGTAATTTGGCTAATCGTGAGCCGGTTATGTTGAAATCTTGGGCTGAAGATGATCTGTATCAACAGATCCGTGAAAGTCGTATTGGTCGTAAGCCTTTTGTTTTACATGATGGACCTCCTTATGCGAATGGCAGTATTCATATTGGTCACTCAGTCAATAAAATTTTAAAAGACATTATTATTAAATCTAAAACCTTGTCTGGTTTTGATGCCCCTTATATTCCAGGTTGGGATTGCCATGGTTTACCTATTGAACTCAAAGTTGAGCAAAAAGTGGGTAAGCCTGGGCATAAAGTGACCGCGGCAGAATTTCGGATTAAGTGCCGTGAATATGCAGCAAAACAAGTTGATGGACAGCGTGATGACTTTATCCGTCTAGGTGTGTTTGGTGATTGGTATAATCCTTACCTGACAATGGACTACAGCACAGAAGCGAATATTGTGCGGTCTTTGTCAAAAGTGATTGATAGTGGTCACTTACACAAAGGTGTTAAGCCTGTGCATTGGTGTATCGACTGTGGCTCAGCTCTTGCTGAAGCAGAAGTTGAGTATGAAGATAAGACCTCGCCTGCCATTGATGTCGCTTTTGTCGCTGTTGATAAAACCACTTTGTTGACTAAATTTGGTGTCGATGAGTGCCATGGTGAAATATCCATGATTATCTGGACCACGACCCCTTGGACGCTGCCTGCTAACCGTGCATTATCCATTGCATCTGACATTGAATATGCCTTAGTTGAGTGCATGATTGGTGATCAAACCAGAAACCTGATTTTGGCTGAGCCTTTGGTTGAGTCATGCATGGAGCGCTATGGCGTTAGTGCGCATAAGGTATTAGGTAAAGCTACTGGTTTATCCTTGGAGTTATTAAGATTTAATCATCCTTTTTATGATTTTGATGTGCCGGTTATTTTAGGTGAACATGTCACGGTTGATTCAGGTACTGGGATCGTGCACACAGCACCAGGTCATGGTCAAGATGATTTCGTGGTCGGTCAGAAGTATGGAATTGAAGTGGCCAATCCTGTTGGCGATAATGGGGTGTATAAATCAGACACTGATATTTTTGCCGGTCAGCATGTATTTAAGGCAAATGACAACATTGTTGCGTTTCTCAAAGAGAAGAATGCCTTAATAAAGCATGAAAATATTCAGCACAGTTATCCACATTGCTGGCGCCATAAAACGCCTATTATTTTTAGGGCGACGCCACAGTGGTTTATTTCTATGGAGCAAAACAGCCTTAGAAAGCAAGCGCTAAATGAAATAGATAAGACGCAATGGATCCCAGATTGGGGTCAAAATCGCATTGAAAAAATGGTAGAAAACCGCCCTGATTGGTGTATTTCTCGTCAGCGAACTTGGGGGGTACCAATCGCCTTATTTGTTCACCGTGAAACCGAAGAAATCCATCCAGACAGCACTTCATTAATGGAGCGAGTGGCCAATAAGATTGAGCAAGAAGGGATCCAAGCTTGGTGGGATCTTGATGCAGCTGAATTATTAGGTGATGAAGCGGAACAATACCGTAAAGTGACTGACACGTTAGATGTCTGGTATGACTCTGGTTCCTCTTTCTCATCGGTTGTAGCTTCACGTCCTGAATATCAAGGCCATGAGATTGATCTTTACCTAGAAGGTAGCGATCAGCATCGTGGTTGGTTTATGTCATCTTTGATGATCTCTACCGCGATGAATGGTAAGGCACCTTATAAACAAGTGCTGACTCATGGTTTTACCGTCGATGGTAATGGCCGTAAAATGTCAAAATCTATCGGTAACGTGATAGCGCCTCAAACGGTGACCAATAAACTTGGCGCCGATATTTTGCGTTTATGGGTTGCCGCGACTGATTATACTGGCGAGATGACGGTGTCTGATGAGATTTTAAATCGCAGTGCTGATGCGTATCGACGTATTCGTAACACGGCAAGATTTCTACTTGCTAATATTAATGGTTTTGATCCTGAGCAAGATACAGTACCAGTCGAAGAGATGGTTGCACTGGATCGTTGGGTTGTGCGCCGCGCGACAGCGTTACAAGAAGAACTACTTGAAGCTTATGAGCAGTATAACTTCCATACTGTGACACAGAAGCTAATGCAGTTCTGTTCAGTCGAATTGGGCAGCTTCTACTTAGATATTATTAAAGATAGGCAGTACACCGCCAAAGGTGACAGCCATGCTCGTCGTAGTTGTCAAAGTGCTTTGTATTTAATTTCAGAAGCGATGGTTCGATGGGTAGCACCTATTCTTACTTTCACAGC
The DNA here is from genome assembly GCF_013248905.1 of Shewanella sp. VB17. NCBI lineage: Bacteria > Pseudomonadati > Pseudomonadota > Gammaproteobacteria > Alteromonadales > Shewanellaceae > Shewanella > Shewanella sp. VB17. The sequence goes on from NZ_JABRVS010000001.1 coordinate 1,422,903, forward strand.
CGATGAAATTTGGCAATTACTGCCAGGTAAACGTGAAAAATACGTGTTCACTCAAGAGTGGTTTCAAGGGTTGAGATCCGTGACGACAGAGACAGATCTTAGTGACGAATATTGGTTAACACTATTAGCGGTACGTGCTGAAGTCAATAAGGTCATTGAGCAAGCGCGTCGTGAGAAAAAGGTCGGTGGGTCACTTGAAGCTGAGATCACCTTATTTGCTGATGAAGCGCTAGCGTCGACTTTAGCCACCTTAGGTGATGAACTTAGATTTGTATTGCTGACATCTAAGACTCAAATTTTCGCGTTGTCAGCGGCACCTGCCGAGGCTATTGAAACCGAATTAAGTTCGCTTAAATTGGTGATGAAAAAGGCTGAAACAGAAAAATGTGAGCGCTGTTGGCATCACAGGGAAGATGTGGGGCAAGTTGAATCGCATCCAACCTTGTGTACTCGCTGCGTCACAAACATCGAAGGTGATGGCGAAGTTCGTCAGTTCGCTTAAAGCTAGAGTAACGGCTCTTCGGAGCCGTTGTTTTTTTGCAATGTTGTTGTGAGGTTTTAAAAGTTCTATTTTTAAAATCTTGATCATACCAACCTAAGAGTAAAAAGGATCGATAAATGCCAACTAACTGGAAAGAGAGTGGTTTGCGTTGGTATTGGGTTGTTGTATTGGTTTTTATTGCCGATCAATTATCTAAGCAATGGGTATTAACTCATTTTGAATTGCGTGAATCTGTACAGCTATTGCCTTTTTTTAATTTTACTTATTTACGAAATTACGGCGCGGCTTTTAGTTTTTTAAGTGATGCTGGTGGTTGGCAACGTTGGCTATTTACGATTGTCGCGTTAGGTTTTAGTACTCTCTTGACGGTTTGGTTAAGAAAGCAACCGTTGCAGATGTGGCGCTTAAATGTAGCCTATACCTTAGTGATTGGTGGGGCTTTAGGCAATTTGATTGACCGATTGCAGCATGGGTTTGTGGTTGATTTTCTACATTTTTATTGGAAAAGTAATCATTTTCCTGCGTTTAATATTGCTGATTCTGCAATTTGCATTGGTGCAGGTTTAATTATCATCGATTCCATTATTACAGATAGAAACGACAAAAAAAAGCAAGCTCAAAATAATCATTCTGCGAAGGAGTAATCACATTGGCTGATACACGTTCTATATTATGTCATATGAATATCATACTTGAAGATGGCTCGACTGCTGATAGCACTAAAGCGTCAGGTAAGCCTGCTAAGCTTAATGTGGGGGATGACACGTTAAGTCCAGCATTTGAAGCTCAGATAATAAACTTATCTGAAGGTGATAAACATCGTTTTACACTCCAAGCTGTGGATGCTTTTGGTGAGTCGAATCCAGATGCGATCCATCATATGGACAGAAGTAAATTTCCAGCAGATATGTCACTTGAACCTGGTGTCATTGTTAGTTTTGGAGGACCTGGTGGAAGTGAGATCCCCGGCATGATCCGTGAGATTGCTGGTGACTCAGTGACCGTTGATTTAAATCATCCATTAGCAGGACAAGTGGTGACTTTTGAACTTGACGTTGTGCAGGTGTTATAGCATATGCAAGTAAAGAATAATCTTCAGATTAAACTGGCGAATCCACGCGGTTTTTGTGCGGGTGTCGATCGGGCAATTAGTATTGTTGAACGTGCTTTGGAGTTATTTCCAGCGCCCATTTACGTTCGTCATGAAGTGGTACACAACCGTTATGTTGTGGAGGATCTGAAAGAGCGAGGGGCAGTGTTTGTCGAAGAGCTTGATCAGATCCCTGATAATAGCATTGTGATTTTCAGTGCCCATGGTGTGTCTCAATCGGTGAGAGCTGAAGCTAAACATCGCGGGTTGAAAGTATTTGATGCAACTTGTCCTCTTGTAACTAAGGTTCATTTACAAGTCACTCGAGCAAGCCGTAAAGGGATTGAATGTATCCTAATTGGGCATGCAGGGCACCCTGAAGTTGAGGGAACCATGGGTCAGTACGATAATCCTGACGGTGGCGTCTTGTTAGTTGAATCGCCAGTCGATGTTGAATCACTCGTGGTCAAAAATCCGGATAATCTTTGTTTTGTGACCCAAACAACCTTGTCCATGGATGACACTGCAGATGTTATTGAGGCGCTGCAAAAGCGTTTTCCAAGCATTGAAGGGCCGCGTAAAGATGATATTTGCTACGCGACTCAAAATAGACAAGATGCGGTCAGAAACATTGCTGATGATGTAGACTTGTTTATTGTTGTAGGTTCTAAAAATAGTTCTAATTCTAATCGTCTTAGTGAGCTGGCTCAGAAAAGAGGAACCCAGTCTTATTTAGTCGATAATTCAGATGACATAGATTCAACGTGGTTTAAAGGTGTGGCAAAAGTCGCTGTTACTGCAGGGGCATCAGCTCCAGAAGTACTTGTTCAGCAAGTGGTAAAGGCTATTGCTAAATTAGCACCCAGTGTCGTGACAGAAGTTGAAGGACGCAAAGAGGACATTGTTTTTGCGGTTCCAGCTGAATTAAGACCTTAATTTAGAAAGTTTATCTTTTAAAAAAAGGAGGCTAATAGCCTCCTTTTTTATTGCTGCATTTTCACTTGTGTTCTAGTTAAGGTATTTTTTAGACATTAATATTCCTAGGTAAGATCATCAATTAAACTACCATTAATCTAAGTGGCGATTGTTGTCGCTGATGTTCTATTTTTGAAAGAGCAAAATAGGTAAAGAGGTAACTTTGACGTATGTAAATAACCAGACAAAGGGGTTCTCTTTAATTGAAGTGTTAGTGTCGCTGGTGATATTAGTGATAGGCCTGATCGGTATTTTTAATCTACATCTTGTTTCTAAAAGAAGCAGCTTTGAATCATTTCAACAGACTCAAGCCTCTTATTATACTAATGATATTATCAATCGCATGAAACTGAATCGCACACAATTACTGACCTATAATGGCATTTATACGGGGCAGCTTACACAGCCAAGTACCTCTTGTGATATTGCAGTGGGTATGGCTACAGTGGTGTGCAGCAATGCAGAAACTCGTGCGTGGGATTTGTACAGCTGGGAACAATTATTCAGTGGGGCTTCTGAAAAAATTAGTGGTCGCGATGTTGGTGGCTTAGATACTCCTACTGCGTGTATTGAAGCTCAAGCCAATGGTCAGGTCCTTGTGGTGATGACGTGGAGAGGGATCCGATCGCTTTCAGATGGTGCAGAGAATGCAGCAGGTGATGGCGCTGCTTTTATTAAGAATTGTGGCAGTAGCAATAAACGGCGCCGCGTTTATTCAATCAATACAGTGATTATATAGATGGCAAATCTCATCGGCCAAAAACAGAAATTCGTGACAGGTTTCTCGTTAGTTGAGTTGATGGTTGCTATGGTGATGAGCTTATTTCTTTCTGCTGGATTGTTCTCGATGTTTACTATGTCTGCAACTAATGTAACAACAACAAGTCAATTCAATCAACTGCAAGAAAATGGTCGAATTGCACTGGCATTAATAGAAAGAGATATTAGCCAACTGGGCTTCATGGGAGACATGACAGGAACAGATTTTATACTGGGGACTAATACGCAAATTCCTGCAGGGGGAGTTAACAATGATTGTGTCGGTGCTGGGGCAAACAATGCGTCGTTACCCAATAATAATCCGTCTCATTTTAGGCGTCTCTGGGGTTACGAAAGTGGGGTAAGTGGTGATTCTTTTACCTGTCTTAATGGGGTTAATAGTGGCACCGACGTATTACAAATAAAAAGATTTATCGGTCCAGCGACCACGACGCCTAACCTTACTACTCGATATTACGTTGCTGCGACGCCTAATCAAGCGATATTTTTTGCCGGAATATCAGCTTGGCCCGTGTTACCAAATGCAAGATTTTGGGAGTACCAACACCATATTTACTATATCGCTAACGATGATGATATTCCAGTATTAAGACGGAGAACATTAAGTGTTAATAACGGGATGGCGAATGAAGATCAACTGGTTGAAGGTATTGAAAATATAAGGTTTTTGTATGGGTTTGATAATGATGGTGATAACACTGCTGATAGCTTTATGCCGGTGCAAAATGTCACTAACTTGATGTGGGACAATGAACTTTTTCAACGCCTTGTTGCGATAAGGGTCTTTGTGTTAATAAGGGCGGTCGAAGAAGATAATCACTACACTAACAATACCAGTTATACATTGGGTGATAAAACGATTTTAGCCCCCAGTGATCATTATAGACGAAAAGTGGTGTCGACTACCGTGGTACTAGAAAACCCAGTGTTAATGAGGTAAACACAGTCTGTTTCACATGCTGTGTTAAATTGTTTGGAGTCAATTAATGAAAAATCAAAAAGGAATCGTCCTGTTTTTTTCACTGATCATATTGGTCATCATGACTGTGATTGGCACCGCTCTTGCTGTTAACTCTACTCAATCCATCAGAATGGCAGGAGCAGGCTCTGAGCGTATTGAAGCTATGGCAGCGGCTCACGGTGCCTTAGACAGTGTTATCAATACTCATCAAGGGGTCGCGCTTTCCAATTTAACGGACGTCTTTAATGCTGGTACGATCTTAGGGGTTACCAGTACCATTACTCCTTTACAACTTGACGATGTAAGTTGCCAACGCAGTGCAAACTCAAGCTCTGTCAATTTAGTCAGTTGTCGTCGCTCGGAGATCTCTAGCGTGTCTAGTTTTGGAAGAAGCAATATGGGGCGGTTAATCGTCGTTGCTGGAGTAGAGCAAGAAGTGCTCTCTGGGGGGTAAAGATGAAGATTAAACGTTTGGTGTGTGCAGTTTTATTTGCTTTAGTGGCAATGTCGGCAGGGATATTTGCTGATGATACTGAGCTTTATGTTGTGGAGTCCTCATTACGAACAGGCGCTAATCCTAAAGTGCTGATCATTTTTGATAACTCTGGCAGTATGGGGACGATTGAAGAGGATACTCCTGACGCATATGATGCGAGTGAAACTTATGAGGCAATCAGCTCTGCACATGCGTATCAAGATGATAAAATCTATTTTACCAAAGGAGCTGGTATTGATAATGCTGGAACTGATATACCTCTAAGCCCTTCAGATTCAAAACGTTTTTTAAAAGATATTAATGGCTGCCATCAAAGCTGGGCGCTCATTGAGAAGTATGGCCGTTTTACTGGGTTTGTTGGAGAGTATCGACTGCAGGGGCAATCTGGATCTTGGGGAGAGCTTAGAGATAACAGTGGTGCTAATTTTGATACGATAGATTGTTTAGAAGATATTCAAGAAAATGACCCAGTAAATGCTAAAAATAAAGATGGAACTCCCCATCCTAATGGTTTCCCTATTGACGGTGTTAAGCAGGGCAATACTCCTCTTCCATACAGTACGACAGGGGCAGATACACAGCTTGGGTTAGGTGAAGCGGTGACGTTATACACGGCTAATTATCTTCGTTGGCATGCGGCTGCAGTAGCAGGAGTACTGCCTACCGGCCCCGCATCTCGCTTAGATATTGCTAAGGCAGCGATAGAAACGGTGATTAATACTAATACTTCTGTCGATTTTGGTTTGGCTTTATTTAATATGGATTACCCCTCTGAAGGGGATAGAGATGGCGGTCGAATTGTATCTAAAATTCAGAAAATGACCACCTCATCCAAAAGTGCCTTATTATCGACCATTGATGGCATACCTGCTGATACTAATACGCCCTTGTGTGAAACTCTTTTTGAAGCATATCGATATTTTTCTGGTAAATCAGTTTTATATGGTAAAAAGGATTCCGATTATTCAAATTGGTATGATGGTAATAATCCCCCAAGAGATATTACAGCTGAATCGGGTTCTAATTACATATCCCCATTTAGATTATGTCCTGATGGGGCTTATGTTATTTATATCACCGACGGTGTGCCAAGTCAGGATACCTTTGCCGATACTGATATCGCCTTATTGACTGCAAGTGGGGTGACAGAACAAGCCGGTGATAAAGTTGTCGCGCCATTGTACACCTCTTTTTCAGAAAGCCTTTCTACTCCAAATTATCTCGCAGCCTTATCCAGTTATCTTTACCATAATGATTTAATCATATTGCCAGAAACTTTGAGTGACGGCACGACCACTGAGCATATGCAAACGGTTAAGACCTTCACTATTGGCTTTAGCGCAGGGGCTGCAGATGCTGCACCATTATTGAAAGAAACGGCAAGAAGAGGGGGTGGGCTGTATTTTTCAGCAACAGGTGGGCTAGGATTAGCGGCCGCTTTGAATGAGGCTTTACTTACTATTATGGAAACGGATGCGAGCTTTACTTCCCCCAGTATCGCCAGTAATAACTTTGATAGAACTCAAACATTTGATTCTGCCTACTATGCCATGTTTCTTCCTGGAAGAGGACCAAGGTGGAGTGGTAACCTGAAAAAGCTCAAGGTGACAGGAAGTGGTGTGCTAGTGGATAAAAATGGCGCGGTAGCGATAGGCGATACGGGGGATATTAAAGATACTGCTTGTACCTTCTGGAGCTCATGTACGCCTAAGGCTGATGGCAAAAAGGTCATAGAGGGCGGTGTGATAGAGGCCCTGCAACAAGCAACCCCTTCAACGGGTAACAGTGCAAGGGTTATTTATTCTAACCTTACTAATCCTATGTCTCATTTATCTCAGGTTGCTAGTTCAACGTTGTCGACGAATATGGGGATCGTTGAAGCTGATGTGAATGATACTGTTAAATGGTTATATGGCTATGATGTCGATCTGGATAATTCTGGTGGCAGTGTCACTGATTTTAGAAGTGATATTATGGGCGATCCGTTACATTCTAAACCGTTAGCGCTAAATTTTGGTACAAAAGCAAACCCAGATATTCGTATTATATTAGGCACTAACCAAGGTTTAGTGCACATGTTTAAGGATAGCGGAAGCGCTGTTGAAGAGAGTTGGGCGTTTATACCGAGCGAGCTGTTGAGCCATGTGCCTATTTTGAGGAAGAATATCGCCAATGGTGGCCATTCAGTTTACGGTATGGATGGCTCGCCTGTGGCCTATACTGAAACAGATGCAGGAGGCAAGGTGAATAAAGCTTGGGTATTTATGGGGATGCGGCGTGGTGGCTCATCTTATTATGCATTAGATATCTCATCGCCTGATTCACCAAAAGTAAAATGGATTATTACGCCAAATACCGATGGTTTTAGTGAGCTTGGACAAACTTGGTCAGATCCTATTGTGACTCATGTGCCAGGGCACACTGGGCCGGTTTTAATTTTTGGCGGTGGATACGATAGCTCTCTTTATGATGCAGCAACGGTTCCTGGTACTGCTGCGATTAGCGGTAAAGCTGTTTATATTGTTGATGCTGATTCTGGTGGGTTAATTCATGCTTTTACTGGTACGGGCAGTGGTGGGACTAAAATTGCTGGGATGCTGGATAGTATCCCCAATTCAGTGGCGATTTTAGACAGTAACAATGATGGTGCAACCGATCGTATTTATGCTACTGATGTGGGGGGGAATGTATGGCGAATGGATTTAGATAGCGCCAATATGGGTCAATGGAGTGGTTATAAATTTGCTGAATTAGGTGGGGGCACATTAACCAGTGATAGACGTTTTTTTGCTGAGCCCGTAGTGGCTCAGACCACATTCAGTAATATTTCAAAAGTGGAGATCACAGATGATACAGGTACCACGACGACGACTTCATATCAAAATGTGCCTTATGATGCAGTCGTCATAGGCAGTGGTAATCGTCCTCACCCAACTAGCTATGATACCTTGGATAAATTTTTTGTATTGCAAGACCGTAACGTAACAACACGAAGTTTGGTGGGTGAAACCGCCCCAGAGGTTATCGACTTTAGTTTACTTTATAACGTTACTTCGGCCCCCCCAGTAACTGAGTCTGAGAACATTAGCTTTGGCACTAAGCTTGGTTGGTATTATGATTTTACCTCAGCGGGTGAAAAGTCATTAACTGCAGCCTTGATAGTCGATGGGAAAGTGTTTTTTACATCATTTGTTCCATCGGTTAATGCCATTTCTGATCTGGTATGTAGTAGTTCTGGGCAAGGTAGACTTTACCTATTTGATTTACATAAAGGCACCAGAAGCTATGAGCATATTTATTATGAATTAGGAGAGCGAGTGCCAGATACGCCACAAATAGTGATCCCAGCTCCAGATGAGGGGGATGAATCTCATATTTATATTATCGGTGTGGGTAAAGGAGACGTAGAAGATGGGGAATCAACGGGAACAATTAATGTCGGTGCAGGGCTAGGTGTGAATAAAATCTATTACCATGTAGATGAGTAGATGAAGTGACCAAAGAGAGAGGGAACATGAATATTAACAAGGGTTTTACGCTAATAGAGCTGATGGTTGGTATTGCGATTGTAGGTATCTTAGTGGCTGTGGCTTATCCTTCATATATTGACAATGTTGCCCAGAGTGCTCGCTCGGAAGGTCAAGCTGCGATCCTTCGGATCGCCAACTTGCAAGAGCAATATTATCTTGATAATCGAGTCTATGCTGAAGATATGAATGCACTGGGTTTGGGAGCGGATCCTTTTATTACCGATAATGCTTTATATAGCATTGATTCAACAGGTACCGCTGGTTATTTGATTATCGCAACGGCGAAAGGCATTCAGGCGACTCGAGATACCGTTTGTGCAACCATTCAAATGACAGATACGGGGGTTAAAACTCCTGCGGGGTGTTGGTAATGAAAACCTTTCATAGTTTGTTACTTGTTTTATTTTTTTCTGTGCCGCTTTTTGCCAGTGAAAAGCAAGATTATAAATGCTTTGTTAAATCAACAGATGGCGATAAGATTGTGTTTTATCGATGGCAAGTAAAAGAGATTAAATTAAATATTGCGACTTTAGTTGGGCGCACCAATAAAAATAATAAAGGTAAGACATATTATATAAAAACTGTTGATGAGTGTGTCACAATTGAACAAGATTTTAACGCTATCGATGCACAGAAAATGGATAAAATAACAGTTTATTAGCCGTCGTCGTTAACACTTTTTATAAATGTTATCTCGTCGTAGAAGGAGGAGGTTAATTACAGTTGATAGCTGCTTCAGAAAGCTGAACTCGCCCAGATAAGCTGACTTCAACCCCTCTTGAGTTGTTACTGCTTTTTGAACCAGGACAATAGGAAAATGTACCTGCTGTAGAGTTAGTGGATATTAACCCATCAGGTGTAAAAATAATGGAGTTTCCTGTATAGGTAATAAAATCGTTGTCATTAAATGGCGCAATTTGTTTAATCACGCGATCTGTTACACCATCGGTTGTATCTATATTTGCTGGTGTGCCATTATCGATAAAAATACTGAATCCGTCTTTCCAATTCGCATTGCAAGCTGCGCCTGAAATAGGGCATAGGGTGACTCTTGCACCATAACTGATGGCTTGGTTTTTGGCGAACATGAGGGATTGTTGGATCTTTCTTATTTCACTATCAGCTCTATAGGCTTGATACATATTGGAGAAGGAGGGAACACCAATAGTGATCAATGTTGTCCCTATAACAAGCGCTACCATTAATTCAATGATGGTGAATCCTTCTTTTAACGTTAGCATGGTAAGAATCCTCGCATGTACTGCTTTAAGTATAAGCGTAAATAGGTATTTTATCTGTCGCTCAAAAGAAAAACTCTAAACTAATGAATTTACTTTATTTTTTATCTATACTTGCAATAGCCTGTTACCCTTAATTACCACAAGTGATATTGTTCTTTTTTGAAAAGCGAATTCGACCAGCTTGACTGATTATTATCGCTTTGGAGTACTCACTGTTTATTTTAGATGGGCAATAGCGCAAGGTACCGTTAGTGCCGGAAGCAAGTCCAGTTGGTTGAAATCGAATTGATCGCCTGTTATATATGATGAAATCTTTGGATGAGAAAGGGCCTGTTTTATGTATTATATTGTCGGTACCGTCAATGGTGTTTTTTTCACCTAGGTCAGTAAAAATAGTGAGGCCAAGTTGCCAATTACGGGAGCATTTGTTGCTTTCAATAGGACAGACTGTTACCTGACTTGAATAACTGATCGCATAATTTCTCGCTAACTTAAGTGTTTGTTGTATTTTTCTTGTTGAAGTGTCACAGCGAAAATATTCATAAAGTGATTGAAAATTCGGGACACCGACAGAGATGACAATGGTCGATATGGCTAATGTGGCCATGGCCTCAACCAATGTGAGGCCTATTTGCTTCTGCATGTTTCATCCTTGAAAGTTGCTTGGCTAACATCCTGTTAGTCAGTGTTCAGCTAAATTGGTAGACAACGACCAATAAGCTAAACTCATTTTATTATAGACGACATTATTTACGGGCCAGTATTTTTTATAAAGAAGATGACTGACTCGTTGTTGAAGTGAAAAATAAGTTTCTTATCGTTGTTTTTATCTGTTGGAAGGAGTCAGGTTTCAGTGAGGTGACATTTTGCCTTTGGGGAAAGCCTGCCACATGTTAAGCTGAGTGACTCGATAGTTTTACCCACTTAAGCAAGTAAATAGGAGAGTTTGATGAAAAAGGTCGAAGCCATTATTAAGCCATTTAAATTAGATGATGTGCGGGAATCACTTGCTGAAATAGGTATCACAGGAATGACTGTTTCAGAGGTTAAAGGCTTTGGTCGTCAAAAAGGCCACACAGAGCTTTATCGTGGGGCTGAATATATGGTCGACTTTTTGCCTAAAGTTAAGATTGAACTGATTATTCAGGATGATTTACTTGATCAAGCCATAGAGGTCATTGTCGACACTGCGAGAACAGGTAAAATAGGCGACGGCAAAATTTTCGTAACAGAGGTTGAGAGAGTCATTCGGATCCGTACTGGTGAAGAAAATGAAGAAGCAGTTTAATTATATAGTTCAATTATCTAGGCATTTTTAGATAGGCATCTGAGACAAAAACGCCGCACACAAGGTTACGGCGAATTTGTTTATTCCGATGTGGTATTTAAAAGTGGAACTTGGCTACTAGAATCTCTGAACACAGGTTCTGGAACAAATATCATGGCTTTTTTGGGGCTGATGGATCGCTTTTTTGCAATTAATAATTCTGTCGCCATTTGAGCAATTTTTTGATTAGGTTGATGTACAGTTGTCAGTTTAGGCCATGTTTGTCTGGAAAATGGGCTGTCTTCAAAACCAACGATTGAAAGTTGATTTGGAATATCGAGTCCTGCTAAGCGAGCAGCAAAAAGAGCTCCCGCTGCAATTTCATCATTACAAGCAACAATGGCTGTAGGTCTGGTATTATCCTCTCTTCTTAGCAGTTCTTTTGCCCCCTCAACACCAGACTCAAAAGAGTATCGCCCTGCAATAATATTTTCATTTTCAACAATCAATTGGTTATTTTTCATGGCTTGTGTAAACCCTGATAGACGTTCTTTTGTCGATTGATGGTGTTGATCGCCACTTAGAAAGGCAATGTTTTTATGGCCGAGATCGATAAGGTGCTGAGTAATGGATATTGCACCATGTTTATCGTTTATTAATATAGCCAGTCCAGTATCCGGTGTTACCTGCTCTCCGGCGATGATGCGAACATAATTAGCGTCAATGCTATCCAAGGCTTTTAATACTTTTGGGTCTTCGGATAAAGGCGGTGTTAACACTAAACCAGCTAATCTAGCATGTTTGACTAACGTGATTAATTCATCACAAATATTATCAGATTTTGCATTACAGGGATGGATGAGGAGTTGGTAATCTAATTCTTTACATGAAGATAAAATACCATTTTGCATATCAATGACATAATAAGCGTTTGGATTATCGTAGATAAAACCAATGATATATGATTTGGTACTCGCCAGGTTTCTAGCTGATAAGTTAGGTTGGTAATCTAAAAACTTTATCGCTTCATTGACTTTTTCGATGGTTGATTGTTTCACCGAAGGTTCATGGTTGGTGACCCTAGACACTGTTTTAATCGAGACACCCGCATGTTTAGCGACGTCATTTATGGTTACTTTCATTCTTTTAAACACTCTTTATATCAGTGTATTTAGGTATAAAACTCAGAGTTTTAAATAGATGCTTAAGCATTTTTCCTTGCTTTGCAAAGCAAGGTGCTTAATGCGTTATTTGCTATATTGCGAGCTTTTACTCTAATTAGCAAACAAGAAATTTAAATTCTATATGGTGAAAATTAAAAATTGTATAGATATTTAAACACTTTATTATGCCAAAAAACCAGCAATCTAGTCGTTTTAGTTTGAGCTTTTATTAATATCTTGACAGTTATTTATAGCGTAAAAGATGTTTACACATCGGACTAGTTATTTTTATGTAGATTAAGTGTTGCTTAATCTGTAGTCTTTTCTTATGAATGACAGCGTTGTCATCAGATTAATACTAACGAACATTAAAAATAAAATAACGTTATAGAAGGGAAGCAAAATGCGAACATCTAACTTTAAGATAAGTGTATTAACGACAAATCTGGCTTTAACGCTGCAGACCCTAGTGTCTGTGTTGGCAATCGCAGCTGAAGTAGAAGTTGACTCTGTCGCTGATGACAATATTGAAAAAATTGAAGTGCATGGCATGCGTGCCTCTATGAAAGCGTCTGTTAATGCGAAGCGATTCTCAAATTCGGTTGTTGATGCTGTATCTGCAGAAGATATAGGTAAATTCCCTGATGGTGATGTGGGTGAGTCATTAGCACGTATTCCTGGTGTTGCAGTTAATCGTCAGTTTGGTCAGGGTCAGCAAGTGTCAATTCGTGGAGCCTCTTCTCAGTTAACTCGAACCTTATTAAATGGTCATTCTGTCGCTTCAACAGGTTGGTTTGACCAACAAGCGATTGACCGTAGCTTTAACTACTCACTTCTTCCACCAGAAATGATAAGTGGAATTGAAGTTTATAAATCTTCTCAAGCAGATATTACAGAAGGTGGCATTGGCGGCACTGTGATAGTTAAGACTCGTAAGCCACTTGATTTAGAAGTTAATACCCTTTTTTTTAGTGCGAAGGGAGACTACGGTAGTATTTCTGAAGAGATGGATCCAGCATTATCTAGTTTGTACAGTTGGAAAAATGACGATGAAAATTTTGGGGTATTAATTTCAGCTGCGGCTTCGCAAACTGAGTATCAGCGTAATGGAATCGAAACACTGCTTGCCTGGGGAGAAATCGTCCCAACCACTTTCCAACAAGATCGCCAGCGCACGGCCATTAATCTCGCAACGCAATATCGTCCAATGGATTATTTAGAGTTTGGGTTAACTTTTACGAGTTTAGATCTTAACGCTGATAACGCTAACACCTCTATTTTTTTGTTTCCAACACAGCAAGGTGAATCAAGATGTCACCAAGTGAATGCTGCTGGTATTTGCACTGATATTACACACTCAGGGGTTAATGCTTCTGCTTTTGCTCAAACTTGGGCGCGTAAAGCTGAAATGTCATCAGAGACTTACGATTTCGATGTTAATTTTGAAGCTGATAACTTTATTTTAACAGGTAGGATAGGTAACACTTCTGCTAAAGGCGGTACTAGCTTAACTTCTAATTATGGTAACTCAATCGGTCAGGAAAGTGACTTTGCTGGTCACTATGACGCTACTGGTGACAAGATTATTATCGATACCGCTAATAAAGTATTTAATTCAAGTGACTTTAACGGTGAATTGACCTCCGCTGAATGGGCTCTGAAGAAGCAACCAAATACAGATGAAGAAACGTATGCGCAATTTGATGTCACCATTCCACTTGATTTTGAGGCCATCACTGCATTTAAAACAGGTATCCGCTATGCGGATCACGATGTCACTCAGCAAACTGACCAAGCAATAGTGGGGGATATTGCCTCTCGCAATGCTTCATATTACTACAATGGAACCATGTCATCCGGTGCCGGTTTTACTCTGCCAAAACCTAATTTTGACGCTATGATTTCAGATGCTCATTCGGCAATTAATGGTTTTACTCGTGACAAGTCGGGTTATGGCTCATTAAATGAAAAGAATTTAGCTATTTATGCGATGGCTAACTTTGACACTGGAGGTCTGCGAGGTAACTTAGGCCTTCGTTTTATATCGACAGATGTCGAATCCAATTATTATCAACTCAGTAATACAGGGCAGTTTGCAGATTCGATAAGCACTGATAAGACAAGTTATAGCGACGTGCTGCCAAGTATTAATCTCGTGTTCGATTTAACGAGCGATCTCATTTTTCGCACTTCTGCGGCTCAGGTTATCTCTCGTCCTAATTATTCTGAGTTATTTGCGACATCAACGCTACCAGGTTTAAATGATGGCACTCCAGGTAATGAAAAGTTAAATCGTGGCTCTGTAGCCTTAGACCCATTTAAAGCGACTCAAGCAGATGTTAGTTTTGAGTGGTATTTCAGTGATGATGGCCTTGCAGCAATCACCTATTTTATTAAAGATGTGAGTTCATTTGTTTCTACTCGACAAAAACTTAATCAGCAGATTGGTATCGAAGATAATGATTTGGTTATTGCTGGTGGAAGCACATGCGGTGCTGGTGTTTACGATTGTTGGGCCGTAAGTGAAAAGTACAATGCAAATGGTGGGCGTATCGAAGGCATAGAGCTTCAGCTACAAGATTCTTTTACAAGTGGATTAGGTTACTCTGTTAATTATACTTATGCTGACGCAGGCTCCCCTGCTGAAAATTATCCTGATCAACTCGGAGTATTCTCTGACTCTTCTGAGCATACCGTCAATCTTGTAGGATATTATGAGACTGACAATTTTAATGTACGTTTAGCTTATAACTGGCGTAGTGAATATATGATGCGTGAATTGCCCGGCTTTTACGGTAACCGTCAGCATCAGGATTATGGCACTCTAGACTTTAGTGCTGGTTACAGTGCCACACAATGGATGGATATTACTTTTGAAGTGGTTAATTTAACACAAGAAGATAGCATTCAAATTGGTGTAGCCCCCCTCAACGCTGACGTTATTTCCGAGTTCAAGTCAGATTATCCAGTCTTTAGTTTTGATGGCGAAGCGCGCTACAAAATAGGTGTCGCATTACGCTTCTAACTTATGTTAATTAAATGTATCAATCTTGCGTGTTATTGTGTATCTTTAATGACAGCGCTGTCATTTTGTTGTTTTGTTACTCTTTAACTAGGTCAATATCGTGTAGGAACTGTTTTTCTTATTCATGTTTGCCAAAAACTTAGGGTATCAATTGAGTAGATTTATGTTTGACCATTTTTCTAGTTTCTCTCCTAAAACTAGTTTTGGCTAAGTGTTATTTTCATTTTCGAATATGACACTTAGTCATTTTTTTTATTTTACACATTAGCGTTTATTGTCAATTGAATGAGTTATTTTTTAGATATCCAAATTGATAGAGGAATACTATGAAACATGATCTACTGGTCGTCGTCATTATTTTTACCTTGGCAACAATGGCCTGTTCTGGGCAGTATGTTACTGTAAAAGATAGCGCAGCCACTCAGGGTAAAGCACTTGTTTCAACCACCATGACCCAAACTATGCTTAATCAATTGGGAGGCTCACTTGATGTTAAATACCGTCTTTTAACAAATTTTCCTAAAAGCTGTTCGACAACGGGTGTCGATGGCCGATGTTTTAGTGCTCAGATAGAATTGACCAGTGATGTCGATTTAATGAGTTCTGATTGGGCTATCTATTTTAGTCTGATGAGACCTGTGCGAAATGTATTCTCGACCGAGTTTACGATACAAAGAGTACAAGGCGATTTGCATAAAATAATCCCCACTGCTTTATTTACAGGTTTAAAACAAGGGCAGACTAAGAAGATAGGTTTTCTTGGTGAGTTTTGGCAGTTATCAGAAATTGATGCGATGCCAAATTATTACTTAGTGTCTGGTGATTTGCTCCCAGCGTTAATTAAGAGCACTGTCGTTACTCGCGATCCTGAAACTGGTATGGAAATTAGACCCTATGTTATCGCGTTTTCTGATGCAGAGAAGCATTATAAACGTAGCGATCGAGATGTAATAAAATGGGCGACTGCAGACGTGATTTTTCAAGCTAATCAAGAGATAAATTTACAAACTCATTCAGCGATAAATACCATCATACCGACACCTAATAAGGTCGATATTACGTCAGATAATAAACCTGTTTCACTATATTCAGGGATTAAACTTGAGCTTAACGGACACAAGAAAGCTCCGATTGCTGCTGCTTTGCTTAGGTTAAAGCGGATAGGGGTGAGAGAAAACAAAGAGGGGATATCGATTGTTTTTAGCTCCCTGGCTAATCCAAGTAAAGCAGGCGCTTATAAGTTAGAGATAACTGAGCAAGCGATTATGCTTGCCGCAGGCGATGATGCTGGGTTCTCTTATGGTTTATCTTCATTGGCAAGTTTAGTCGACACCCAAGATCTCTCCATCAATACCTTATTAATTGAAGATACACCTCGATATGATTTTCGTGGTATGCATATTGATGTTGCTCGTAACTTTCACAGTAAGCAGTTAGTGCTGGATATCTTAGATCAGATGGCTGCGTACAAGCTCAATAAGTTACATTTACATATGGCAGATGATGAAGGTTGGCGACTGCAGATTGATGGTTTGCCAGAATTGACTGATATCGGTAGTAAGCGTTGCCATGATCTTAATGAAACGACCTGTTTACTACCACAACTTGGTAGTGGTCCATTTGCAGAGACAGAAGTGAATGGTTACTACACTAAAAATGATTACATTGAGATACTAAAATATGCATCAGCAAGACAGATCCAAGTGATCCCATCTATGGATATGCCGGGACATTCAAGAGCGGCAATTAAATCAATGGACGCGCGTTATAATACATTGATGGCTGACGGTGATAGCGTTGCTGCTAATGCATATCTGTTAAGAGATTTAAATGATAAAACAGTTTACTCATCTATTCAGAATTACGACGATAACACTGTAAATGTGTGCGTAGAGTCAACATTCAATTTTGTTGACAAAGTGGTCGATGAGATAGCTAAGCTCCATGAAGCAGCGGGACAACCTCTGACTATTTACCACATAGGTGCCGATGAAACTGCTGGTGCATGGCTAGACTCGCCTGAATGCCAATCATTTTTGGTTAATAATACCCATAATGTGACCTCTTTTGATGACTTGGGTGCTTACTTTGTTGAGAGAGTCGCAAATATACTCAGTGATAAAGGGATAAAACCTGCAGGCTGGAGTGATGGTATGAGTCATACACGTGTTGAAAATATGCCATCTAAGCCTCAAACAAACGTGTGGGATATCATTTCACATGGGGGATATAAACGAGCACATATGCAAGCTAATTTAGGTTGGGATACCGTTTTAGGCATGCCTGAAATACTCTATTTTGATTCTCCTTATGAAGCAGATCCCAAGGAACATGGTTACTATTGGGCCAGCCGTAATAGCAATGAGCGTAAACTATATGGTTTTATGCCTGATAATTTACCAGCCAATGCTGAGCAGTGGACTGATATTCAAGGGTTGGCATTTGAAGTTGATGATACTGAGAAACGTGATGAGAATGGTAAACGTGTGAGTGGTCCCATAAAAACAGACAAGGGTTTTACCGGAATACAGGGACAAATTTGGAGTGAAACCTTAAGAAGTGATGATCTGGTTGAGTATATGATTTTTCCAAGATTACTTCTTTTAGCTGAAAAGGCGTGGCATAAAGCGAGTTGGGAAGTCCCTTATCAATATTTAGGTACTATTTATAACCAAGAGACTGATTTTTTTACAGATGAAATGCGTGACAGTCAAACTAAGCAGTGGTCAGTCATTGCTAATACCTTGGGTCAAAAAGAGTTAATTAAACTTGATTTGGCTGGCATCAATTATCGAGTTCCTACTGTTGGGGCAATGATTCAGCAAGGTCAGCTTTATACTAATATTATTTATCCAGGCCTTAAGGTGGAGTATCGTGTTCCAGGAGGGGAGTGGCAAAAGTACCTATCACCAGTCAATGTTAACGCTCAAGTTGAAGTGAGAGCAGTTGCTGCTGATAATGATCGAAAGGGTCGCGCGCTAATTGTCGAATATCACTAAGTCGTATACTCAGAGTTTATGTTGGTGGGACTTTATCTGTGAGCGTTATTTTTAATATAAGGTTTTGAAAATTAAGTTTTATTGTATGTGTTACAGCTTAATAAATGGCTTTTTATGATCAATATCTAGAAGATGATTTAATACCAGAGTGTGGAAAAACCCCAACACAGCTGATTTGATACCGTATTGACTTTATATACTATGGTAATACCATTTCTACTAGGTGTTAAAAATGCATGAATTAATCATTAATAAGTAAATTTATGACTTTTTATCACAAGAAATGACAGCGCTGTCACCAATGTTGTATTATTAGGTTGGTTTTAGTCTGTTAGCAGAGCGTCATTTGGTTTATGAGCGTGTTAAACAAAACAGTCAATGAGGTCTGTTATGGTAAAAAATCAGCCAGCTAAGTCCCTTTTTTTTATCGGTATTGATGGTGGTGGCAGTAAATGTAGAGCCACTATTTATTCAGCTGAAGATAATGTGATGGGAACTGGTGTTTCCGGGCGTGCTAATCCACTTCATGGCTTATCGCAAACATTTGAATCTATACAATTGTCTACAGAACTGGCCTTAAAGGATGCGGGCATGTCTTTAACTGACTGCAAGTATTTAGTTGCGGGCCTTGGACTTGCTGGTGTGAATGTTGCTAGGCTTTATCAAGATGTTGTTAATTGGCAGCATCCTTTTGCTGACATGTATGTCACCAGTGACCTCCATACAGCTTGTATTGGTGCGCATAAAGGTGGTGATGGTGCCGTTATTATTACTGGCACAGGCTCCTGCGGTTACGCTAATGTTGAAGGAAAAGATATCAGTCTCGGTGGTCATGGTTTTGCTTTAGGGGATAAAGGGAGTGGTGGTTGGTTAGGGTTAAAGGCGGCTGAACAATCTTTGTTGCACTTAGATGGTTTTATTGAGCAAACGACTCTGACAAGGCGTTTGTGTGATCATTTAAAAGTAAACAATGCACTTGGTATTGTTGAAAGTTTAGCGGGTGAAAGTTCGAGTGTGTATGCTAAATTAGCCCGAATTGTCCTTGAGTGTGCCAATCAACAAGATCAAGCTTCGCAAATCATAGTGAAAGAGGGGGCTGCATATATTAGTGAGCTTGCTCGTAAATTATTTAAGATCAATCCGCCACGATTTTCCATGATAGGTGGTTTAGCTGAGCCTTTAATACCTTGGCTTGATAAAGATGTTATTGCAAGATTATCACCAGCACTAGCCCCGCCGGAGCTAGGAGCGACTTATTTTGCCCGTGCGCAATTTGCTCGTAAAGTGAGTCAGTAAAAGTCTACTTAGACATAAAATGGTTACTGCATAAATTGAGAATTAAATGATGAAACAAACTTTTATTACAAAGCAATTTTTCGATGGTAAAGATTTTCATCATAATCATCCTATTACAGTTCAGGATGGCCAGATACTTGCTTTTGATACATGCTCTGGCGCTAAAGAAGTCAAGCTTGATGGCATATTAGTGCCGGGTTTTATTGATGTTCAGGTTAATGGTGGTGGTGGAGCTTTATTTAATAGCGATACTTCGGTTGAGTGTATTGAGACCATTGGTGCTGCGCATGCAAAATTTGGCACGACAGGTTTTTTACCCACATTAATAAGTGATAACATTGATGTGATGCGCAGAGCTGCAGACGCTGTGTCTGCATCTTTAATTAAAGGTTGCGCAGGTGTTCTAGGTGTACATTTTGAAGGTCCGCATCTTTCAGTTCCTAAAAAGGGGGTGCATTCTCAAGCTCATATACGGCGTATTTCAGATGCTGAACTTGAGGTTTTTAGTCGTAATGATTTAGGCATTAAAGTGGTGACTTTAGCTCCTGAAAAGGTCTCTGTTGAAGTAATTAAAGCCTTAGTTGCCGCAGATGTGAAAGTGTGTTTAGGTCACTCAAATGCTGATTATGAAACGGTAGTTGCAGCTTTAGAGGCTGGAGCTATTGGTTTTACCCATTTGTTTAATGCCATGTCGTCTTTAGAGTCTCGAGAACCAGGAGTTGTCGGTGCGGCAATTGAAAGTCGCGATGCTTGGTGTGGGTTAATCGTTGACGGTCATCATGTTCATTCCGCTGTCGCAAGATTGGCTGTTTATGCAAAACCTACAGGTAAATTGATGTTAGTCACTGACGCTATGCCGCCAGTAGGGCTTGAGGATAATGAAGCGAGCTTTGAGCTTTTTGGCACTCAAGTGATCCGCCAAGGTGATAGATTGAATGCTGTGACTGGTGAACTTGCTGGCTGTGTTTTAGATATGGCTGGTGCGGTTCGTAATACCGTCAATATGCTAGGGTTGAGCCTTGATGAGGCAATAAGAATGGGTTCATTTTATCCTGCACAGTTTTTAGGGATAGCAAAGCAGCAGGGGCAACTATCGGTTGGTAGTCGAGCCGACTTTGCTTTGCTTAGTCATGATATTCAAGTGCAGCAAACTTATATAGCCGGTCAATGTATTTTTAAGCGTTAATATTTTTAGTGATAATGACTGCTTTGTTTAGTCACTGTACCATTGTTTTGTCACGTGTATCGCTTAGGTCTAAATCAGATAATAGATTAGGGAGCTATTATGCAAACCACTCAAAGTAAAGCAGGCAAAAGGAGGCTAATGTCGCTTGATGCATTGAGGGGGTTTGATATGTTTTGGATTCTAGGTGGAGAGGCTATTTTTTCAGGGTTATTTGTTTGGACTGGTTGGCATGGATGGCAATGGGCTGATACCCAAATGCATCATAGTCAATGGCATGGTTTTACCTTTTACGATGTCATTTTCCCCTTGTTTATTTTCCTATCCGGTGTGACGTTAGGCTTGTCTCCTAAGCGTTTAGATAAACAACTTTTATACCAAAGGATCCCGTTTTATAAGCAGTCTATCAAACGTCTATTGTTGCTGGTGTGTTTTGGTATTCTGTATAACCATGGTTGGGGAACTGGGGCGCCGTTAATTCTTGATGAAGTCAGGTATGCTAGCGTTTTAGGACGAATAGGTTTTACTTGGTTTTTTGCGGCTATGCTGGTTTGGCATACAGGTTTACGTACACAGATAATTGTCACCTTTGGGATCTTGGTTGTGTATGGACTCGCGCAGTTATTTATTGTCGTTCCTGGTTATGGAATGGGTGATTTTTCTGTTGGAGGGTCAATTAATGCTTATGTTGATACCCATTTTTTGCCTGGAATAAGTTATCAGAATAGAGCCGTTGATCCTGAAGGAATATTGTCAACTTTTCCAGCAGTGGTTAATGCAATGATTGGTTTTTTTGCTGGATGTTATATCGTTAAAGATCACCCTAAGGGGGAATGGTTTAAAGCAATGAGCATGTTGCTAGTCGGCATATTAGCACTGGTAAGTGGTTGGTGCTTAGATTTTGCTATCCCAGTCAATAAAGATCTATGGACCAGTTCATTTATTTTAGTGAGTTCAGGGTGGAGTATTATACTGTTAGCTATTTTTTATGTTGTTATTGATGTATTAAAATGGCAGAAAATAGCATTTCCATTTATGGTTATTGGATGCAATGCCATTATTATCTATCTATTATCGAGTTTAATTAATTGGCAGTACACTGCTACAAGCTTATTTGGTGGCGTGATGAATGCCTTCCCTTCTTTATCGCATAACCTTATCGCTACCTTTAGTCTATTATTTGTCCAGTGGTTACTGCTTTTTTTGATGTATCAGCGGAGAGTGTTCTTTAAGGTTTAACTAGCTGTATAAATAGTTTTTTTACTTTCTAAACGATTCTTTTACTGTCATTTAGGCATAAGTTAATGACAGCGTTGTCTTTTGAGATTGAATGTTTTAACATCAATGAAACAAGGCCTGCTCTGTGTAGGTGAAGAAAACTGTATTAATCAGACCTGTTTGACTACCGAACTATATAAAAAAAAAGATATCTTGTTGTTTGGATATTACCAATTAAAAATATTATAAGAAGTAGACCTCTATGGAAATGACATTTAATAGTGAAAGAAAACAGACTAGTATTATCCCTATGACGATAGTTGCTGTGCTATTTTTCGTATTGGGTTTTGCAACTTGGCTCAATGGTTCATTGATGCCGTATTTGAAACAGATCCTTCAGTTAACTCCATTTCAAGCATCACTTATTTTATTTTCCTTCTATATAGCAGTGACGTTTACCGCTCTACCATCAGCATGGGTGATTAGAAAAGTGGGCTATAAGAATGGTATGGCTCTTGGGATGGGGGTTATGATGATTGCTGGTTTGTTATTTATCCCTGCAGCTAAAACTCAGATTTTTGCTTTATTCCTGTGTGCTCAACTGGTTATGGGGGCTGGGCAGACTTTGTTGCAAACGGCTGTTAACCCATATGTTGTCCGCCTTGGTCCCGAGGAGTCGGCCGCGGCAAGGGTAAGCGTTATGGGAATTTTAAACAAGGGAGCAGGTGTCATTGCTCCTTTAGTATTCAGTGCTTTAATCTTAGATAGTTTTAAAGACCGAGTCGGTTTAGAGTTAACTCAACGTCATATTGATGAAATGGCTAATGGATTGGTTATTCCATATTTGGGCATGGCAATATTTATTGGTGCCTTAGCCTGGGTTGTTAAGAAGTCACCTCTACCTGAGTTATTAAACGAAGATAATGATGCTGAAATTAATAGTGTTGGACAGATAAAAGAAGCACTCTCTCATCCAAGTCTTGCATTAGGTGTTGCCGCACTGTTTTTCTATGTGGCTGTAGAAGTCATAGCCGGTGATACGATAGGCACATATGCCCTTTCTTTAGGGATAGCAAGTTATGGGGTGATGACCTCTTATACGATGATTTGTATGGTATTGGGTTATACATTAGGTATTTTGACTATCCCTCGTTTTATTTCTCAACCTACAGCCTTAATGATTTCTGCCATATTGGGTGTGTTATTAACGTTAGGGATCATCTTTGGCGATAATGAATCTTATGTTGTGGCTAATACTTTGCTCGTGCCTTTTGGTGGTGCACAACTTCCTGATACCTTACTAATGATAGCTTTTTTAGGTTTAGCAAATGCGATCGTATGGCCAGCTGTTTGGCCACTTGCTTTATCAGGTATGGGGAGGCTTACTTGTACCGGTTCTGCTCTGTTAATCATGGGGATTGCTGGTGGTGCATTTGGTCCATTATTTTGGGGATTAACAAGTTCAATTTCATCAATTGGCCAACAGGGAGGCTATATGGTGATGTTACCTTGCTACCTGTTTATCCTATTTTATGCCGTTAAAGGCCACAAAATGAAAAGTTGGCAGTAAGATCTGATCCCAGACCTAATCAATTAGTTAAATAAGTTAATAAAAGAGTCTTATACCAATGTGGCTTTAACTGGTTATATATAGGTTAAGGGCTCCGGTAGGATAGCTAAACAAGGTAGCGTATCCACTTCTAGATATCGATAACACAGTACAGGTATGCTATTTCTTCGTTATGAAATATTGAATTAAAATAACTAACCCATTAATTTCTGAAAACACCATGGATGGTGTGAATGTAGGAGTGATTAACGTCCTCGAACTCTGTCACTCCCAGTATCTTGAGGTAGTTTTGGGATAGTTAATGTGATTTTTACATATAAAAAATCCTCGATAATATTTATTGTCGAGGATTTATGTTCTTCATATAAATGATGGTGCCTGCACCAAGAGTCGAACTCGGGACCTACTGATTACAAGTCAGTTGCTCTACCAGCTGAGCTATACAGGCTAAATATTGGTGCCCGAACCCGGAATCGAACCAGGGACACGAGGATTTTCAATCCTCTGCTCTACCGACTGAGCTATTCGGGCAACTAAACTAAGCGTTAGTTAACTACTGAAGAGCATAAGGTATAACATATTTACCCCTCTGCTCTAGAGTGCGCGTATCATATAGCTATGATCAGAGACGTGCAAGGAATTTTTTTTTAAAGGTGGTTAACTTACCAAAAAATGTACAAAAGGTGGTTTTTGAACTAACGGTGAGCAGTATGTGATGAGTCTTGAGCATAACCGAGAGGAGATGTTAAAGTGAGATTGTCGCCATTGATTTTTTCTATTTTTACCGTCCGGATAATGTTATTTCAGCTGCTCACACAGAGCCTTTCTCTTAATACCTAACTTTTATGGTATCAGGAGTTAACATCGTAAAACGTTCACATGGAGGTTGGGCGGCTTCGATAAAACAGCTGCTGACGATTGGCTTATCAATTACAAATCTTGTTGTTAGCGTAAACTTAATATCAGCAGAGGTTATATTCTAAAGCAGCTATGATGAAATTAGTATCATAATAGCTCTCTTAGGCGACCTAATTTTACTTAAGATAAAGAATTAAGCACATCGAGAAGTGATAGCGTCCCTGTGGCTTGGCTGATTTGTGGGCATGCAGCCTTTGCCGCATCGTATTCTCTTTGTGCAGTACTTTCTGCTGATTTAGCAGCTGTCAATTCTCGTGCGGTGTTTGTTTTAGCAGCCGTCGCTTCTGCTAGTTTTACTCCAGCTACAGCGCTTTTACTTGTGGCAACAGCAAGCTTAGCAGATGCAGCTTCTGCAGCAGCAGTGGCAATTTCACTTGTCGCTGCTGCTGTTTCTTCTGCGGTCCCCGCAGTGGATTCAGCGGTGAGTGCAGCGGACTCTGCTGCTGTTGCTGCAGTGGCAACACCTGCAGCAGCTGTTTCTGTTGCAGTTGCTGCTGTAACCCATGCCGTTGCGGCGGCTGTCGCGGCCTCTGAAGGACCAAAATCCCATCCTGGGATAGCATTCGATGCAATTGCTGCTGCTAGGGCTGCCGTTGCAGCGGCCAGATCAGCTGTTGCAGCAGCTAATGTTGCAGTGGCTGCAGTTTCAGCCACCGTTGCAGCACCAAGGATACCAGATGCCGCTGCGGTTGCTGCAGTCGCCGCACTTAATGCAGCGTCGGCTTCAGCAGCAGCTGCAGTGGCCGCTTGAGCCGCTTCAGCTGGGATAGCAAGCTTTGCTGCTGCTACAACCGCAGAGATGGACTTCTCAGTGACGTTTTCTTTAGCACGAGCATCTGCTTTTTCAGCGATACTCTCTTTTGACTTGGCTATGGCTAACTGTTTTTCGGCCTCTATTAAACGTTCTTGGGCTGGTGTGTTTTTAGCATTTTCAGTAGCGCTGTTTGCTGATTTTTTTATAGATGATATTGTTGATTTACATTCAAAAACAAAGGTATGTTTACCTGTGATTAATGACAGTTTTGATTGCCCATTTAACGTTTTTTCTGTTTCAAATCTATCTTTATATGCAGGAGAAACAATATCTTTTAGATTCATGAATGAAGATAATAAATCATTGTCATCTTTGGGGTGAGTAAGAGCTGATAAGTACTTTATAGCATCATTTTTACTTTCTCCAGAAAACCAATCTACCGTTTGATTTAGCATTTCTTTTGAATTATTGATATTTTGAGTATTGTAACTTCCACCTAAGTCATTAATGTTATTAGATCTAGTGCTTTCTAACCCAATTGATGTGGACATAATAACTCCTTTAAATTATCGAAAAGATATTGAAGTAAATATATTATATGGTCGTTAGTTCACTGCATATCAGGTGAATACCTGATTAATGTTTGAGCTGTTTATTGAAGTGGACGGTCGACAGATGATATCGTGAGTTCCACTGGTTTTTGGATTAACGATTGGGTTTAGTTTTGGTTTAAAGTGTTTGGAATTGATACTCACATGAGCATTTTGATGTGACTTGGGCATAATTGGACACTAATTATTTAGGACATTATTGTGGATTCAGGAAAGAATAAATGTTTAATTATAGGTTCGGCTTGTAGCGGTCTCGCTGCTTTGGTTCACTTTGGGTGTGTTATTTTGGTTAATCAGCTCAGGCATTTGCTTATTTATTGGTATCCTATATGCGGTTGGCACTTTTCAGTCTTGGCCGCAATTAAGCATAAAAGTACTCACTGAGTAAAAATGGTCAGTCTGCATACCATGGTGAGTTTATTTCAACATTTTTTGGCATGCCATTGTGTGGCCCAATCTCTTAGTGGATCTAAGGTGTTCATCAGTGATAGACCTAGTCCTGTGAGCTCATAACCCGCAGAGGTTGTAACAAGCAGATTAGCTTGGCTGAGTTGTTTGATGCGATTATTTAATACTGAGGGAGAGAGACCGCCACAATCTTGTTGTAAGGCTCTAAAACTTAGAGCCTGGCTGCGAAGCTCCCACATTATCCTCATATTCCATTTACGGCCAAGCAAATCAAATAAAGCCATGATTGGAATGCCCGTGCTTGATCCTCGAACAGCATTTTTTTGTTGTGAAATAGTCATAACTCTTGCGCTTCTAAAAAAGTAGCGTTACGCTACGAAAGTAGTAGCACTGTATATTAATTAAATAAAATTGCGAGGAAAATATGTTTTTAGTAGATATGACTTTTACCAACATGAATAAAATTACCCCTGAATTGACGCAGCAGCATAAGTTGTATCTTGAACAAGAATATAAATCAAATAAACTCATGTTTGGAGGGCGAAAAGTCCCGAGAACGGGGGGAGTATTGTTATCACAACATGCTACAGAGCAAGTGCTCATCGAGATGTTAGAGGCAGATCCTTTCGTGAAAAGTGGTGCAGCTAGCTATTCAATTACTGAGTTCGTTCCCGTGATGGCCTCTCTGCAGTATGCCAGTACCCTAGATAAATAATCAGGTTCTCTTAGCTGACACGTGGGATAGTATAACTATTCTATTGCATAGAGATAGGTCGTTACTCTATCTCAGATCAGTCTATATTCTGACAGCCTAACCAGAGGACATATTATCGTTACTTGTGGCACTTAGCCAATGATTGACATCGTCAGATAATGACTTCGATTTAGAAAGAAAAGAGTGCTCATGAAGTGGTTGGAGTTAACTGTGTTCAAATATAGTTAGCACCTTGTCTCGCAACCATAAAAGAGCCGGATCTCGATGATTTCTTGAGTGCCAGAACAATGCGACCACTTACACAGAGGATGCCAATGGTGAATTGAGATAAAGAGTGACATTTTGATATTGAACGACCAAAGATGAGTACATTTTTGCAGAAACTGATTGCTATTAAGTGGTAAGCTGCATTATTCACGATGACATTTTATATCTATTTATGTTGGTTTGCTCTGTGAAATCGCGATAGTAGGCGTTTGCAGGCAGTGAGGATAGTCGAAATGGAATACCCCATCAAAGCTTCATGTCAATGCGGTCAAGTCAGCTATCAGTTAACAGTCCCACCTCAAAGGGTGATCGCTTGTTATTGTCAAGAGTGCCAAAAGCTCTCGACCAGTCCTTTTAGTATTACTGCGGTCGTTGCACGTAGTGCTATCGAGTTTACTGGTGAAATGAAGCAATGGAGCCGTATCGCAGAAAGTGGCAATGAAAACAGAGCCAAGTTTTGCCCTCAATGCGGGACAAGAATTTATCACTATAATCCGCAGACCCCCGAGCTCATTAAGCTAAAACTTAAGCCCGTGGGCGCTTCAGTTGACACAAGTTTTGCGCCAAGTCTTCATATTTTTATCAGTGAAACTCCCAGCTGGTATCAATTACCCCAAGGGATCACTGCCTATAAAAAGGGTGAGGGCGCGCCTAAATAACCCCTATGTGTGACAAAAGTGATGAAAAATCTGCTCTGCAGAGAATGAGACACATTTAAATAAAAAATAATAATAAATAATAGGAAGAGAATGCAACTGACCACTTTAGTTGAAAACACACGACTCGATAATAGACCTGATCTCACGGTCGAAAGAGGGCTGTCGTTCCATGCCACAACAATGGGCAAGCAAATATTATTTGATGCCGGTAACAGCCAAGCCTTTTGTGATAATGCTGAATTACTTAACATCAATATTCAAGAGGTTGATGCGGCAGTGATCTCACATCGCCATCATGATCATTGCAATGGGGTTACGCATTTTCTAACACGGAACATTCAAGCTCCGGTATACTTTCGAGACTGTGAAGACACTGAGTACCTCTTTAAATCTTTCGGCTTTAAGCGTAACGTCAGCATCAATAAAAAGATGTTTAGCCAAGCGCCTCAAAGGTTCAAATTTATCAACACGCTGACGGAAATATATCCCAATATCTTTATCGTCACCGAGATCAGCAATAAATATCCACGCCCAGAGGGAAATAAGTATCTTTTTACTCACAAGGGCGATGATTGCCATTTAGATGTATTCGAACACGAATTATTACTGATAGTGAAAGAACATGACGGCGTCATTATCTTTACTGGTTGTGCCCATAGTGGTGTTCTCAATATGATAGAGACCACAATTCAGTTATTTCCAAATACACGTATTAAAGCTGTTGTGGGCGGTTTTCATCTAGTGGGCCTCCCTCTATTTAATAGCATCGGTGGGAGTAAAAAAGACATTGAAGCAATGGGTGAAATATTACTCAGTTACCCTATCGATAAATTATATACAGGTCACTGCACTGGGATGAAAGCCTATGGAATACTCAAAAAAGTATTAGGTGACCGTCTTGAATACTTGCCTACAGGTGGCAGTGTAAGCATTTAGTGGCTATTTGCGTATGAGGGTAGATTTTCTGTATTTCTAATAGAACGGGTGTATAGAAACAACCTATATGCGGCAGCAAGCTTCGCGTGTCTCGTTCTGTGATTGATAATGCAATCTACAGTAACTGAGATCACTTTGTTTGATATAGTGAAGATGTTTAGCATCAATGGCTATTGGTTAGAGAAGTATCCCATACACAGAACGTCACCCGTTAAGGTGGTCTGTGTATGTGGCCCTAAATACGTAGCACCTAATGACAAGCAGCAATAGAGCGGATTATTTAACCGTGTTAACGCCATCTGGGGTACCGACTAACAGAATATCTGCTCCGCGTTTAGCAAATAAGCCGTTAGTCACCACGCCGACGATTTGGTTGATCTGTTCTTCAAGTTTCTTGGGATCCATTATTTTCATGTTGTATACATCAATAATAATATTACCGTTATCAGTGAGCACTCCATCGCGGTATACAGGATCTCCACCTAATTTAACCAATTGGCGTGCAACATATGAACGCGCCATAGGGATAACTTCAACAGGCAGTGGGAACTCACCTAAAATATCCACTTGTTTGGTGTTATCAACAATACAGATAAACTTAGCAGCAACGGCTGCGACAATTTTTTCACGAGTCAGTGCGGCTCCCCCGCCTTTGATCATGTCCATATGGCCATTGATTTCATCTGCGCCATCGATATAAACAGAAATTTCATTGACAGAATTAAGATCAAACACAGGGATCCCAAGGGCTTTCATTTTTTGTGTTGATGCTTCAGAGCTAGACACTGCACCTTCAATATCGGCCTTCATTGTTGCTAGGGCATCGATAAAGTGATTGACGGTAGAACCTGTGCCAACACCCACTATACTGTCACTTTCTACGTATTTAAGTGCTGCCCAACCTGCGGCTTTTTTCATTTCATCTTGTGTCATACTAGCTTCCTGTAGGGGGACTTAGTAAAATATTGTTTATACTCAAGTCACTTAAATATTCTTAATTCAGTGGCTTGAAGTCGCTTGGGTATATTATACCTTTGTAGAATCGTAACTTCAGTATTATCCTCGCATTTTTAACGCTATTTTGTGGGAAATAACGCTGTCATTCGACTTAATGAGATAATCGGTTTCTATTCGTTTGAATAACCATTTTTTAGACGCCATTACATTAAATGTGCAGTGGATCACTTGTAGGAGTATTTATGGCTGGAGCGAGCTTACTGACATTGCTGGATGATATTGCGACTATTTTAGATGATGTTGCTTTGATGAGTAAGGTTGCGGCGCGAAAGACGGCTGGAGTAATAGGTGATGACCTAGCGCTTAACGCGCAGCAAGTTGCTGGTGTTAGTGCCGACAGAGAGCTGCCGGTAGTATGGGCTGTTGCCCTAGGCTCGTTGAGGAATAAATGTATTTTAGTGCCAGCAGCGTTGCTTATTAGTGCGATTATTCCTCAAGCTGTTATGCCTCTGCTTATGTTTGGTGGACTATTTCTTTGCTTTGAAGGCTTTGAGAAGCTCCACCATAGTTATGTCCAAAAGGGCATAAAGCAAGTTGATGAGGGGCAAGATATTATTCTAGTCGTTGATGATTTAGCTGCTTATGAAAAGGAAAAAATTCAAGGTGCGATCCGTACTGATTTTGTCTTGTCAGCTGAGATCATCGCGATCACTCTGGGTATTGTGGCTGATGCTAGTTTTCTGATTCAAGTATTCACTTTGTCTTTCATTGCGTTAGTGATGACGATTGGCGTCTACGGTTTAGTGGCTGGAATAGTTAAATTGGATGATCTGGGCTTATATCTAAACAGAAGAGAGGGTGGGGGCTTATTGACTCGATTTGGACGTTGGTTTGGCGCCTGTTTAGTCAATACTGCTCCTTATCTGATGAAAGGGCTGACTGTGGTTGGTACTGTGGCTATGTTTATGGTTGGTGGTGGCATTTTAACGCATGGTTTGCATGCGGTGAGTGAGCTGTTTATTGATGTCGCTAGTTTAGTGGCAGGGCTAGCCGTTGTTGGACCTGTACTTTCCTTCATTACTCCTAGTCTGCTTAATGCATTATTTGGCGTTATTGCTGGTGCGTTGGCATTGGTGTGTGTGTCGGTGATCCATAAAGTACGCAGTAAATAGTTTTTTTCAACCTGTAAGCTTAAGGTATGCGAGTCTGATTAGAGTATGGGTGACGTGAGTTTATTTATTTTATAAGTATTAATAATCTTTTTAAATCAAGTTCTTTAGTATAAAAAATAATATAAAGTATGTTCCAATAGGCAGTTTTTCACTTTAAATAGAGCATCAATCGCATTGTTAGTTTAAAATGTTGCTCCCAAATCTGGTAGGTGCTGAATAAAGCTATTTTTGTGGCGAGCTCACCTACCTTACATTATATGAACAACAAAATGAGAATGGTTCGATGTCAGATAAACGATATATTACAGCTCAAGAGCTACTTGAGGATTCATTTCGCTTAGCAGCACAAGTATATGAGAGCGGTTTTCGTCCACAGTTTATTGTTGGTATTTGGCGTGGTGGTGCTCCAATTGGTATCGCAGTTCAAGAATATTTTGATTTCAAAAAGGTTGAAACCGATCATATTGCGGTGCGTACTTCGTCTTACTACGGCATTGGTACAGATAAGCAAAATAAGCAGATCAAAGTACACGGTTTACATTATATTGTTGAGAACGCTAATGCTGATGATGGTTTATTAATTGTTGATGATGTTTTCGATTCAGGTCGTAGTATTCATGCGCTTAAAGAAAATTTGAGTGATTTAATGCGATTAAATATGCCTAAAGATATTCGTATTGCTTGCCCTTATTACAAGCCTAAAAATACTGCAGTGGCGCTAAAGCCTGACTACAGTATCCATGAGTCTGATGAGTGGCTGGTTTTCCCTCATGAAGTTTCGGGGCTAACTCCTGATGAAATTGCTGAAGGTAAAGGGGATCTAAAAAACATTCAAGCGCTTTTTCTTCAAGGTAAATAGAGAGCACTTTATGGTGATTTTTACCGGATCATATCGCACTGACTAGCTAATGGCTCTATTTTGAATATTTATCAAATAAGGGCCGATTACACTGTTCCATTAACGGACTAGAGGCTCGGTCACTTTTTAACATATTTATCCCAATTTTTTGACAGCGCTTGATGGCTCACCCTAGAGGAAACTATTGATATATTGGCTATGACCGTGTCTAAGTCCTTATCAAGTCACATAATATTAATCATATTAAATATTTAAGCAATTTTGTATTCTTCTCTTACTTATTATCAATTTTTACTATACTTACGTTCGTAAATTATTTTTTTACGGTCATTGGATCGTCGTCTGTACTGTACTTAGAGAGCTTTTGATAGAATCAGAGTCATTAGTTGCTAGTTTATGTGTGTCTATGGGGGGGAGAAAATGCGATTTGTTCATAAAATAGTGATTGCAGTGAGTTTGATTTTAACTTTATCTCTAGGTTCATTATCGACTTATCAATATATTAAAATTAAAGGTCAATTAGAAGAACAAGTCACGAGTAGTGTGGCTGAGCTTGCTGGTTCAATGACAAGTAACATTGAAGCAGTGATGTTTGAAAAAGCGAATCTAACGGCTTATGCGGCGTCTTTATTACAGGCAGATTTTTCTGATGAGCACTTCTTAGATATTCTAAATCAACCTGTGATAAAGCAACATTTTATCTTAGCTGGAATGGGTCTTGATACCGGTCATTTTGTTGGCAATGATCCAGCTTGGGATCCAGGTTCTAGTTATGATCCGCGTAAAAGAATGTGGTATCAAGAAGCTCAAAAACAAGGCAAGCAATTATTTACTGAGCCTTATGCGGATGCAACTACTGGAGATATCTTGGTATCTGTTTCTGCTCCATTATTTGAAAATGGCCAATTTAAAGGGGCATTGTTTACTGATGTGAGTCTGGAAAGTTTGGCTAAAATTAGTAATGAAGCTCATTTGTTTGATGCTGGTTATGCCTTTATTGTTGGTAAAAAAGGTAATTTTATTGCTCATCCTGATGTCACACAAAATGGGCAATCGATGAGTAAATTTTTTGGTGAAGCATTAGACACTACAACAGCATTTAATGAAGTCACAATCGATGGACGAGTGCATATTGTAAACTTTAGTCCGCTGTCAGGCTTAGATTGGACTTTAGGCATCGTGTTGAATGAAAGTATCATATTTGCTGCCGCAAGTGAGTTAAGAAATGATGCGATTTTGTATTCACTGTTGTCTTTGGTGATGGCAACCCTGCTTATCAGTGGGATCATTAGTCGTTTGATGAAACCCTTGGAAACGTTAAATAAAGCGATGGCAGATGTTTCAACAGGAGATGGGGATCTTACTCGAAGATTGAGTACAGACTCCGATGTAGAATTTGCTACTCTAGCGAGTAATTTTAATAGTTTTGCTGTCAAGCTTCAGGAAATCATTCAAAAAGTTAAAGCGATCGGTGGAGAAGTGAATGTAAGCTCTGAGAGTATGCTTTTGGGGGCTAGTTCAGCGACAAAAGCAATGGGGCTTCAGACACAAGAAGTAGAGATGCTCGCAACGGCTATGCATGAGATGGCAATGACGGCTTCAGAAGTAGCACAGAATGCTCAAGGTGCAGCCACTGCGGTACAAGAAGCTGATAATGCCGTGACAGACGGCACTAAAGCAGTATTAGAAACCACAGAGTCAATTGAACATCTGTCTGTACAGATAGAGAAAGCAGTTGTTGCCGTTAAAGAGCTTGAAGCCGATACGGTTAGTATAGAGTCAATATTAAGTGTGATTAATGAGATTGCAGGTCAAACGAATCTGTTAGCACTTAATGCAGCGATTGAGGCTGCAAGAGCTGGAGAGTCTGGTAGAGGATTTGCAGTTGTTGCAGATGAAGTTCGTAGTTTGGCTGCACGTACTCAAGAGTCAACTTCAGAGATAAAAGAGAAAATAGAGAAGCTACAATCTGGGGTTGCTTGTGTGGTGAGTGTGATGGCTGAAAGTCGGAATACGACAGTGACAACAGTTGAAAAGGCTAAGACTGCAAATGATACGTTAAATGATATCCGTAGAAGTATTGAAGAAATCACCGATATGAATCTACAAATTGCTGGTGCAGCGAAAGAGCAAAGCCATGTAGCTGAAGAGATGAATAAGAATACCACTAATATTAGGGATTTTTCTCAGGAGGTTGCTGAGAATGCAGAGCAGTCAAGAATTTCTGCCAGTGTACAACTTGAACATGTCAAAGAGCAGGAAGGTTTGTTGAATCAATTTATTGTCTAAATCTAGAGTTAGTCATTAGTCATGTAAAAATACCCGCAGTGGCGGGTATTTTTATAAGGCGTCACGTCATTTGTTATTGCTTTGTGAAATATCTATAAAAGAATAGGATAAGCAAGAATGATGACCATATCAGGATTGGCCATTGTCCCCATTTAGAAAACGCTGTCGCACCTTTCATTAATGGGATCTCAGCCATGAGAACACCAGACTGAAACTGTGGTAGTTGATGAGTAATATTTCCACGTTCATCGACTACAGCAGTTACGCCGTTATTGGTTGCCCTGACTAACGGGCGACCTAGCTCAATTGAACGCATTTGGGCTATCTCCATATGCTGTAATGGTCCGTTCGAATGACCAAACCACGCGTCATTAGATACAGTGAGAAGGAGTTCTGTATCTGCATTAACGTTTGCTCTTAATTGTTCAGGGAATGCAATTTCAAAACAGATGGCTGGGGCAATTTTGTGACCAATGACAGTTAAGTTTGTTTGTTGATATTCGCCTCTGCTAAAGGATGACATGGGGAGATTAAAAAATGGGGCTATGGGTCTGAGTAAGGATTCAAAAGGAACGTATTCACCAATAGGTAACAAGTGGTGTTTGTTGTATTTATTGCTATTTTCTATTGAACCATCAGTTAAGCTTTGTTCTGATGTGTCATCCTCTCCAAGTACAATCAGTGAGTTATAAAAGTCATCTTGTTGTTTACTAATGATGCCTGTAATGATGGCTGTATTGTTTAGGATTGCGACTTTTTTGGTATTATCAAGAAAATCTGCCACGATAGATTCAGGAGCTGGGATCGCAGATTCCGGCCAAATAAATATATCGGTATCAGTAAATTCTGGACGAGAGAGATCCATATATTTAAGCATCGTAGGCCACAATGTTTCTGGTTGCCATTTCATGCTTTGTGAAATGTTACCTTGTACTAAGGTGACTTTAATTGTTCCACCTTTAGGCTCAACAGTTGAGAGCAGAGGACTTAGGTAAGTTCCAATGGCTAAAAGAGGCACTAAAACAGCTAGGCTGTACCAGCGTTTTTGTAAACACAGTGCCAAGGCACCTGCTAGCATTGCGATAAGATAACTCAGCCCCAGCCCCCCGATAACACTGGCAATATCCTTTATCGGCCCTTCTGTTTGAGAGTAACCCGCCCATAACCAAGGAAATCCAGTTAGAACCCAGCCTCTTGCCCATTCAGTAAGTGTCCATAGTGCTGGAAAAAGAAGAATATTTCTTGTAAACGCAGTTTTGGGTGATAGCTTTTGTAATAAATAACCAGCTAATGCTGGGTAAAGTGCCAGATAAAAAGCCAGAATAGCCATTAATCCTATGGAAGCGACGAGTGGAAGTCCACCAAATTTGTCGATACTGACATGGACCCAGCTTATTCCCACTGAGAAACAGCCAAAACCAAAACTCAGCCAAAAAGTAGCACTTTCTTTTGGCGATAATATTCTGCTTATATGCAGGGCAGATGCCATGGCGATCAAATAGACTGGCCATATTGAATAGGGAGCAAAAGACAGTGCAGTACTGGCACCTGCAAGGTATGCCAGTATCAGACGTATTTTAGGACAATGGGCAAATGCCCGAAGTTTATTCAGCATTTAAGCCTCATCATAAAAGTCTACCGAGTTTTAAAAAGTGCTATGCGCTTTTCTCTTCGGTATTAGGATCGGGGAGCTTAACTCTAAGTTGCAGCAATCGACGTGTATCTGCATTAATAACTGTAAATTCAATGTCATCGATAATCACCTTCTCATTACGCTCTGGTAGGTGTCCAAAGGCATGAGAGACTAAACCGCCAACTGTATCGAACTCTTCGTCACTAAATTGGGTATTGAAGGCATTATTAAAGTCTTCAATTGGCATTAACGCTTTGATCATATAAACAAAGCTACTGACTTTACGTACTTCAGTTTCTTCTGAGGAGTCATGATCAAATTCATCTTCGATTTCACCCACAATTTCTTCGAGAATATCTTCAATGGTGACCAGTCCAGAGACTCCACCATATTCATCGACGACGATTGCCATATGATATCTTTGGGAACGGAATTCTTTGAGAAGTACTTCTACTCGCTTACTTTCAGGTACCACGACGGCCGGCCGGATAACTTGCCCTAGTGAGAAAGGCTCATCATTGTTTTTAAACCCATATGGGAGTAAGTCTTTTGCAAGTAAAATACCTTCAATGTGATCTTTATCTTCGTTAATCACAGGGAAACGAGAATGGGAAGTTCCTATGACAGTAGAGAGTAGTTCAGTTACTGAATCATCTATTTGCAGCGCCACAATCTGCGCTCTGGGGATCATAATGTCCCTAACTCGTAGATCTGATACTTCTAAGACGCCTTTAATCATCTCTCGTGTATCTTCGGATATCACTTCACGCAGTTCTGCATCGTGGATCACTTCAACAAGATCATCGCGACTTTGGGGGTCGCCCTGAAACAACTGACTTACTTTCTCTAACCAGCTCTTTTTCTGGGCGCTGGTACTCGGTGGGATATCATCACTCATAGTTTTTCTCAGTCTAAAACATTTAGCATTGTATTGCTAAATATTGACCTGTTACAGCTCCTTGTATGGATTGTTAAAACCTAAGCTTTCAATAAGTTGAGTCTCTATTGACTCCATTTCTTCAGCTTCGGCATCGTTAATATGATCATACCCTAGCAGATGAAGACAACCATGTACAATCATGTGAGCCCAATGTGCTTGCAATGACTTGTTTTGTTGTATTGCTTCGTGTTCAACAACCGATGCACAGACGACTAAATCACCAAGTAAAGGGATGTCTATTTCTGGCGGGGCGTCGAATGGGAATGAAAGAACATTGGTTGGTTTATCCTTACCTCTATAGGTATGATTAAGCTGCTGACTTTCTATCACATCGACAATACGTATTGTTAATTCAGCTTCTGTCATTGTGTTTTTGAGTGCGGTTAGCACCCAAAGTTCAACGTTTTCTTGTGTGGGTAGACTATCGTTGTCAGTCGCTATTTGAAGATCCAGCTCTAGCTTAAAATCTGTGCAAAGGTGACTCATTTTTCTGCTGTTTCCTGTCGTTTTTGTTGATTATCATGCTTAGGGTTAACTATTTGAGCACGCTGTTCATATTTTTCATAAGCTTCAACTATTTTGCCGACAATGGGATGACGAACGACATCTTTTGCTTGAAAAAAATTAAAACTGATCTCTTCGATTTCACTTAATACTTCGATAGCGTGGCATAGTCCTGATTTTTGATGTTTAGGCAAATCTATTTGAGTGATATCACCCGTGATCACTGCATGAGAATTAAAACCAATGCGAGTTAAAAACATTTTCATTTGTTCTACGGTTGTATTTTGACTTTCATCGAGAATAATAAATGCGTCATTGAGCGTGCGGCCGCGCATATATGCCAGTGGGGCCACTTCGATTATATTACGCTCTATTAAGTGCTCAACTTTTTCAAATCCTAGCATTTCAAACAGTGCATCATATAATGGACGCAGATAAGGATCTACCTTTTGGCTGAGATCGCCTGGTAAAAAACCAAGCTTTTCTCCGGCTTCAACTGCGGGACGAGTTAGCAATATACGGCGTACTTGTTGGCGCTCTAATGCATCGACTGCAGCAGCCACTGCTAGATATGTTTTTCCTGTTCCCGCAGGCCCTATACCAAAACTGATGTCATGGTTGATAATATTGGTAACATAATGGTTTTGGTTTGGATTACGAGGTTTAATGACACCTCGCTTTGTTTTTATATAGAGATCTTTATCATTTTTCGGTAATTCAACCTCATGGTTTACCGCCTCTTGAATCGCAAGGTGTACACGTTCAGGTTCTAGATCAGGTGTACTGCCTTTGAGAGATTGAGTTTCGACATAAAGCGTTTTAAGTAAATTATTTACGCTTAAGCAGATTTTTGGCTCACCTACAATTTGAAAATGATTATTTCTATAGCTAATTTCAACACCCATTCGGCGTTCTAATTGTTTAATGTTGTCATCGTAAGGTCCGCACAGAGATAATAAACGTCGAGTATCAGCAGGCTCAAGGTACAAAGTAAGCGTGGTTAGCTTGTTAGACAAAAACAACTCCAAATGGGCGTAAACTTATACTACAGTTTACGAGTGAAATAGGACAATTGCTAATTCTATTTATGAGTAAACAGTGATTCATTAGATAAAAAAAGCGGCATAAATTGTGCCGCTTTTCTCATTGAATGTGTATTAAGGAATATACTGAGTAACACCTATTTCATCATCTTTTTTATGTTTTGCAACAATATCCGAAGGTTGCAGGGAACGACGAAGTGCCATTTCATCTTCGCCACAAATAAAGATACCTCGTAGCGAGTTGGTATATACATCGACAATCTCTACGTCAACAAAGCTGCCTATATGTCTAGGATCGGCTTCGAAATTAACAACGCGACTATTTTCAGTACGTCCTCTAAGTTCCATGGGGTTTTTGACCGAAGGTCCTTCGACTAAAATACGCTGAACAGTGCCTAACATTTGGCGACTATAACGCATGGCTTGCTGGGTGATCCTGTCTTGTAAAATAGCTAAACGTTCTTTTTTTTCATCGAGGCTCACATCATCAGGTAGATCTGATGCCGGTGTGCCTGGACGTGCGCTGTAAATGAAGCTGAAGCTATGATCGAACTGAATATCTTCGATTAATTTCATTGTGTCTGCAAAATCTTGCTTAGATTCGCCGGGGAAACCTATGATAAAATCAGAGCTGACTTGTATGTCTGGGCGTGCTTTGCGCAGGCGACGAATAATAGATTTATATTCGATAGCCATGTGACCACGTTTCATCTGAGTTAGAATTCTATCAGAACCTGATTGTACCGGTAAATGAAGAAAACTAACGAGTTCAGGCGTGTCTTCATAAACATCAATAATATCTTGCGTAAACTCAATTGGGTGGCTGGTGGTAAAGCGTAATCTGTCGATCCCATCGATCGCAGCAACATAACGAAGCAGCTCTGCAAAGGTACAGATGTCATCGTCATGGGTTGTACCACGATAAGCATTAACATTTTGGCCTAATAGATTGACCTCACGTACACCTTGTTCTGCAAGTTGCGCGATTTCAAGAATAATGTCGTCTAGTGGACGACTGACTTCTTCACCACGAGTGTAAGGTACAACACAAAAAGAACAATATTTACTGCATCCTTCCATGATAGAAACAAATGAACTTGGACCATCAGCACGTGGTTCAGGTAGGCGATCGAATTTTTCAATTTCAGGGAAACTGATGTCGATAACGGCTTTGCCCCCATGTTTGATTTGATCAATCATCTCAGGTAAACGGTGTAATGTTTGAGGGCCGAAAATTAAATCTACGCATTGGGCGCGATCTTTAATGACTTGACCTTCTTGTGAAGCAACACAACCGCCTACTCCAATAATGAGATTTGGTTTTTTGTCTTTTAATTTTTTCCAGCGCCCAAGTTGATGGAACACTTTTTCCTGAGCCTTTTCACGAATAGAACAGGTATTTAGCAAGAGAATGTCGGCCTCTGCAGGATCGTCTGTTAGCGTATATCCTTTATACTCATCCATTAGATCGGCCATCTTTGATGAGTCATACTCATTCATCTGACAGCCCCAAGTTTTAATATGGAGTTTTTTACTCATCAGTTTACGTCACTCTTGGAACCACGGGAAAAATAGCGCAACATTTTACCTCTTGAACAAGGTACTGACCAGCTTTTGGGCTTTTTTATTGAAAAATATCTATTTCGAGCCAACTTTTTTCTTTGTTATGGCTAATTTGTTACTGAAAACGGTGAGGTTTTGCTCATTTTTATCATGATGGAATAAGAATATTCATCGATATTGACTCTGTTGAGTACTCTAAAATAGACTGATATTTCCGTCGGATATTGATATAGGGCATAATCTATCTCAGTTTACGTGGGGTAATTGTTTGAGATACGTATGGTGAATTGTCAATATTTCTGTCATCACAGTTAACGGTTTAAATTCTGATAAAAAGAGATGTTAGTATGGGGAGCCAATCGTGAATGAACCACAAGTTAAGGTTATAAGCAAAGATGTCGTCATCCTTGGTGGAGGCATGATTGGCGCAGCTACAGCTATTGGTTTAGCGCAGTTAGGGTTAAATGTTGCTGTTATCGAAGCATTTCAGCCCAAGGCTTATAGTGATAAGCAAGCAATCGATATTCGCGTTTCGGCAGTGAGTGTAGCGTCGGAAAATTTACTGGATCGTCTCGGAGCCTTAACACCGCTAACTCAGATGAGAAGAGCGGTATATTTAGGCTTGGAAACGTGGGAAATAGATGGTGTTATGGCCCAATTTCATGCTGATCAAATCGGCATGACTCATCTTGGTCATATCGTTGAGAATCGCCTCATTCAGTTGGCGCTTTGGCAACAATTTGAGGCTTTTGATAATATCGAATTATTATGCCCTATTACGGTTGAACGTTTTAGTCGTAGAGATAAAGCCGTTCAACTTCATCTTCATGATGGACGTTGCATAGAGGCGGCGTTACTCGTAGGGGCTGATGGAGCTAACTCACAAGTTAGACAGTGGGCAGGGATTGGATCAACAGGTTGGGATTACGCCCAATCTGCCATGCTAATCAACATTAAAACAACTCAATATCACGATGTCACTTGGCAGCAATTTACCGCAAATGGACCTCGTTCATTATTACCATTAC
This sequence comes from Shewanella sp. VB17, assembly GCF_013248905.1. NCBI lineage: Bacteria > Pseudomonadati > Pseudomonadota > Gammaproteobacteria > Alteromonadales > Shewanellaceae > Shewanella > Shewanella sp. VB17. The sequence goes on from NZ_JABRVS010000001.1 coordinate 1,463,455, forward strand.
CGGGCAATAATGCCTCTTTAGTTTGGTATGATGATGCGAGTCGAATTGCACAACTTTCTCAAATGAATAATCAGGCACTAGCCGAACAAATCAAACAACATTTTCCAGCTAGATTAGCTAGGGACTTTGAGGTGTTGCAACAGGGCAGTTTTTCACTTAGTCGACGCCATGCACAGTCTTATTACGCCGATAATCTGGTGATCTTAGGCGATGCAGCCCATACAATTAACCCATTGGCTGGCCAAGGCGTTAATATTGGCTTTAAAGATGTTGATGCCTTAATTTCCATGGTTGCGTCTAAGATTTGTCAAGGTGAGTCTTGGTGGGAAGAGGAAGCTTTGGCTTCATATGAAAAAAGCCGTTATAAAGATAACCAACTAATGATGACGGCAATGGATGTATTCTACGCAGGGTTTAGTAATGAAATTTTGCCATTGAAGTTAATACGAAATGTGGCCCTAAAAGTAGCAAATATTAACTCTCCCATTAAAAAACAAGTGCTTAAGTATGCTATGGGGCTTAAATAAAAGGTTAATTTTCTTATCGTTTGTTGACTTGAGCATAGAGTGTTAAAATGCCGCGTTTTATCGGTACCTCATTTTAAGGTTGGCGAGTATGTCGAGGTTAAAATGTTTTTTGTTATAAATCGTAACTAACGAAAGAATAGACAGTATGAGTAACATAAAACTGATAGTTGGACTTGCAAATCCAGGTGAAAAGTATGCATACACTCGGCACAATGCTGGTGCATGGTACGTACAAGAGTTGGCTAGAGTGTGCAGCGCGACGTTAACCGCTGATAGTAAATACTACGGCTTAACGGCTAGAGTGACTTTACATGGAAAAGACGTGCGTTTGCTTATACCGTCAACATTTATGAATTTAAGTGGTAAATCTGTCGGGGCGATGGCTAACTTTTTCGGTATCGAAGCTGATGAAATTTTAGTTGCTCATGACGAATTGGATATGGAGCCTGGTATTGCCAAGTTTAAACTTGGAGGTGGACATGGTGGCCATAATGGTTTGCGGGATATCATCGCTAGCTTGGCAAATGACAAAGGATTTTACCGACTTCGTATTGGTATCGGTCATCCAGGTGATAAAAATCAAGTCAGTAACTATGTTTTGGGTAAAGCGCCAGCAGTAGAGCAGACAGCGATTGAAACCATTATTGATGAGGCAGTGAGATCAACAGAAGTGCTATTTAATGATAGTATGGCTAAGGCCATGAACCGACTGCATTCCTATAAGATTTAAAAGTAATAAATGCCTCTTTACCTCATTCATTATGTGTGATTAAAGTTGGACCAAATTTGATTAAGTCGCTTGTTGCGGCTTTTAATAAGTAACTTAACTAACGAGTGCTATTGTTAGTTTGTAATTGATATTAAAGGTAAACAATATGGGTTTTAAATGTGGCATCGTAGGCTTGCCAAACGTAGGTAAATCAACCTTATTCAATGCATTAACTAAAGCAGGTATTGAAGCCTCTAACTTTCCTTTTTGTACTATTGAGCCAAATACCGGCGTCGTACCTGTGCCGGATGTTCGTTTAGATGAATTAGCCAAAATTGTTAATCCTGAGCGTATATTAGCCACGACAATGGAGTTTGTCGATATTGCAGGTCTCGTTGCTGGCGCTTCTAAAGGCGAAGGACTCGGTAATAAATTTTTAGCTAATATCCGCGAAACAGATGCGATTGGTCATGTGGTTCGTTGTTTTAATGATGACAATATTGTTCATGTAGCGAATAAAGTTTCACCTGCTGATGACATTGAAGTGATTAACACAGAATTAGCATTAGCAGATCTCGATTCTTGCGAGCGTGCTATTATGCGTCAAGCCAAACGAGCTAAAGGTGGTGATTCAGAGGCTAAATTCGAAGTTACAGTGCTTGAAAAGATGCGTCCAGAGCTTGACCAAGGCAATATGTTGCGTTCAATGGACCTCAGTAAAGAAGAATTGGCTGCAGTAGCCTACTTAAACTTTTTGACACTTAAACCGACGATGTATATTGCTAATGTTGCTGAAGATGGTTTTGAAAATAACCCTCATTTAGATATTGTTCGTGATATTGCTTTGAAAGAAAATGCAGTCGTTGTTGCTGTTTGTGCTGCGATAGAGTCCGAACTTGCAGAAATGGAAGTTGAAGAGCGTGAAGAGTTTATGGCCGACCTTGGTCTAGAAGAACCCGGTTTAGATCGCGTGATCCGTGCGGGTTATGACTTATTAACTTTGCAAACATACTTTACCGCTGGTGTTAAAGAAGTACGGGCGTGGACTGTTCCAGTCGGAGCAACAGGACCTCAAGCAGCAGGTGTTATTCATACTGATTTCGAACGTGGTTTTATTCGTGCACAAGTAATGGCCTATGATGATTTTATTACCTATCAAGGTGAGGCTGGTGCAAAAGAGGCTGGTAAACTAAGAGTTGAAGGAAAAAGTTATATCGTTAAAGATGGAGATGTGATGCATTTCCTCTTTAATGTATAATATTATCGTGTAATTAGTTTTGCTATCTGCGTTCAAGACGGCTTAATGAGTGATTGAGTCGTTTGTTATGTTTAGTTTTTAACTAATGTTAATATTTATTGAATACAGAGATTGGAAGGGCGTTAAATTGAGTATCTAGCCATCATTTTGGTGAAGTTATAGCCGAACGATTGTGAACATTAAGAATAGCGAAAAAAGCTATTGACCTCGATGAGCTGAATAAGCATAATACGCCCCGTTCCTCAACAAGAGAGGAAAAGAAACAATGGCAATATAGCTCAGCTGGTTAGAGCACAGCATTCATAATGCTGGGGTCGCAGGTTCAAGTCCCGCTATTGCTACCATCTTACTCTAAGATATAAAACAAGAGTTACAGTAATATTTTATATTGATGTCTGATATCAAATTTTTGTTACTGTCATCTAAATCAAGATGTAAATTATGATAATCAGTGCGGGAGTGGTGGAATTGGTAGACACGCCAGATTTAGGTTCTGGTGCCGTAAGGTGTGAGAGTTCAAGTCTCTCTTCCCGTACCATTATTAAAACAATATGCTTAGCATATTGTTGAAAAGTTAGATTGGGATATCGCCAAGCGGTAAGGCACCGGGTTTTGATCTCGGCATTCCCAGGTTCAAATCCTGGTATCCCAGCCATTTTAAAACGTTATTTGGCAATATAGCTCAGCTGGTTAGAGCACAGCATTCATAATGCTGGGGTCGCAGGTTCAAGTCCCGCTATTGCTACCATCTTCTCTAGATATAAAACAGAGCAATGCAGTTTTTGTTGTGTTGATGTTAGACACGTCAGATTACTAACTGACATCTATATCAAGATGTAAATTATGATATTCAGTGTGTGAGTGGTGGTGTTGATGTTAGACACGCAAGATTGCTAACTGTCATCTATATCAAGATGTAAATTATGATATTTAATGCGGGAGTGGTGGAATTGGTAGACACGCCAGATTTAGGTTCTGGTGCCGTAAGGTGTGAGAGTTCAAGTCTCTCTTCCCGTACCATTTTAAAACAAGATGCCTAGTGTCTTGTTGACAAGTTAGATTGGGATATCGCCAAGCGGTAAGGCACCGGGTTTTGATCTCGGCATTCCCAGGTTCAAATCCTGGTATCCCAGCCATTTTTTATCTTGATGTTTAAATAACATTGCCTTGTATTTATAGCAATATAGGCAATATTTAAATTTGAGTGAAATCTGTCTATGCAGCTAAAATTTAAATCAAGCTCTAAATTGTTTGGAAATGTAGAATAGATACAATGCGGGAGTGGTGGAATTGGTAGACACGCCAGATTTAGGTTCTGGTGCCGTAAGGTGTGAGAGTTCAAGTCTCTCTTCCCGTACCATTTTAAAACAAGATGCCTAGTGTCTTGTTGACAAGTTAGATTGGGATATCGCCAAGCGGTAAGGCACCGGGTTTTGATCTCGGCATCCCCAGGTTCGAATCCTGGTATCCCAGCCATTTTTACGTTAACGTTAGATATACAATATCTTATACGTTTCATCTATATCAAGATGTAAATTATTATATTCAGTGTGAGTGGTGGTGTTGATGTTAGATACGCCAGATTGCTAACTGTCATCTATATTAAGATGTAAATTATGATATTCAGTGTGTGAGTGGTGGTGTTGATGTTAGACACGCCAGATTACTAACTGTCATCTATATCAAGATGTAAATTATGATATTTAATGCGGGAGTGGTGGAATTGGTAGACACGCCAGATTTAGGTTCTGGTGCCGTAAGGTGTGAGAGTTCAAGTCTCTCTTCCCGTACCATAATTAAAACAATGTGCAGGTATGTTGTTGACAAGTTAAATTGGGATATCGCCAAGCGGTAAGGCACCGGGTTTTGATCTCGGCATCCCCAGGTTCGAATCCTGGTATCCCAGCCAAATATAAAAAACCCGTCTTTTGACGGGTTTTTTATTGGATTGAATTTAATAAGTTAAAATAATCCGACTTCCCTATAGAAGATTAGATAGGATAGAGAGTTTAATGCTATTGTTAATAATGTATAAAAAAAATGTATTTTAGACATAAAAAAACGCACTCATGAGTGCGTTTTTTATTGGTATTCAGTCATAAAGCTTAGTGTTTGAACATAGCGGATATGGATTCTTCGTTGCTGACGCGACGAATAGCTTCAGCCATTAAGGTCGACATTGTTAACTGAGTAACTTTATCAAGTGCCTGAATTTCTTTACTTAGAGGAATAGTGTCTGTCACTATCACTTCATCGATCACAGATTCGGCAATGTTCTTAGCTGCATTACCAGAAAATACAGGGTGTGTCGCATAAGCAAATACTCGGTTTGCCCCATGTTCTTTTAATGCTTCAGCCGCTTTACACAATGTGCCACCAGTATCGATCATATCATCAACGATAATACAGTCACGTCCTTGTACATCACCAATAATATGCATAACCTGTGCAACATTCGCTTGAGGACGGCGTTTATCGATAATAGCGAGATCTGAATCATCAAGCAGTTTAGCGACAGCACGTGCGCGAACAACACCGCCAATATCTGGAGATACGACAACAGGATTTTCAAGTTTCTTATCTAACATATCTTCAAGTAGCACAGGGCTACCAAATACGTTATCAACAGGTACATCGAAGAACCCTTGGATTTGCTCAGCGTGAAGATCACAGGTAAGTACGCGGTCAACTCCTACGCTAGAGAGAAAGTCTGCTACAACCTTAGCTGTAATAGGCACACGGGCGCTTCTAACGCGACGATCTTGACGAGCGTAGCCGAAATAAGGGATAACGGCTGTAATACGTCCAGCAGAAGCACGACGAAGTGCATCAACCATTACGATAAGTTCCATTAGGTTATCGTTAGTCGGTGCACAAGTAGATTGAATGATGAAGACATCCGCACCACGTACATTCTCGTTTATCTGGACACTGATTTCACCATCACTGAAAACGCCAACATCTGCGTCTCCTAGTTTACAAAATAGACGGTCAGCTATTTTCTTAGCGAGATTTGGTGTTGCGTTACCAGCAAAAAGTTTAATGTCAGGCACTGTATCAACCTCAGGCGTATGCTTCATTTAATGGCTGGGACATATAGACTGCCCCAGAAGTGTCCTTTAAAGCTGCGCTAAACGCAGCTCTAAAGGTGATATGTTTGTCCCTTTAGTAACAAAGCCCGCCATGCTGTTTGGCAATTTAGCCAAGGCATCTAGTGCTTGTTGCTGAAGCTCGAATTCCCCGAAAACACAAGCACCTGTTCCCGTCATTCTAGACGGCGCATATTCTATCAGCCAGTCCAATGCTTTGGCAACTTGAGGGTATCTTTTTACGACAAGTTCTTGGCAGTCATTTTGCCATTTACTACTCATTAATGTATTGAGATCCAATTTAGGAGTATTACGCGGCAGATCAGGATCTTGAAATATCGAAGCTGTAGAGACATGGACATCGGGTGTCAAAATTAGATACCAATATTCTTGTGGTGAAACGGGAGTAAACTCTTCCCCTACACCTTCTGCAAAAGCGGATAAACCTTTAACAAAAACAGGGACATCAGCACCAAGTTTTAATCCTATTTGAGCCAGTTCTTCTCGGCTTAATTGCGTTTTCCATAATGCATTTAAGGCAACTAAACAGGTAGCAGCATCTGATGAACCTCCGCCTATTCCTCCCCCCATTGGAAGGCATTTATTAAGCCATATTTCAGCACCTTTTTGTGTTCCTGATGTTTCTTTGAGCAATTTTGCGGCACGCAGAATTAAGTTATCTGTATCGGCGACAACATCATTAATATGTGAATGGAGCGTTAATGTTGAGTTCTCTGTGATTTTAAAATCCAATACATCGCCATATTCAACAAATTGAAACAGAGTTTGAAGTTCGTGATAGCCGTCTTCACGCCTATGATTGACGTGTAAAAAAAGGTTTAATTTAGCAGGTGCAGGCCAGCCGAGTGATATGTCATTGCTCATTTAGAGATCTTCTGGTTATATGCAGGTGCTGCCTTGGCCGCTAGCGCTTGCCAATGGTTGATCTGTATCTTAAGTTTAAGCTGGCTTTTTGTCAGTTGTAATAATTTTGGTAATTGGGCGCCACTTTGTTTTTGCCAACTTTTGAATGTGACTTGCCATGGCGGTGAATCACTTAAAGAAAGGAGTACGTTGGGTCTTAATTGTTCATCTTGGCTGATGATTTTATCATTGTTATCCGCTTGGCCGGTTATCCATAGAGGCAAAGAATCGACTGGAATAGACCAACCAGTGATTTCAGTTAGCAACTTTTGGGCATCGTTATGCTCATAGACCTTACCATCAACCTCTAATTTTGCTATACCTTGTCTTGTCGTTAAAGACAGCACCGTGGTACCCAACATGGTGGTGAGTTTTAATTCATTGCTGTCTGGTGTATGTAGCCAATAGAGATTAGCACTTACTTTGCTATCGGGAGTGTTAACGGCAAGTTTACCTTGCATTTCCCAAGATGGTGCTTGTGATACATGATTAACCTGTATGGGAATGAGGTTATCGGGGATTTTTGTCGCACAAGCTGAAAGTAAAGATGCGCACAATATGATCCCGAAAAGCTTGATTTTTGTGAAGTAGCTCAAATTATTCATCTATTGCTGCTAGTAGATAGTTTCCTATGATACGAGGGCCTGATGAGATTACAATCTAAATCAATAAATTTACTCAATTCCTTGCTGTATCAAGTTTATGAGTCTTTTTGTAAAAGCTTTTATCGCCGTTTAAAGGGGTCTTAATTGTAAAAATGGATAAGAATTGAGATTATTATTCGGTTTTGTTACGCATATTCTGTTTTTAGTGAGTTCAATTCAGTAGAATGGATCATAAATGAGATGCCTAGAGACTAAAACGAGTCAAATGAGCCTTGTAGCAATTGGTATTAATCATAAAACAGCCACGATTGATTTACGTGAAAAGGTTGCTTTTTCTCCTGATGAAATTCATGAAGCAATGAAGAGTCTGGCGAAATGCACCAGGACTGGTGAAGCTGTGATCATATCAACCTGTAACCGTACAGAACTTTATACCAACACTGGTGATGAGGCTGAGGTTATTCGTTGGTTTGAAAACTACCACCAACTTACCCATGAACAAGTTGAGCCCTATTTATATAAGTTCGAGGGGCAGACGGCTGTAAAGCATTTAATGCGCGTCTCTTCAGGGTTGGATTCATTGATTCTAGGTGAACCTCAAATCTTAGGGCAAGTAAAACAGTCTTTTGTTAAAGCGAAAGAAGCTGGCTCTATTGCCATTACTATTGACCGTTTGTTCCAAAATACGTTTTCGGTTGCCAAAAAAGTGCGCACAGAAACAGAGATTGGTGCTGCTGCTGTGTCGGTTGCGTTTGCTGCTGTGAGTATGGCAAAGCATATTTTTTCATCAATCACCTCAACAAAAGTGTTGCTGATTGGTGCGGGAGAAACGATTGAGTTAGTTGCCAGACATCTAAAAGATAATGGTGTTGCTAGTATGGTGGTGGCAAATAGAACCCTTTCACGAGCTGAAAGCATGTGTCAGGAGTTTGCTGCCAAGGCGATTAAACTGGAACAGATACCAGATTATCTCGCTCAGGCCGATATCGTGATATCATCCACCGCGAGCCCTTTGCCTATTATAGGAAAAGGGATGGTAGAAAAAGCGCTTAAGCAGCGTCGTCATCGACCTATGTTGTTAGTAGATATAGCCGTTCCTCGAGATATTGAAGCTGAAGTTGCTGATCTTGATGATGCTTTTCTCTATACCGTTGATGACCTGCAAAGCATTATTGAACAGAATATGGCCTCACGAAGAGAGGCTGCCGAGCAAGCTGAGATCATTGTTGAAGATGAATCACATCTTTTTATGGAGTGGCTGCAATCGCTAGAGTCGGTTGATAGCATTCGTGAATACCGTACCCAAAGTATGGCGATAAGAGATGAGCTAGTTGAGCGTGCGATTAATAAGTTAGCTCAGGGAGGAGACAGTGAGCAACTATTACTCGAACTGGCCAACAAGCTAACCAATAAATTGATCCATGCGCCAACTCAAGCCTTAACAGCAGCAAGTCGTCAAGGTGACTTGAATAGCATTGGTCAGCTCAGAAGCGCGCTCGGACTAGATAAAAATTAAGGTTACGTTTTAATGAAGGATAGTGTGATTCGCAAGCTTGAAGGCTTGCTTGAGCGTAATGAAGAAGTGTTAGCTTTGCTTAGCGATGCGAGTGTTATCGCCGATCAAGAACGTTTTCGTGCGTTGTCTAAAGAGTATTCTCAGCTTGAAGATGTAGTGAAACACTTTACCGCCTTTCAATTGGCAATGGATGATCTCGCCGCGGCGAAAGAAATGCTCAATGATGATGATCCAGAGCTAAAGGAAATGGCTCAGGATGAGATGAAAGAAGCAAAGTCGGTACTAGAGAGGCTAGAAGATGAGCTTCAAATTTTACTCCTTCCTCAAGATCCTAATGATAATAATAATGCATTCATTGAGATCCGTGCCGGTGCCGGTGGTGATGAGGCGGCTATTTTTGCCGGTGATCTTTTCCGCATGTATAGCCGTTATTGTGAGTCTAGTCGCTGGCAATTAGAAGTGATGAGTGCCAATGAAAGCGAACAAGGAGGTTTTAAAGAAGTCATTGTTAAAGTGTCTGGTGAAGGGGTTTACGGTAAGCTTAAATTTGAATCTGGTGGGCATAGGGTACAACGTGTACCAGAGACTGAATCTCAAGGTCGAGTTCATACTTCAGCATGCACTGTTGCCGTACTGCCTGAAGTGCCTGAAGCGGATGCGATTGAAATAAACAGTGGCGATTTAAAAGTCGACACTTTTCGAGCATCGGGAGCGGGGGGACAACACGTCAACAAAACGGACTCCGCTATTCGTATTACCCATATACCATCAGGTATTGTCGTCGAATGCCAAGATCAACGTTCTCAGCATAAAAACCGGGCCCAAGCCATGAGCGTGCTATCAGCACGTATTCAAGCCGTTGAAGATGAAAAGCGTCGTAGTTCAGAAGAAAGCACTCGCCGTAATCTCGTAGGCAGTGGTGATCGCTCTGAGCGTATTCGTACATATAACTTTCCTCAAGGCCGTGTAAGTGATCACAGAATCAATCTAACTCTGTACCGTTTAAACGAAGTAATGGAAGGTGAGTTAAACGTGATTATCGAGCCGCTAATGCTAGAGAATCAAGCTGATATGTTAGCGGCGTTAGCTGAAGATTAATCTGAGAGGGTTAATTACTTAATCAGCTTTTTAAACAGGCTTTTACATTAAGGACATCATTTGTACCAGACACTATCTGAGGCCCTAGCGTGGGCCTCACCTCAATTGCTTGATGTTTCTGATACACCTAAGCTTGATGCTGAGGTGATGTTGCTGCATATCATACATAAACAACGGGGTTATCTTTATACTTGGCCTGATGAGCGTTTAACATCGGAACAAATAGACGATTACACCAAGATGGTCGCCAGACGTTTGCTCGGTACACCAATAGCCCATATTGTTGGTGAGCGTGAGTTTTGGTCACTGTCTTTTATGGTTAATCCGACGACATTGATCCCTCGGCCTGATACCGAGATTTTAGTTGAAACAGCGTTAAATCTACCTTTAGCTGAAACCGCTAAGGTATTAGATTTAGGCACGGGAACGGGTGCTATTGCCCTGTCTTTGGCGTACGAAAAGCCTTTATGGCAGATAACCGCTGTTGATAACATTATTGAAGCGGTTGCATTGGCTAAAGCGAATAGAGCACATCTGAAACAGCCACAAGTTGATATTATTCAAAGTGATTGGTTTGATTCAATTAGCTATTACGATTTTAGTCTTATAGTGTCTAATCCTCCTTATATTGATGAAGCGGATGCACATCTCGAAGAAGGTGACGTGAGATTTGAGCCTCACAGTGCTTTGACTGCATCTGAGCATGGATTTTCTGATTTATATCATATAGCCAGTTGTGCTCGTGATTATTTGACGCCAGGGGGCTATTTATTGCTAGAGCATGGTTTTGCACAAGCAATACAAGTAAGAGATAAGATGATTGAGCTAGGCTATAAAAATGTCGCCACAGTGCGAGATTTTGGTAGTAATGACCGTTGCACACTGGGTCGTTGGCCAAGATAGTTTTTTAACGCATTCGTTTAACAATAACGCCATGGATATTTTCATTCTCATGGCGTTTTTATGAACAAGGAAGTGGTATGATTAAAAAAGTAGGCAATCGAAAAGGTGCCATTGTCGGATCTGTTGATCTTAGTGGGATCCGTATCTTAAAGGGAGTTGAGATACTGAAATTGTATCAATTTAACACTCATACTGCTAAACACTATTTTTGTTCAAACTGTGGTATTTACACCCATCACCAACGTCGTTCAAATCCTACAGAATACGGCTACAATATTGCTTGTCTTGAGGGGGTTAATCCCTTTGATTTAGAAGACGTGGTGACAAATGACGGTGTTAATCATCCTTCAGATAGATCTGTTTTATGATTAATTGCACTCATTGTATTAAATGTAAGGTCAATGCAGAGACTTTTAAACTTTTTTAATTCAAAGCGTTATTTACTCAATGCATCTTCAAATACACTTGGATGTTGTGCTTTAGTGCTATAAAATCGATAACATAATCGTTATTATGGGCAGTAAATATGGATATTAAAATTGTACTCAACGGTCACATTGATGAATCTGAAGTGATTGAGTTATACCGAGCCAATGAATGGTCATCAGCTGATAAAGCAGAGTGGCTAATTCCAGCGCTGCGAAACTCTCATACACTTGTTACAGCAAGACTTTCAGGAAAATTGGTTGGTGTGGGCAATGCTATCTCTGATGGCTATCTGGTGGTGTATTATCCTCATATGTTGGTTCATCCCTCAAATCATGGTCATGGCATCGGCCGTAAAATGATGCAGGCGATGCAATCGGTATACAGTGGTTTTCACCAACAAATGCTAACTGCTGATGGTGAATCTATCGATTTTTATAAAGCGCTAGGCTTTGAGCGTGCGGGTAACACAGTGCCTATGTGGGTATACGCAGGGACAGAACATTAATCGATAGTCAATTCAGTATAGGCTGTTGCATCGCCACTGTCTCATCAGTAAAGAGTTGTATCAATGATAAAAGTAGGTGTGGTAGGTTATGGCTATTCTGCAAACACATTTCATATACCATTAATTGAGTCTACAGTCTCAATGCGGTTGACTGGCATCAGCAGTACGAAATCGAGTATTGTAAAAGTTAGCCATCCATCAGTAACCCTATTTGATTCAGCAGATAAATTAATCACCAGCGGAAATATTGATCTGGTGATTATTACTGCACCAAACCATGTGCATTTTAGGTTAGCCAAATTATGCTTAGAAAGTGGCGTGCATGTTGTTGTAGAAAAACCGATGGTAACGACGAGTGCAGAAGCGCAAGAGCTAGTCTCTATTGCTAAAAAGCGTGCTCTAGTATTATCCGTGTTTCACAATAGGCGTTGGGATGGTGACTTTTTAACAGTACAAAAATTATTGAAAAATAATTCATTAGGTGAAATTAAATACTTTGAATCTCATTATGATCGCTTTCGCCCAACGGTTCGCCAGAGGTGGAGAGAAGAACCAGGCCCTGGTAGCGGTATTTGGTATGATTTAGGATCTCACTTGGTAGACCAAACCATAACGCTTTTTGGTTTACCACAGGCATTAACAGCACGATGTTTATCGTTAAGAAATGCTTCAAAAACCACTGACTATTTCCACGTACAACTGCATTATTCTGAACATGAAGTCGTGCTTCATGCCAGCTCGTTTACCGCAGCACCCAATAGTCGATTTCGACTTGAGGGGAGCAAAGGTAGTTTCATTAAATATGGATTTGATCCCCAAGAAAAGCAGTTGCAAAATGGTTTGATGCCGGATCAGTTAGGCTATGGTGTTGAGGAAAAAGCACAATACGGCAGCCTATATGGTGAAACTTCGGTTGAACCCATCGAAACTGAGATGGGGTGTTACCAGCAGTATTATCAAGGTATAGCGAGTGCAATTAATATTGGCAGTCGTAATCCGGTTAATCCTATTGATGCCGTTAACGTGTTAACAATACTTGAATTGGCAGAGATGAGTAGCCGTGAGAGGAAAACCTTGCCAGTATGGGGGCACAAGCGATAATCGTCACTTCTTTTAACATGAAAACTGTGACAAGTGTTGATGGTGAGCCTGCTGGTGAAAAAAATGTGCTAACGGGAAAAGCGATCCACTTTCAGTGAATGTTCAGCGTGGAAGGCTGATGAGTTGTTAGTAAGTATCTGAAATGTTGTATTTTGGCTTAACTTTTGTTCTTCTACAGAATAATTGTTGAAATTCACTATAAGTCAGTCGTTATATACAGGGAGTTGTCAGTGTCAAAGTCTACAGCAATATCGATTAAGCATAGATTTACTCAAGTTACACGCTTTGAAAATAGAACACCTGAATCGTCAAATGAACAGATGCAAGATGCGTTTATCAAACTTGCGGATTTCGATCAAAGTGCTATCTATCTCACGCACTATTCTGGGTACAGTGAGTGGGAAAGGCACCCCGCTGGTGATGAATTAGTTCAAGTGATTGAAGGTGAAACAAGGTTAGTGCTCTTAAATGCAGGTGAGGAATCTAAACATACGCTTATGCCTGGCGAATTTTTTGTCGTACCTCAAGGTGTTTGGCATCGATTTGAGTCACCGAAAGGATTAAAGGTACTCACAATTACTCCGCCACCAACAGAGCATAGTATTGTTAAACCACAGTAATATTAAGCGTAGCTTCTCCCCCTAAATTTTGGGTTAGACAGCAATTGAAATGGTAGAGGACACACCATTATCCAATGAGCTAATACTAAAGATGAAATATTACTAACGAAGAGAGCTAGGTCACTGCCGTGAATTAATATAATGGAAAAGATAAACTAGAATGAGTGAAGTTATGAGTTGTCGTCTGAATGAAAGAAGTTGAAAGAATAATTCGTGTAGATCATGCTGGAGAATTGGGTGCTATTAGCATTTATAGTGCTCAACGTAAAATGGCCTGCTTTTTTTACAAAGATATTGTAGACAAATTAGATGAAATGCTCGCACATGAAAAGGAGCATTTTAATACGTTCAGTGCATGGTTAAAAGTTGTAAGTCGTATACGAGGGATGAATTCGACAGAATCCTTGCTGACGAAGGTCACAGCTTTATCTACACTCGATGATTACAAACATAGAGCCTAAATTTTAGTAAATAAGTGAGCATCAAACTTTCCATAGTATGATTTATTTTGAGTCTTCATTTTGTTGTTTTTCCTGCTCATTGAATGACATTAACACGCTTAGGCTCAAAATGGCCTCAACTTCAAAAACATTGCGAGTCGCTTGCAACCGCGATTGGTAATACTCCGCAAGTGGATTGGTTGATGTATTATGGAAAATGGTTTTAAGTGTCTCTAGCATGTTCATTCCTCTGATCGTTATTGGCTTAAGTTTTTGTCTACATCTTAATCTAAGCTTTTTTATTTGAGATAATTATCACTCAATAAAGGGGAGCTAAAAAGAGAGTGAGTTATATTATTTACTTCCGGTTAAAGTCGTAATCTTGGCTATAATGGCTTTTCAAGCCGACTTTTGGACTAAATGAGGAAGTTTTGATGGTGAGCTGGTGCCTGTTTTGAATAATGATAAAAAAATGTTGCATTTTTCTCGGTTAAGTCAGTTAGGTGTTAAACAAGAAATCGCCATCACCTTGCAAGAAGTGGCTGAAGTGATGTTTACCAGTTCCCGACATTGCCGCAGCTTGTTAAACGAGATGCGTGATGTAGGCTGGGTAGAATGGACACCTAAGGCGGGTCGTCATCAACGTTCTCGGCTTTACCTCGTTTATGCTGTCGATGAGCTGAAAGCAGAGCTGGCGCAGCAGATGATTGCCGTTGGCAAATATGAAAAAGCACTGATGCTTATTGATCATGATCAAACCTTGTTTGGGCGATTGCTACAAAGCACATCGGGCGCGGTACAGCGTGAAGGTCGTTTACACATTCAGCTCACTTACGCGCGTTCTTTTTCAGCTCTACTTCCGCATATCGCGTTAAGAAACAGCGAACGTTTTTTGTTACGTCAGGTTTATACTTGTTTGGTGCAGTGTGATAAAAATGGCATCATTAGCCCCCAGTTAGCTCATCATTGGGTTTACAATGAAGACAAGCTGTGTTGGCGGTTCTATCTGCGGCCAGCACTAACTTTTCATGATGGTAGCGCCATTAATGCTGATAAAATTGCGGAGTTATTTAACCGCCTAAAGCAATTGAAGGCATACCAAGCTGAACTGGCACATGTTACTTATATCACTGCGATAAATACCTTATGTGTCGATTTTCAACTTGATCAGCCAGATCCAGGTTTTGCAGGTCTCATTGCTGATGTAAAATATTCCATTCAGCCGTACTCTCAACTTAACCCACAACCACATTCTTTACCGTATCCTCACTTTAAGGCAACAGCAGCGATTGTAGGCAGTGGTGCATTTAGGGTACAAGAACACACGCAGCAGTATTTGCGATTGCAGGCCTATGATAATTATTATGGCTATCGCCCACTTACTGATACTGTGACGATTTGGCAAGTCGCTTCACCACAAAATAACTCATCGTGTACTAAAGGTATACAGGCTAATACGGTGCAAAAAACCAGTCAGATCCGTTCAAATTACGCCGCCAACTACCTAGCTAACAGCTTAGAGCAAGAAAGCAGTCTTGAACGAGAAAACAGCCCTGAGCAAGAAAACTGTCATGAACGGGAAAGCAGCCTTGAACGGGATCGCCCCTCAGAACAAGTAGTGGGCAGCTCTCAAAAGAGCCGGATAGAATATGGCTGTTTGCTGGCGATGATAAACAGTCATGCCAAGTTGTCGCTGGCGCAGAGAAAATACCTAAGCCAATTGCTTGCTGCTGATAATCTGATGCTTGAATTAGGTAAATCAACGAACCCGATTGAAGCCATCCCAGCATATAACCTACTTTCCAATTGGATAAACATTATTTCGATAGGGACCACTGAGCAGCCTTTACCAAGCAAACTGACTATCGCCATATTTGAACACCCTACCTTAAAAGAGTGTGCGCAGGCGATGAGCGTATTACTTGAGCAAGCGGGGATCGAGTGTGAAGTTAATGTCTATAGTTTTGAGGAACTCGTGCAAAAAGCCAATGCCAATACGCTGATAGAAGATCTAATATTGATCAGTCTGGACTTTGACGACAACCTGCCTACTTCGGTATTTAATTGGATGTTATCAAATGCAGTACTCAATCAAAGTCTGTCTGAGGAGGCGAGTCACTGGTTACATGCTCAATTAGCCAGTATTCGCCAACAGCAGCCATTAACAAATTATCTCACTAAGTTAGAATCTATTAGCACTACAATGATCACCGAACACTGGATGATCCCTATGTTACATCACAGGCAATGGCTGTATTTTCAAGGCGTACTAAAAGGGGTATCGATAAATGTTTGGGGTTGGCCAGACATACAAGATGTTTGGTCAGAAGAATACGCAGAGGTTGAGTGATGACTGGGGGATTAAAGGTCGATGCCTCATGGCTATTTATTATCAAGGTGAGTGCGGTATTGGGTAGAATGTTGAAGGTCGCTGCTTCACTTTTATTTATTGCCTCCAGCGGGTGCCGTGCAAGGTCTTGTATGTTCCAGACATACATTAGACATTCTCCTTCATCCATGAAGGTCAGACGCACTAATGTCGTGTTCACATGAATGATAGAGTAGCACTCTGTGCTACTTCGCCCTGAAATCGAAGTTAGGAGCTGCATATACATCTGTCTACTTGTCTCTTTTGGTTAGTTTTCTGGCTTATTTATGCCCCTTTATGTGTTTCCCAGCTCAAGAGACAACTTGTCCGAATATAGCTTTTGCTATAAAAAAGCTAATGTGAAAGACTTTTGTGTAGTCTAGTCTATAAGTTATGCCTGTCCCATCTCTTTTTATATATGAGCGTGACATCGGCAGAAATATGCGCGATTCGCGTACTATAAAATTGTTATAACCCAATTGGAAATCGAGATGGACTTGAAACAACAGTATGAAACATTGATGCGACAGGAGTTGCGGTCTCTTGGATGCAACAAGCAATTAACAGATGAACAGCTTGAAAAAAGAGATAAGAGAGATAGCTCTATTACCTCTCAAATTGAAGGTTATGAACTTTCACTACTTTCAAATTTTTTCTACTCGGTGACTCATCGCCTATTTATACAGAAACCGAGGCAGGTTATTAAGTATCGTGGGTTTGACGATAAAGGTAACTCAATAGGTATCGCTAATTTGGAGAAAAAAATAACTAAAGGCGATTCTCTAGTGCCCCATCTTAGCAAATCTATTTTCGATATTGATCAAGCTAAAAATAATGATTCAATGCTAAACGAATGGTCGATTTATCATTTTCATATCCCTACATCAGACGGAAATGGAGCATTCGTCACAAGAAGTAATGACCTTCTTTTTGCAATAATCACAAATGAAAAATTTATATTTCTGGATATTCAGCCACACAGTGACAGTGCCGGAACCTATGAGCCTTGGGTTGATATTAAAATCATTGAAAAGATTGAGCAGCATTATCCGGAATTATTAGAGCAACATTTTTTAGGCGAAGGAAAGGTACCTTTTACAGCCGAGCAAAGACAGAACCTAAGAGCCAGAAATGCTAATACCAATATCATTACAAGCAGTGGCAAAGAGTATCGTATTCCTGGTTGCTGTTCGGTTGCAGCTGGTCTTCCTGTAAATGCAGTCATTAAAGGTGATATGGCCATGAACGTTATTAGAGGTCTTTCAGAAGGCTCTGGTAACTCTTCGGTTACGTTATCTTTCGATGACAACTATGGTTTGGTAGCAGCGAGCAAAAGGTTATAATCGATGTATGAACTCCACCATCCTATTAACTAAGGTAAGATGGTTCGAATGACAAAAAACAGGAGTTCTTTATGATAAATTCTCAGATCATCGGTCTTGATTTAGCAAAAAACGTTATCCAGATTTGTAAGATAGATAGACATGGCGAGTTAATATCAAATAAGGCCATTAGTCCTAAGAAGCTAAAAGAACAGCTGGCAAAATCGATTACATCAATAGTCGCAATGGAAGGATGTGGCAGCTGTCATTACTGGGGAAGACTAGCAAAAAAGTATGGGCATGACGTCAGAATTATTAGCCCTAAAAAGGTAAAAGGTTTTTTACAGGGACAGAAAACTGATGCCAATGATGCGTTAGCTATCTGTAATGCAGCAATGCAAATAGGTATGCTCTTTAGCCCTATAAAAAGCGAAGAACGGCAGTCATTACAAACCTTAGAGTCAAGTCGTCAGTTTTTGACAAAAGAGCTAACAGCATTAAATAATCATATCCGTGCTTATCTGTATGAATATGGAATATCAATACCTAAAGGCCGTAAAAGTTTAAGAGAAAACATTGTATTGGTATTAGACAGTGAGGATGACCGATTACCTAAATCCCTTAAAAGTAGTCTACATGTATTATGGGAAAGGTATCAGTTGACCCTCTCCCAACTCAAAGCAATCGAAACAGCAAAAGAGACTTTGGTTAAGCAGTTAGAGCCTTGTAAAAGGTTAATGAAACTAGAGGGAATAGGGCCTGTCTGTGCTGCTATGTTGTACACTAGCCTTGGTGATGCCAGTGAATTTAAAAATGGTCGTCAAGCTTCGGTTTATGTAGGGTTGACACCAAAACAGCACAGTTCTGGCGGAAAAGTCTACATGACGGGGATTAACAAACAAGGTGGAAATAAACCGTTAAGAGCAGCTCTGTATCAAGGAGCACTTTCGGTTATTTCCCAACTAAGTGATGTTCCTAAAACTGTTAAAGAAGCCTGGTTACTTGAATTGGTAAAACGTTCAGGGATTAAACGAGCATGTATCGCTTTGGCAAACAAAACGGTTAGAACAGCATGGGCATTACTGTCAACAGGGAAAGACTATACGCCAACTTTACTAAATCAAAACTGAAAATTACAATTTAATGATGCAATTGTTTCGATATTTATTTGATTAATTAGGTAAAAGCAAAGAGTTCAGCAAGAATAACTAAACATAAACGGTAAGACCAACCTACCAAAAACCTGTGCTACCCGAAAGCCGTTATAGGCTGTCTAATCGAAAAGGATGGTAGGTGCGAAAACATCGAAGGCTAGAGGGTAGCTCCCTCAACTAGAAGCCGTATATACGCAAGCAGTTTACAATTTATGTTAATTATTATTGCTCAACAGGTGGAGTTCATATACGCTTTGGCAAACAAAACGGTTAGAACAGCATGGGCATTACTGTCAACAGGGAAAGACTATACGCCAACTTTACTAAATCAAAACTGAAAATTACAATTTAATGATGCAATTGTTTCGATATTTATTTGATTAATTAGGTAAAAGCAAAGAGTTCAGCAAGAATAACTAAACATAAACGGTAAGACCAACCTACCAAAAACCTGTGCTACCCGAAAGCCGTTATAGGCTGTCTAATCGAAAAGGATGGTAGGTGCGAAAACATCGAAGGCTAGAGGGTAGCTCCCTCAACTAGAAGCCGTATATACGCAAGCAGTTTACAATTTATGTTAATTATTATTGCTCAACAGGTGGAGTTCATATACGCTTTGGCAAACAAAACGGTTAGAACAGCATGGGCATTACTGTCAACAGGGAAAGACTATACGCCAACTTTACTAAATCAAAACTGAAAATTACAATTTAATGATGCAATTGTTTCGATATTTATTTGATTAATTAGGTAAAAGCAAAGAGTTCAGCAAGAATAACTAAACATAAACGGTAAGACCAACCTACCAAAAACCTGTGCTACCCGAAAGCCGTTATAGGCTGTCTAATCGAAAAGGATGGTAGGTGCGAAAACATCGAAGGCTAGAGGGTAGCTCCCTCAACTAGAAGCCGTATATACGCAAGCAGTTTACAATTTATGTTAATTATTATTGCTCAACAGGTGGAGTTCATATACGGGTAGCCGGAGGTGTCTAGCCTCCAGCCCCCACACCACCCTGCATGCGGCTCCGCACACGACTAAATGGATTTAGGAGGTAGGGCGAAGCAGGATGCCAAAGCCGAGGGCGGTTCATTTAGAACGCCTAACCTAACTTTCTGGTTAGCTTCTTATTTCGAGAGTGAACTGCGATCCATCCATCTCTTAGTGAACATAACCCCGCTTTCTTAAGATAGTCATTACTCAGCGCTTGCTGGATCCCTGGTGTTTTCGAGCTTCGCCATGGACCTTTACTTGTGATACCACAAGCGACAGCTGACTGGATCCTGACGCCACGTTTAAGTAAGTTTTGCACCTTAGTTCGTGGTTTTCGCCACTGGCGCCAGTAGCACATACGTACGCGACGGCGGATCCAGTGGTCTAAGTCGACACACCCTTGGTAAGCGTTAGCGATGCCAAAGTAGTTGATCCAGCCTTGCATGTATTGCCGCACTTTAAACAGCTGATAACCCATACTCACGCCCCAATTTCGGTTCGTCAGTCGTCTCATCTTTTGTTTGAAAATATGCAGCGTTTTAGCGTGCCACTGGATCTTCCCTCGGTTAAATGTAAACCCTAGGAACTTGCTTTGACCTACCTTAACCACTTGGCTTTTCTGTTCATTAACAACCAGTTTTAGCTTAGTGGCAAGGTAGCGAGTAATGCTCTTTAGTACCCGTTCACCCGCTCGAATGGATTTAACCAAGATGATAAAATCGTCCGCATAGCGGGCGAATTTATGCCCTCGGCTTTCCAGCTCTTTATCCAGACTATCCAACATAATGTTAGATAGTAATGGCGAGAGTGGACCGCCTTGAGGCACATCTTCAAAACTTGTTTCAAATTGGTCGTTGACCATCACACCCGCTCGAAGGTATTTACCAATAAGCGCCAACAGACGCTTATCCTGTACCTTGCTCCTCAGCTGAGTCATCAAGAGATCATGATTAACTCGGTCAAAGAACTTAGACAGATCAACATCAACGGCAAATTTGCGTTTCTGTTTGATGATATCCCTTACTTGCAGAACCGCTTGTTTGGCATTTCTGTTCGGCCTAAAGCCAAAGCTGTTAGCCGAGAAAAATGGATCAAACAGTGGTGTGAGTATTTGAGCTATCGCTTGCTGTATCACACGATCAATGACGTTAGGGATCCCCAATTTGCGTTTACCGCCATCGGGTTTGTCGATCTCTACACGCCTGACTGCTGAAGGTTGGTACTCACCTAGCTCAAGTTGACTTTTACACTGTTGCCAGCCGCCTTGTTGCATCCAAAGCGGGAAGGCATAACCAAGGAAACAAGTGCCAGACATTCATCTTCTACAAGTCTCCTTTTTTCAACATTACAACAGTTAACTAAGCCATATATGGACGCTCCCGGTTAGTCAAGCTAATACCTGCCTAACCAAGGTATTTTTAACCTCAGTTATCTACTTTCCTGCTACTAATCTCGTTGTCATTTGATGTGACTCTTTTCCGCTAAAAGCGGTTGTACTGCCATATATACGGGCTTAACAAGTCTTTTTTAAAAGGAAATGCGCCCCAAATGAAATCCGTACCCTTGCGCCTGTTAAAATTTAAACACCCATACGGATTATGTTTACTGCATATCCTTGGCCTGTTCTGGCTGACATTGGTTGGACTGAGCCATTACTTCATCGTTTACCACAACCTTGATTAGTTTTTAATGTGCTACCTTGCCGCTCTTATCACCCAGACGGGCTAAAAACCCTTGGCCTGACCGAGCTTGGCAAGATAGCTACAACACTTTTAACATGTGCCATGATAGCCACCATATTGAGCCTCATATGGGCTCTGTTTTTGAAGTAAAATCCATATCAGTCTTGCCAAACGATGTGCTGTTGCCACAACGGTACAGCATATGCTTTTTCGACCCCTCAGCTGATTTATCCACATGTTTAAATCATCTTGTTTTTTACTCGCATGACTGACGACTGTCCTTGCTCCATGGATCAATTGTTTACGTAAATAGCAATTACCTCTCTTGCTGATCTTACCGTTGACACTCTTATTACCTGAAGCAAATTGTTTCGGGGTTAACCCTAGCCACACTGCGAGCTCTTTTGGGCTGTTAAAGGCTTGGCCACCACCAATTGAGGCTGCAAATGCCGAAGCGATGATTGGCCCAACACCAGGGATTGTTAATAAAATTCTCCCATTAGGATCTCGCTTAACAATTTGCTTTATCAATGAGTTAATTCGATCAAGGCGCTGGTTGAGCGTTTGATATTCATCCCAAAAGTCATTGGCCATTAATTTTATCATTGGTCGCTGATGCTCATCACTCATAATTTCCCACATGGCTCTTTCAAATGCGCTGTAGCCTTGAGGAAAACTGAGGCCAAAATCAACAAATACACCTCGAACTTGGTTAGTACAGGCCGTTTTTTGTTTAACAAGGCGCTCTCTGATCCGGTGAAGCATTAATACTTCTTGCTGTTCCTCCGTTTTCACAGGTACAAAACGGATGTGAGGTCTGAAACTCGCTTCAAAAATAGCTAATACATCGTTTTTATCGTTCTTATTACCTCGAACAAATGGGGTCACATGTTGTGCTGGTATTAATTTAACGTTGTGCCCCATGGCAAGGAATTTCCGCCCCCAATAATGAGCTGAATAGCACGCTTCAAATATGACATCGCAAGCGGGTTGCTGCAGCATGAACTCAGCCAGTTGGGCTCGATTAAGCCGTTTATTGAAGACTGACTTTGCATGCTCATCCATACCAAGTACTTGGAAGACATTCTTTGCAAGATCGATAGCAATAGTGGTAACTTTCATAGTGGACGCTCCTTAATGTAACTGAATGGTGAAACATCAGTTTGGCGCATTGACGCCGAATTAGGGAGCGTCCATCTAATCACCCATAGTTAAAATACATTTACTGTTATCATCACTTAGTCGCTGCAATTGCACTAAGTGGACACCCATAATATTTTTAACATATCCTTGTGGTTATAATATGTCCATCAGTCTTATGGGCTGTCTTAAGGTTCTTGTGTCAGGATGGTTAGATAATAGTGCTAGATAAATCACCAATAAAGCTCAATCGAAGAGACACGTTTACTTACAATCCAATAATGTTAACTCAGAAGCGTAACAATGTGTTTAGTCTTTATTCAAATTTTTCCGATTTTAGTGCTGCTATTTCATCGTTTAATAACGGTCGCATTTCGCCTTTTTTGAGCTGACCAAGCGGTAATGTTTGTATGCGTACCCGTTTTAGGTCAATCACTTTAAATCCCAATGTTTGAGACATGCGGCGGATCTGTCGATTTAACCCTTGAGTCAGTATTATTTCAAACCTGTCTTCGCTTAAGCGTGTTATCAGGCAGGGGAGAGTGGTGACATTGCGATAGCTGACGCCTTGAGCCATCAAGAGTAAGAATGTATCGTCAAAGGCTCTATCGACGCTAACATGATAAACCTTACTATGACCGAAGTCTGGGTGCATCAGTTTTTGAGTGAGATAACCATCGTTAGTGAGCAGCAGTAAACCATGGGAATCTTTATCTAAACGACCAATAGGATACAGTCTAGGTTTGGCAGGCAATAGATGGATCAGACTGTTGGGGTCATCAGGTAACAGCCGTGAATCTATACCGACAGGTTTATTGAAGGCCCAATATTGTTTCGCTTCAATGCCAGTAATGGGCTTGCCATCGAATAATAGTGTTTCTTTGCTGCGATGAATATCAGGTATGTCGATAATGGAGATGGTGTCAATGTGGTTTGCTAAGCGTCCATCAATGGTTATCAATCCTTCTCGAATATAACGTGTTGCTGTTTTGCGCGAGCATAAGCCTGTTTGCGCTAAATATTTAGCGAGGCGCATTTTACTGGAAGGTTGTTCCATAATGATTTAGGCATGTATAAAATTTATGGGTTGAGTTTATCACTATCTTTCATTTTTGTGCGTAATTCGTTTTAGTTTATTGTCTATGGTTAACATGACAATCACGGGCTATGAGATGGGGGATATCGGCAATAAAAAAGGAGTGCGGTTATGCACTCCTTGGGGGGGTGATTATATCATTCAGTCTATCAAGGTTTAAGAAACTCGCTTGCGGACAATCACAATTGTGACAGCAACCACAGCCAAAATCATACAATACCAAGCGTGAGTTACGGCATCTAATGGCGAAATGCTAAAAATAGAAGCGATAAGCAGAGCTTGGGCGCCGTAGGGAATAAGGCCCTGAATGATGCAAGAGAAAATATCTAAGATACTGGCTGCGCGCTTAGGGGTCACTTGGTGCTTGTTGGCAAGTTCTTTAGCGATATCGCCAGTGACCACAATTGAGACAGTATTGTTGGCTACACATGTGTTAGTTAGTGCGACAATACCTGCGATCCCAAGCTCAGATGCACGCGTAGAAGCCCCGCCTTTAGACGTTGAAAATTGAGTAATAAGCTTTTCAATTTGCTGACTTACAAAAGCCAGCCCACCTTGTTGCTGCATCAGTGCTGCTAAGCCACCGACTAACATAGAGAGGAGAAAAATCTCCTGCATGTTACCGAAACCAGCATAGATGTCTTGACCAAATTGGATCACGCCGTAATCCAGGGTCAATAGCCCGGTTACCCCAGCTAATAAAATACCGACAGTCAGTACCACGAAGACGTTTAAACCGGAAACCGCCAACACTAGAATAGTTAAATAAGGGATAACTTTGATAAAATCTATCTCTTGGGCTGCGATATTAGCTTGTCCTTGGCCTGCAAAAGTGAATGCAATAAGCGTGATAATAGAGGCCGGAATAGCAAAGATTAAGTTCTCTTTGAACTTGTCTTTCATATCGCAACCTTGAGTACGTGTTGCTGCAATGGTGGTGTCTGAGATGATTGACAGATTATCACCAAACAGTGCCCCAGATATGACTGCACCTGCCATTAGCGCCAGCTCTATTTGCGCTTCATTCGCGACGCCTAATGCGATTGGTGCGACAGCGGCGATGGTGCCCATTGATGTGCCCATGGCGGTTGCGATAAAGGCGGCAATCACAAAGAAACCCGGAAGCAGTAAATTAGATGGCACTAAAGACAGGCCCAATGCCACGGTAGCATCGACGCCGCCAGTGGCTTTAGCAACAGCTGCAAAGGCACCGGCTAATAAATATATAAGACACATAGCGATAATATTCGCGTGACCTATTCCTTCGATAAAGGTTTCTATACTCTGGTTCAGTCTTTGTTTAGAGATAATCAATGCCAAGATGATAGCTGGTAAAATGGCGACAACACTGGGCAGCTGGTAAAAAGCAAAGTCGGTACCTTGACTCTGAAAATAGAGTCCTGCACCGATAAATAGCACTAGAAATAAAAATAGTGGTACTAAAGCGAAAAAGGAGGCGATAGGTGCGCTACCTTTGGCACTAAGATGAGTGTTTGGTGGAGTATTCGCTGAATTTGTCAAAGTATTTTCTCTCTTTCTTCGTTTATTCTTTAATTGAACCATTACTCGCTAATGTTCTTCTTGCTGGAAGACGCCGCCATATACGATCATGGAATAAGCTGTAGGGTACATCTCAATAGTTGAGAGGATATGAGATTTATAGATGCCTGTCAATCTAGACGTCTAGATGTTTTTACTTCTATATCCTTATTGGGTGAGTTAATGGTAAGTGATAAGATAAGATGTAGCGTGAACGCTCTGAATTTACTTGATCAATATGCTTGCATTGCATAGGAGCAATGTTAGATCCTGCGTCTTGAGGTCGTTTAGGTTATGATATGTTTTCATCATTGTAATAGCGCATATAATCTGGTTAGTGGATCGATAAAGAAGTAACCCATGAAAATAATTGAAATTGATAAAAGCCTTTACAGAAAAACCCTTAACTTAATGACGATTGTGTTAGTGATAAGTTTGAGTGTTTTATCATTGGTATTTGGTACGGCTTTGATCGCCGCTTTTGGTGTTAACGGCAGTGAAAATGTGGTCTCTGGAGAGTCGACTGGAAATTTTCATTTGAATTTACTCGGTGTTGTACTTGCTGCTGCGACTTGTGTTGGCGTCATTATTTACATTAAAGACAGGCCATGGCTAAAAGAGGTTTATTATGTGTGGCGACTCAAAGCGTTGCATAATCGAATCTATCGTCGACTTAAATCCATTAACACGGCTGCCAAATTGGGTGATGTCAATGCCTTGACCATTTTGAGCTATTATTATACGGGCTTAAAGCAGGTATACTTTTTAGATAACAACACTTTGACCATCAGCAAGGTCGACAATGATATTGCAGAGCTTGCAAGTACGATAGCTGAGTATCAGCTCAAGGTGTCTGCGGAGCAGTTTTCTGTCGTAATGCTTACTGATTTCTAATGCTGGTAAGGGGATATCCTTAGCTATTCAGGAATGACGGCACTGGTATCAAATTTAATTCTGTTCATTGAAATGTGGGTGGTAAAATTTTTTATATTGTCATCACTGTATAAGTAACGTTGGCAAAAATACTCATAATCTTGCATGTTTTCTACTGTGACTAATAACACAAAGTCAATTTCTCCTGTGACTTGGTAGCACTGTTTCACTTCAATTGCTGCTTTCATGTGTTTAATAAATTCGTTGTACAAGTCTAAACGGTCTCTTTCCATCTTTATATTCACTAACATATGCAAGCATGTGACGAGTTTGCTTTGATCTAATAAAGTGACTTGGCTGACAATAATCCCCGCATTTTTTAATCGTTTAACGCGTTTAAAGCATGCTGGAGGTGAGAGGCCAATGATGGATGCCAGTTTCACATTACTCGTTGAGGCATTTTGTTGTAAATAGCGTAAGATGGTTTTATCGATTCGATCAAGAAACATAATTAACTTTATTGCCGCCAAAAAGAAATATATAACATCTTTTGGGGGTGATTAGTGAAATAATTTCTCACTAGTTGATTATAATAGCGGCTAACAGTCATTCCAATAGTTAATCAATATGCTTTCAAGAGTCATTTTAGTTCAGGGTGTCAAAACACTATTTATCGATGTTTGGCGAGTGTATTTCACCTTATTAAAAGTCATGGTTCCGGCCATTATTGCGGTGAAATTGTTAGATATGATGGGGGGGACACAGTGGTTAGCAATGGTGTTAGCGCCATTGATGGACTTAGTCGGTTTACCTGAAAAAATGGGATTAGTGTGGGCGACAGCGATGTTAACCAATATCTATACCGGGATGGCAGTTTTTTTTGATCTTGCTAAACACGAGTCTCTGACGGTGGCACAAGTGTCAGTATTAGGCACCATGATGTTACTTGCACATGCGTTGCCCATTGAAGGGGCAGTAGCAAAATTAACGGGTGTATCTTGGCGAGTGACGTTAGCATTAAGGATCGGTGGGGGGCTTATTCTCGCCATCATAGTGCACCAAATTTATCAATTCGGGAACTGGCAACAACAACCTGCGGTATTTGTTTGGCAACCCGTTGTGACTTCACCCAGTTTACTTGATTGGGGGATCAGTCAGTTAACGATGCTGATCACGATTTTTTTTATGATTACTGCATTAACCATATTTCTGCGATTATTACGATGGTGTGGTGTCGAAAAACTTATTCAAATCTTGCTTTCTCCATTTTTAAAAGCCCTTAGCGTAGGTAAAGAAGCCACCAATGTGTGTGTGATTGGACTGACATTAGGCTTGAGTTATGGTGCGGGTTTGTTAATTGATGAAGCCCGAACGGGTCATATCAATAAACGTGATATCTTTCTAGTGGTCTGTTTTTTAGGGTTAACTCACAGTGTAATTGAAGATACCTTGCTTATTCTATTATTAGGGGCCGATATTATGGCTGTTTTATGGGGACGCTTGCTATTTGCCTTGGCAGTGATTGTGATCTTATCCCGTTGTATTAAGCAAGAATCAACGCAAGAATTATGCACTAAAGAGGTATCGTGATGGTGCTTTACTTGCAAATAGCGTAGATGTTGTGAAGCCTAAAAGCTTAGAGGAGGCGTCACTGTGGCACCTTCCTTTGGATACATAGCTAGTTCAATAGTTCGTGATCGGTGGGAAGTTGGCGAGTGATCCATAAAATGAGTTTATGCTTCATGCTGGGGCCGTCTTCCTTATCTTTAGCTAAGGGCTGAATGAGTTTATCTGTGACCAATAATCGATAAATGCACTCTACCTTATCTTTAGATGAAATCCCTTTATCAAAATCAGCAAACCCCCTTTTTTTCGCATATCCAACACCAATTTCCATCGCGAGCTTTAATAACTGTGGGTCGTTTTTACCTTGCTTCATATCAGGCTCCTTATGGGGGTTATGACTCACATTACCTCGAAACTGATTATTCAGTATTGTGAGGTGACTTGAGTACGAATTAATCTACCCTAAATTTAGGAGATAGCAATAGGCGGTTACGGCATAATGGCGTGTCTGCTTATTTTGCAAACGATGTGTTTTTTTATGAGTACTCCATCAGTTCAACGGGAGCGCCATTGACTTCAATGAAGGCGACCCTAAGTCCGTGACTGGGAGAATTAGGTTTAATGATCACCTTTTTATCTTTGAGCTCATGATCTAGATTATCGACGACAAAAGCCACATGGGGGACCGTTTTCACTAATTCAGGATAAGGAGCATCTTTCCAATAACGTTGCCATTGGATCCCGTAAGGATTATTTTCATGATCAGAAACCGTCATTTTCAAATGGGGTAACTCTATTTCACCTTCAAAACTGCTCTGAACTGGAATGCCTATGTGGTTGAATTTCATGATTACCTTATTTAACACTAATCGTTTATTTACCTCGAATATGGGGCAAATTTACATGCCTATAATCTTACAGTGTAAATACCGAATATACAGCCTGTTAAGCACTATTTTTCATGGACTAATCGTTGCCGCATAAGAGGTGATCCCCAATATTGTAGGAGCACATACAGCCCTTACCTTCAGGGCTTTTCATTCTCGCTGAATGAACAATGACTTAATGCATTTGGTATGATTAAGCGTTAGAAAATCCGCTAATCGCCGCTATATCTTGGTAGTTGGTGAAATACTGGTTAACTAATTTGGTTTTTAACGCGCCCTTTGCTATTTCAAGTACCGCATATACATATATAGGAGTGTGAAGAGGCGAATCAATTACCTGTGTTTTGGATATACCGTTATTACAAAACTCCAAGCTTGCGCTAACATCCTCCCAGCATCGGCTTCCCTCAGTGATTTCGGCGCAAACAACATATTTATACATTTTGTGCACATACTCAGTGTTAAATACCAAAGAGCAGTTACCGCTATCATGGTCATTGGCTATTTGTGCAAATGGGATGCCGTGGTCAGATCCTCTGTCACCGTCATCACTTCCACCATGAATAATCCCTCGTTGACCACTTTTAAGGACGTACAAACAGCTTAAATTCAGGGTTGATATGGCGAGCGTGCCACTATCAATGTAAGCCTGAGATGTATTGAATGTCTCTGCACATGATGGACCCCAGTTAAGCGTGAAATTGAGTTTTGATAAGCTTGTGGGTTCTTGGACTGTCGAACTATCAATACTGGGAATTTTAATACCTCGGGAAGATAAAACCCCTTGCATGCCAGAGGTATAACCTTGGAAATATGATTTTATTTTCCACTGACCGTTAATGTTATAAATATGAACCAACTCGATAGCGTTTAAGGCTGTTTCAACCACGCCAGACTGACAACGGGCAACAAGCGTATTGACTAGCGAGCTAACCAAGCAACAATCGAAGGTGGCTGCTGATGGGCTATTACGCTGTGCGTAAAGCACTATCATGTTAACGGTCGGTTCAAGGTCGGATATGTTTAAAAAGAGTGTATCTTTAGACAAAGACAGGCCAGATTCTGCCCCTAACGTCTTAAAGCCATCTTTGTTGCCCAAAAGCACACCCAAGTCCCATCCTTGAGTTTCAACACTCAATTTATATGCAAGGCTTGCATCAATAACGGTATTTTGCCCTTTTATTAGTTCCACAATTCATTCCTTAGAGGTGACTTATTAATCCTTAATGTTGGCGATGATCGCCATTGCCGAGAACGGCATTGTTGGATCTTCTAAAACCGTGATCTCTTTCTCTGACGCTAATACTTTCAAGTGTCTGACATCAGGATCACAGCTATCTTTTACTATTAAAATTCGAGGGATACGGCGCAACATCACGCGGGTAGCCTCCGCGACGCCAGGTTTAATCTTATTGATGTCATCGACATTAAATTTTTCAATAACCTTGCTTAAAAAAACGGATAGGTTTTCTTGGCGAGACTTTCTCCAAGCTTGGGTTGAATTATCCATGGCGATACCGACGCTTTCAAAGCGAGAAACAATGCGGTCGACAAACCAATGAGTGAGATCGTGCTTGGCTAAATGCTCATAGACGATACATTGATGGTATCCCTCAACGTCATCAAGCATCATAGTGCGAGAAACCAAGCCCGATACCGTGCTATTAAGAACGCCGGATGGAATGGCATAATCGTCTGTTGTTGCTATGTATTCAGCGCTTCCGCTGAGGTCAGAAATGACACACAGTTCATCGCCAATGCAGTAATCACTTTTACGATTCCAATCATAAATCGCTGACTTGAGCTCCCGATTAATGACTCCCTTTGCTGTCCAGCCATCGACAAATACAATCGAGTTTGATGCACGACCTGAGTTGGATATGTGCTCCAGTGCGGCGCAATCAATTCCCCGATCGCGGATAATAGAAATAGAGTAATGTTTTACATCTTGGGTGTAATACGCTTTCAGTGCTCGGGTGATAAGGACGCCTATGGGGGTGCCAGCGCGAGCCAAAGAGACCAAGGTGATGTGATCCCCTTTTTGTTGATAAAGCTTTTTGGCCAGTAGTTTCACCTCTTCGGCCAGTCGATCCGCATACTGTGCAACCAATGCTTTGAACGTATCAAGGTAAGCTTGTGTAGGCACCTCTTCAGCGGTGATCATCTTTGAGTAATGAATGCCACCGCGCTGTAATAAACGCTCTTTTTCACTGATACTTAAGGGGGTGATCTCGGTTGTTTGCAGCAAAAACTCGCAATCTTCCGGCGAATAACTCCCGCTAAAAATCTCAGTTTGTTGTTCTGTTATATTATTCATGTGATGTTGTCTGATATTTGGCTAACACAAGGAATGATGTGAAAGTGGCATTCGGACATAAATGGCAAGTCTGACATACTGTCACCCAAGCCTAAGTACATTTGCTCACCTTTGAACTCTGTTTGATATCGCTGCTTAAGAAATTGCACAGCCCTTTGCTTGCTTGCATAAGGAGGTAGAAAGGCCAGGTTTCGATTGTTGACATGAACATAAAATCCATCGGTAACACTGCCGAAGTTATCTGGATGGATCTGACGTAAATCGTCAGTGTCGCCTTTGATACAAAGGTAACAAGGGTAGCCATAATCTTCGACAATTCGAACCCGCAGGTCTAAGTTACGGGACTTAATATGTGCGCAGGCTGCTGTATGTAACTCATCCATTTTTGCACTCCACAGTCCAACTTCAACATCGAGCACATGCTTCCATTCGGGGTGGATATTGTTGTCGGCATCCAAAATAATTGCGCCGTGGGAGGCGACCTTATCGCCACTAAACTGACATAAAACTCGACTTAACGAATCAGTACGTCGCCCAGTAACGGGCACTAGCAAGGCGTTGCGTGAGAGCATCTCAAGCATCTTATTCTGTGCGTGAGAGGCATAAGCACCAATGTCACCGTTGGGTAAAGTGGCGGCGACGTGCAGTCCTTCCATAGAATCAAATTGGCGAGGTGAGCTGAACAAGGTGTCATCAAGATCGGAAAAAGCGATGATCATGGGGCTTCCCCCAAAATAGCGGCTTGAGCGTTCAGGAGCTTGTGCAGCGGGCTGTGAATATATTGTTCTCTATTTTCATAGAGTATAATGGGAAGACGATCTTCTGGTAAGTTGTATAAATAGTAATTGGCTTCATTACCGGGATCGTAAAAGGTTAATTTTCTGGTAATGCTGCCGCCTTGGAGGATTGGAGAGCGGCCTGTCGATTCAAAAAGCACATCGATACCAGCTGTTTCCATTGCTTCAGCAAACAGGAATGGTTGATAGATAAATTCCCCCGTACCGATGACGATATACTTGGTTGATTTTAAAAGATTTTGAGGCGCAATGTGTTCACCTTCAGGTGAATAAAATGCGCAGGTATTTAGCTTGTCTATCGAGACACCCTTACGTCCAAGATCTACTCGGCACACTGCTTTAGAAAGTGTGCTAGCAGTGGTATTGGGAAGCTTAACCACCTTATTGCTGGTTTGGGAGAAATTAAATTCTCCTTTTAATAAACTGTGGAATTGAATGTCTACATTCTCGTCACTGTCAAAGATAAGGCTTTCGGTTTTTTCTGGCATCCAGTTCACAAGAGAGACCCAGTGAACTCGCGTTAAATTCGGTAGGTAGTTATTTATTCCCTGAGTTAATTGATTTAGGGTGTTGCCTGTGCTGATTTCATCATCAACCAAGACCACATCGGTAATGGTGTCAATATCGACATTCTTACTTATATCGTAAATCAAATGCTGAGGTGCGTGACTGTGGGACTCAAAAACATCAAACGCAATGGGTTCAGCACATTCAAATCGAGTGGTTTGTGCATAATACACATTATGTTGGCTATTATTTGAGAGTGCATCTGCCACACCAGCCCCTAGACCAGTAGCAGTTTCAGCAACGCCAAACACCAGACAATGACCTTCTAGTGTTATTTTATTGCTCAAATCAAGGTAGGTTTTACGCATGTCGGATGGCAGGCAAGGAATATACTTGCCTAACACTTTTGATAAAAATAAGAAGGCACGTTTGGGATTTTCTCTGGATGCGAATTCGAGTAATTTCGAGATGGAGTAGCTCGATGGCTGCACCTGAACTTCTAAATTTCCCGCACAAAGTGCGACTGTACATTGGTTTTGCATTCATCTTCCTTTAAAAAAAAAGAGAGCTAAGCCCTCTTTTTTTTCAAAATACAGTGTTTAACCTATGTTAACGCCGTATTCCTGTGCTAATGGCTTTAATCCGCCGTTGAAACCTTGACCAATGGCCTTGAACTTCCACGCACCATTGTGACGATATACTTCACCGAAAATCATTGCGGTTTCAGTAGAGTAATCTTCAGACAAGTCATAGCGAGCAGCTTCGGTACCAGTGGCTTCATCCTGAATACGAATAAAAGCATTAGACACTTGGCCGAAGTTCTGGTTACGTGCAGCTGCATCGTGAATGGTCACTGCGACAGCTAACTTATTAACGTTTGCAGGTACTTTTGATAGGTCCACTTTAATCGACTCATCATCGCCGTCACCTTCACCAGTGGTGTTATCACCAGTATGTTCAACTGATTGGCACACTGATTTCATGTTGTTATAGAAGATGAATGAATTATCATCAACAACTTTACCGCTCTCAGCCAGAAGGAATACTGATGCGTCCAAGTCGAAGTCAACGCCATCAGTGGCGCGAGAATCCCAACCTAAACCAATGATCATTTTCACCATACCTGGTGCGACTTTTTCCAATGATACGTTGCCGCCTTTTGATAAAGATACAGACATATTTCTTCTCCATTTGGATAGTTTATTGACCCTATTGGGACAGATTAAATTAAGGAATGCCCTTAAATTATGTGGTGCTGAACAATGGAACCTGCCGTAACAATGAAACCATGATCAACTTGCTCAAGCATATGTACATCATCGGGTTGATTACCGTAAGCGGTTGTGCTGAGCAGGCTCAGTTTATTTAATTGCTCTTTAACAGCAATCCACTTAGCGACTCGTGAGCACTCTTGCCCTATGACAATGCCACGTGTTAAGTCGATATGGGTACCAATCACCAAATCCACGTTAAGACCCATTGCATTGACAATTGAAGCAATGTAAACCTGAGGGGAGGCGGTTGCTACGATAACAAAATTCCCTCTGTTTGTTGCTTCAATCAATCGGTCAATAATGGGCTGGTTACTTGTCAGTGCCGCCGAAGCCATCTTGCCAGTGACTTGGATGTCGTTAACAGTCATGCCAGTTAGAATTTTCGAATATAGGCATTGCTTTACGGCTCGACGCAACTTGTAGCCAAATGTGAACGTTAACAGTGATTTGATCACCACAGGAACAGCATTAAGCCAATAGTAAGGGCCTGATAACTGCTTAAATAAAAAACCTAAGCTATTTTCAAGCACCATGGTTTGGTCGAAATCGAAAATGACGACATGGCGATCCATCTTTATCGTACCTTAAAGATCAAAATCACCGGCTGCTACGCCTATTTCAACTGCGATCTTCTTGGCTATCATCTTTTCAGAAGAGTCGAAATCACCATCAGACTCTGCAATGGCAATGATCATTCGCATTAGTGTGCGACATTGAACATCGTCACCGCGAATGGTATTTAATGCCTCGTAGGCTTTTGTTTGTCCTACATCTGCATCGAATTCAAAGTAACCAAGGTATTCGTTAAACACCTTAATGACAGCTTCGGTATCGAACACTGACAGGGCTTCATTACTACCAATCATACGCATCATTTTGGATTTTTCTTGTGATGAAATATCCCCATCAGCACGGGCGATTAATACAGAGCCTGCAGCCATAGCATTCATAAACTTTTTGTTTTTAAACTGTAACGCCGAGGTTTTTAAATCTTGTGCTGCGTCTTTTGCACCTTTCCATAATTTATTTAACATATACTGCTCGCTTATAAAGAGATGACTAGAGGTATAGCTCTGCAACCGTCTGCAGTGTACCTTTTAATTCGCGGTCTGCTGTCGGTTCGCCTACAGCGCGGAACTTCCAACCATTGTTATGTCGATACATAATGCCAAGGACCATTGCGACAGAGCCATTAAATTTAGCATCGTTAGCTATGTTGTAGTTTGCGATAACATTATCTACGCGAGTGGGTGTACCTTCATACAAGCGAATACTGGCAAACGGAATAGTTTTAAAATCGTGGCCCCCAAAGCTGTTGAGCACAATCGCCACTTTATCTACGGTTGCTGGCAGAGTATTCATTTTGATAGTGATAATTTCATTATCAAGACCATCATCACCATCCATGTCACCGGTTCTATCATCACCACTATGTGAAATGGCACCATTGAAGGCTTTCAAATCGCCAAAATATACAACCGCACTGAGTTGCTTATTAGCATCAAAAGCGCCGACACTTGCGTCAAGGTCTACCGCTTCTTTTTTTACACCACCAAAGAAACCTTTCTTTTCGATAGCTCCCCAGTTAACACCGACACAGACTTCGTTTAGACCACTGCCATTTTTCTCGAGACTGATCCGCTGTCCTTTCTCTAAACTAATCATGTTGTATTCCTTTTTTTTAGTGTGTTAGTCAATTAAATGTTATTTCAATTATGCTTCGGAAACTTGATTTTTTACTGCTAAGGAGTGAACAAAAGCCACCGCAATAAACCCTGCACCAATTAAGCCTGTAATGACTTCTGGTACATGAATGAATGTTTTCAAAAACATAATAATGGCGAGCGCGATAATGGCGTAGAAAGCGCCATGTTCTAAGTATCGATACTCTTCCAAGGCGTTCTTTTCCACGAGCATAATCGTTAGGGATCGAACGAACATGGCACCGATACCTAAACCAATTGCAATAATAAATAAGTTGGTTGTGATAGCGAAGGCGCCTATCACGCCATCAAAGCTAAATGAAGCATCCAACACTTCAAGATAAAGGAACATACCAAGGCCGCTTTTGGCTACTGCAGTGGTGGCATTGTTTTCTGAACGAGTTCCTTCATTATTTTCCATCAGTGATGCAATTTTGTGGATCACTGTGAATGTGGCGATACCGCATACGCCAGATAATATAAATGAGTACTGCTCAACCTCAGACAAGTAAATTTCAGCAATAAGGAATATTCCCAAGGCCGCCAGTATTTCAGCGGCAAACTTAAATTTTCCTAGATATAAAAGCGGACGTTCGATGGGGCCGACCCAATGATCATCTTTATCTTGGCTTAAGAAAAAATGTAGGCCGACTAATAATAGGAATGCACCACCAAACCCCATCAGAGAGATATGGGCGCTTTCCATTAACATTTTATATTGAGATGGGTCATCTATTGCAATTCTTATGGCTTCCCATGGCGAGACTGCTGCAATGACGGAGACTACGGCGACAGGAAATACAATACGCATGCCAAAAACGGCAATGAGGATCCCCCAAGTTAAAAAACGTTTGCGCCAGACCTCGTCCATGTCTCGCAATACTGTTGCGTTAACGACGGCATTATCAAATGACAGTGAGATTTCAAGCACTGACAACACGAAAACTAAAAACAAAGCTTCAAAGCCGCCTATGCTGTAACCTGCGACAGCACCTGCGAATGTGACTAAAAAACTTCCCTTAAAATACTTCAAACTGTCCATTTATTATTGCTCCTATATATACTCAAATGGCATGCGGGTTCTGATGCCGTGAGTATCGTTATTTTATGGGAAAACATGGCGGTGAATATAACAATTAGTCTTAGATTAACCAAACTTTTTTAAATTAAATTTTGTACATAGTTCTTTTGTTATCAATATGTTTCTATTCTGGAGTGTGTTATTATTAGCTTGACGATTTGATTATTATTTAGGAGAGAAAAAATAAGCTCAAATTAAGCTCAATAGATCGGTTATCGGCAGGGTATTTTTCGCCACAACTTTAATATCAAATAAAGATTCGGATAAACAATATAATCAGCCTTCATTCAAAGGCCAATTCATTTGGCGCTATTGCAGTTATCTTTTTCTACTTACTGAGATTGACGGTATCTATTATCCATTTTTGTAGACCTTTGGTGTTGGTCATGTCTCCTTTAAAAATATATTGAGGGAGGTAACTTTCATTATTACCTCTGAGCCGTTTTCGATAGACCTTTTGTGCAAGGCTAAACCTTCCTAGTCCACTGTTTAAATTGATGATTCGAATATCCATATAAACGGTGTCAGCTGAGGTTTCTTCACCTACATGTATTAATCCCGGAATCGATAAACTGAGATCCGCGAAATCTAAACAGGCGCTGCCACAATAACTGTCGGTTAACAAAATGGTTTTTCCTTGGTACGAGGGTTTGGTTGTTAATTGCTGGAGATCTCGTGATGGGACAGGTTTAGTTTTTTCATGTGTAATCTCACTTTCCGATTGAGCTTGTTTGACATATTTCTGATTGTTTTCTAGTGCTTCTTTCATATTAACTTGTGTTTGGATGAAGGATTGGGTTATGTCGCTCTCGCCACCAAACTGCTGAATTAAACTGTCTTGTATGCTCGATAAATTTGCCAAGTTATCAGGGCTTACTCGCCAAAGAGCATAACTATTATCAGGTGTGAGAGTCGATAATTCTTCTATGTATTGCTTGCCATAGATAGCCTGAGCAATATCGACCCCCCATTGAGAATTACCTCCTCCATTGCCACGCACATCAAGTACGATCATTTCACTGTTTCTAAGCTGTTTGATTTGTTCAATGATGTCTTTTAGTGCTGTGGATTCGACTGCGTTGGTATTAAATGTCGGTAAAGTTAACCAGTAATGATGGGGGAGAAACTCGAGAAGTGTAAACTGACTTGGTAAGACACCAGTGTTTAGCTTATCGGTGAGTTTGGTACTATCAATACTGTTCCAAGTGAGCTCAAAGGAGTGCGTATTACCATTAAATGTAAAGTCGCAATGATTAGCTTGGCTTCGCTCTCCTATACCATCGTGGATGAGGAGTTTTGGCGCGTAGCGGACTTTTCTAGCATTAAGCTTGTTATTGTTAAATCGGTAGCGGAGAAGATCTTCTTGCATGATGTTAGGAGTACTTCGCTTGTCGCAAGAGGTGAGTGTTGCACCAATAGGGGGTAAGGGAGTGGGCCAGTTTAATTCACGATAAGTGACATTATAGTCATTACCTTGCTTCTTGATCCCAAGACCTGCCCAAGATTGATAACGAGCTTGATAGTTGAATCTTATCCCAAAATGCCCATCGGCAAATCCTGCTACGTAGTAAATCAAACTGTTCATGGCATCTTGAAGTGATGAGGCTTGAGTCGCTCGTTCAAGTCCTTCAAGATAACCCTCTTCTAGCCATTTTTGAAAGTAAGGATTCTCATCATCTACAGCTCCTGGATGATTGGCTTTGGTCGTTTGGTAGATTTGTTGCAGATCTTTGGTTGCTAGTTCTGCCCAAGGGTTATCAGTTAGGTCTGTTGTTATTGAGGGCGGTGTATCGGTGGCGCTCAGTTGAAAACTTATTACTAAGACGAGAGGAAGTAAAAAAGGTTTAAACATTTATCAATTTTCCTTTTGAAATATCACTTATTATTGTATTTTTGTGAATCCTTAAGACAAGGACGGGCGTCAGTTTACGATACTCAAATGGTATAAACCAGTTTATTGAATGTTAGGTGGACTGTCGTACCTTGATATTTATATTCAAAACCTTTACCTGTTGGTGAATTATCAGAATTATTGTTAACTCTTAACAAATCAGGTAATCATGGTTTAACATTTTTAAGATAAGCGATTCATATGAGTTCTGCTGAAAACAGTAATTGAGCAATTATAAATTGAATGGATTTGATTCGCCATAATTAGGCCTGTCTCTTGGTCTGTTCTCTAACCGCGACATCTCTTTGGTTATCTTAGCTTAGGCGTGATTGTTTTATCATTCCCATTGAGATCGGGGCCTATTTTTGAAGGAAAATATCGCATAATACTGCTACACTGCCAGCCACTTTATTTAGGCTTATCATGGGTGTTTTTATGTCTTTTTCTTCTCTGAACTTGAGTGCTAAATTAGTCACAGTATTAACGGAGCTAGGTTACTGCTTCCCTACTCAGGTACAGGTCGAAACGATCCCGGCTATCTTAGCGGGTGACGATGTCATGGTAGGTGCGCAGACTGGGACTGGTAAAACAGCCGCATTTGCGTTGCCTATTTTGCAGCAACTCAGTGAAAAAATCAGCGTAGATAATGTCGAGACTAAGGTTAGGTTTGTGCAAGCGTTAATACTAACCCCTACTCGTGAGTTAGCACTTCAGGTGCATCAAAGTTTTGTTCGCTATGGTAAAAGTTCAGATCTTCATAGTGCTATTGTCTATGGAGGTGTGAGTATTGATGCTCAGGCCGCTATTTTACAGGCTGGTGTTGATATCCTTATCGCGACACCTGGTCGCTTGCTTGATCACTTAAGGCGCGGATCATTAACACTGAAACAACTTGCCTTTTTGGTGTTCGATGAAGCAGATCGTATGTTGGATATGGGCTTTAAGGATGAAATAGATGCGATCCTCAAACAAGTGAATCCTAATAGGCAGACGTTATTGTTTTCTGCGACGTTCGATAAGGGAGTATTTGATTTAAGCCATACCTTGCTTAGGGATCCTAAACGCATCGAAGTGGGTAAACGAAATGCCGTTGCTAGCAAGGTCGAGCAACGGGTTTATGTTGTCGATGCCGAAAGAAAAAGTGAACTAATCTGTCATCTTATGAGGTCTAAAAAATGGCAACAAGTATTGATTTTTATCCGTAAAAAGCAAGGCGTCGATAAGTTAGCTACGACTTTGGTTGATGCGGGAGTTAAGGCTGAGGCGTTTCACGGTGATCTTTCCCAGAGTGTCCGTGAAAAAGTGTTGCAGCAGTTTAAGAAAGGTGACATTCAGGTGCTGGTAGCCACTGATGTTGCGGCGAGAGGATTAGATGTTGAATCATTAGAAGTCGTGGTGAATTATGAACTTCCCTTTATTGCTGAAGATTATGTTCACCGTATTGGGCGTACTGGTCGAGCAGGGAACTCAGGCATTGCTATCACCTTATACAGCGAAGAAGATGCTTTACTGCTTGAGGAGATTGAGGCAGTGCTGGATACTCGATTACCACAGCAGTGGTTGGAAGGATTCGAGCCAGATCTGACTCGAAGTTCTATGGACATCAGAAAAACCCGCAAGTCAGCTCAAAAGCAGCGTGCTAGACGTAGAGCTGTAGGCAGTAGGAAACAATAAAATAAGGTTAACGGTATTTGATGCTATCGAGATCTGATGCAACCTAATGTTAAGCCAAATGTGTTAACGGATTATAGAATATTCCCGTGTTATTTTGAGCGACGTTGGAGGGAAATTCACTAGCCAATTTGAGTCGTATTGTCGCTATAAAGACAAAGATATTCAATATGGGTAAGAATAATGGGCAGGTAATCGACTATTCTGGAATGTGGGTTTTAGTTGGTTCAGTTCGGCAGTAACTTCAAGTAGGGTATTATCAGGTTTAATGGATTGAGTATAAGGTGTTGGGAGATGAAGCTTAATGGGTTACGTAAAAAGTCCACAGTAATAAAGCGATTGAAATGAGCCCTAGGGCAAGGTTTGTTGACCCTTTTTACTACGTTGTCACTTCTTGGTGTAGAATCACTAGACGACACAAGTTTACCCTTGTGTAAAAAACAATCATGAAAGATAAAAAGGTGCTAAAACCTGAGTCTGTTATTAACCAACTTTCATGATGTTTGTCACCTGTCGTTCCAGTACTTTAAATCTCAACGGGTCTAATTCATCACCACTTGCAACGTTGACTATAAATACGATACCTCTCTTCGCGTAGTTAATTTGAGCCAAAACGACCCACTCGGGCGAGGTCGTTTATTTTTTGGTTATTGAGTTATAAAGTCTGTTTGAGAATAGATATTGAATAAATCGTATTTACTAAAGTAAATGTCTACTAGTCAGTCATCTGCTTTGTGCTTTTAAAGTATTGCTGTACAATTCGCCGCCAATAACTGCGCTCCTTGGTTTTTCTGTTAAGTGAAGCCTTCAGCGTAGCGTCACTCTAAATGTGTAGTGATTATTTACAGTGTTTAGGCGACAGTAGAAACATTGAGTGAACAGTCAGTTTTTTATCCGAGCCGTTTAGCGGCTCTTATTTGTCATGGCCTTCAACATTAAATAGAGGGTAAAAAGGTATTAGTATGCAGTCTGAACAACACCCCATTAAACGAGAACTTACTTCTAATCAAGAACGAAATTCTATGACATTACTCGATCGTTATTTTACTATTTCAGACAGGGGTAGTACGGTACGGCGTGAGATGATTGCAGGTTTAACGACTTTCTTAGCGATGGTCTATTCGGTTATTGTTGTGCCTAATATGTTGGGAACTGCAGGGTTTGATACTGGTGCTGTTTTTATTGCGACTTGTTTAATCGCTGCATTTGGCTCTTTGTTAATGGGACTTTGGGCCAATTTACCGATGGCGATAGGCTGTGCAATTTCGTTAACAGCTTTTACGGCTTTTAGCATGGTATTAGGGCAGGGGATCTCTATTCCTGTCACTTTGGGTGCTATCTTTTTGATGGGGATTATATTCACCTTTATTAGTGTAACCGGAATACGTCAGTGGGTATTAACTAACCTGCCTAAAGGTATTGCCCATGGTACAGGGATTGGCATTGGTTTATTTTTATTGCTAATTGCAACCAATAGTGTGCAGTTAATCGTGGCTAATGAAGCTGGGTTACCTGTTAAATTGGGTGATATCAATAGTCTTTCTGTTGTTGCGGCTATTATAGGTTTAGCCGCCACTATAGGGCTAGAGCGTCGTGGTACACCCGGTGGTATCCTAATAGTCATTATCGCACTCTCAGTATTTGGGTTGATATTCGATCCTGCGGTTCAATATAAAGGTTTTTTCGCGTGGCCTAATTTAGTGTCAGATCAATCTATGATTGGTCAACTCGATATCATGGGAGCGTTAAATCCTGTAGTACTGCCTATTGTATTGGCCTTGGTCATGACGGCTATTTTTGACGCTACAGGTACTATTCGTGCTGTAGCAGGTCAGGCTGATCTACTTGATAATAAAGATAATATTATTGGCGGTGGCAAAGCGCTTACTTCTGATTCTGTAAGTAGTATCGTGGCTGGTATTGTTGGTGGTGCTCCGGCTGCTGTGTATATAGAATCTGCAGCAGGTACAGCTGCTGGTGGTAAAACCGGATTAACGGCGACGATCGTTGGTGTTTTGTTTTTATTGATGATGTTTCTTGCTCCGTTAAGTTATCTAGTGCCTGCTTACGCGACAGCACCTGCTTTGATGTATGTAGGATTACTGATGCTAAGTAATGTGACTAAGCTTGATTTTGAGGACAAGGTCGATGCGATGGCAGGGCTGACTTGTGCGGTATTTATTATCTTAAGTTGTAATATTGTCACCGGGATTATGATTGGTTTTACCACCTTGGTAATAGGCCGATTGTGCAGTGGTGAATGGCGTCAATTAAAGCCTGGTGTTGTGGCAATAACTTTGGGTTTAGTCGTTTTCTACATGGGGGGCTGGGCGATTTAATGATAAATTTTATGTTCATTGAGTGGGGGTCACGGTGACGTGTCCCACTCTCACATTTATCTGTTAACTAGAATAAGCTCGTAATAGATCTTTCCAAGTGATAATACCCACTAGTTTTCCTTGTTGTAATACTGGTAGTGAGCCTATCCCATGTTTGACTAATAGCTGGCTCGCATCTTTGATTGTTTTGTTGTCTGCTATGGTGATGGGGTTTCGAGTCATCACTTGATGGGCACGTTTTAGTAGGGTATCAGTATCTCGTTCCGTCTCATTGATGTTACCAATGTTTGGGCTTAACGCGCGTAAAAAATCTCGCTCTGAGAGGACACCTTGCAGTTCATTATCTTCGACAACTAACAGGTGATGGAAAGGGGCGTTATCAAATATTTCTTTAGCGATATCGAGTCTATCATCCATTTCGATAGTGACTATTCTGCTGGTCATAATTTCTGATACTTTTATATCCATAATTGCACTTCCGTATTTACCTATTCAGATAGGAATGAAGCCTAATGGTGTATGATGTCAACTGGCAATAACACTTCGTAGATAAGCTTGAACATTCAATTATGTTGGTTTGACTAAAATGCTTGAGGGTAAAGATATTTTGAAAAGACAACCCTTTTCGATATCAGAGGTTAAACTAATTTCTCCTTCAAGCTCAAGAGTGACAAGATTGTAGACGATATTCATGCCTAAGCCACTGCCCCCTTTACCGCGTTTAGTTGTAAAAAATGGGGCAAATATTTTTTCTTGTATCTCTTCTGACATACCGCAACCATCATCTTTGTAGTAGAGCTCAATGCCTGACTCTGAACATAAAACCTCTAAATTAAGATTGCCAATACGACCATCTGGGAATGCATGAACGAGGGAGTTGTTTATTAAGTTGCTAATAATTTGGTAAAATGTACCGGGATTACTTTTTATCATAATGTGATCTTCACATTGATAGTGATAATGATGAATAGTTCGTGAGAGCATAGGGTTAAGCGATAGAAAAATTTCATCAAGATAGGATTTTAGATCAAACTCTCTGATATCTTCATGCGATTGATCGACAGATACTTTTTTAAAACTTTGAATTAATTTAGATGCACGTTCTAAGTTCGTTAACATTAGTTTTGAGCAGTTAGCGACTTCGACTTGATATTCTTCAAACTCTTCATGAGACACATCACCGTTGGAATAGCTTTGATTAAATCTGTCAACACTGGTTTGAAGGTGAGATGCAGCTGTCACACTGATCCCGATAGGTGTGTTGATCTCGTGTGTGATACTTGACACTAAACCACCTAAAGTTGCCATTTGCTCTTTATCAATCAATTCAGTTTGAGTTATTTTTAATTCTGCGAGAGTCTCGGCTAGCTCGCTATTAATCAGTTGTAAT
Organism: Shewanella sp. VB17; assembly: GCF_013248905.1. Taxonomy (NCBI): domain Bacteria; kingdom Pseudomonadati; phylum Pseudomonadota; class Gammaproteobacteria; order Alteromonadales; family Shewanellaceae; genus Shewanella; species Shewanella sp. VB17. The sequence continues at coordinate 1,506,769 of NZ_JABRVS010000001.1, forward strand.
TCCTTTGTGCGACTGGAAACTCTGCTTTCTAAATCTTGATTTAATGAACGTAATGCTGCTTCTGTCTCTTTTTGTGATTGAATGTTCTTAATTGTCCCTGCTAGTCTAGATGGGCGAGAGAGCTTATCGCGAGCAACAACCTGTCCTCTATTTAATACCCATAACCAGTTACCATCAGCCAGCTTAGAGCGGTACACTAATTCGAATTTATCTTCCCCCTTATTCATACAAGTATCAATTTTTTGTACGATAGCAGAGATATCATCGGGGTGAACACACTGCAACATAGTGTCATTTAAATTTGTTTCATTTTCTGGGTATTCTAGGAATAGATTGGTACGTGTAATATGTTTTTCTGTAATATTCCAATCCCAAAACTCATCCCCACTTCCCCATAATGACAGCTGTAGCCTCTGTTCACTTTGCGCGATTTCTTTTAGCAGCTGATTTTGCTGGTTGTATTTTCTTAATTTAGAGTAATAAAATAGCGAAAATAAGGTGATAAAGCTTATAAAATATAGAGTATATGCCCACCAAGATAACCAAGGTGGTGCTAATATTTGAATCTCGAGTTGTCGAATTGGGCTATATTTACCATCGATGTCTTTTGCCCTTAATAGAAAGGAGTATCGACCTGATGATAGGCCAGTAAATTGAACACTTTGCGATTCATTGGCGATAAACCAGTTATCATGCAAACCTAACATTTTGTACTCATAAATTAATCGGCTTGCTCTATGGAGTGCTGGATTAAGAAAGGTGAGATTAAAAATGTCTTGGGTATGGTAAAGGGTAATTTTTTCAACTTGTGATATATTTGATTTTTGTGTCTTAGTGCTGTTTGACTGAGCGTCATTTAAAATCGTCAGTGTATCTAGTAAAGGTTGTTTAAGTGGAGAGGCGGTTGGGAGTTGAGATATGAAAAAATGGTTAAAACCATTCACGCCGCCAAGATAGATACGATTATCGGTATCAATAAAGCCTGCACCAAAGTTAAATTCATTATCTTGTAGTCCATCAATATAGGTAAAGTTTCTGATGTTTAAACTATGAGTATTGAGCATGCTAAGGCCTGAAGCTGTACCTATCCATAGGTTTTTCTTATGATCCATGATAGTTAAGTAGGCCACATTACCAATTAACCCTTTTTTAGTGTTGAATAATTCAGTTTTAAAAGTTTGAGTATTAAATGAAAAAATTCCATCATTGGTACTGATCCATAAGGTATTTTTATCTCCTAAATGGATCGACATCAAATGTTTATTTGGAATAGCTGATTCTGTTTGAGTGTTAAAATGGGTAAACTTCCCTTGTTTGTCTAGTTTACTTAGTCCGTTGTCGTAAGAGGTAAACCAGTAATTCCCATCCATATCTTGAACTAGGTTGGTTATTTCATTACTGGGCAGTGAGTTCAGATTTTTTTTGTCATGTTTATATTGAATAAATTCTTTTTCGTCATCTAAATACCTTACAACTCCAGCATCTTTAGTTGTGATCCAGGCACGATCTTCATCATCAAAGAACAAGCTATAGAGATAGTTACTTGGCAACCCATTTTTGTTTTTGGCTTGATGTCGGTAATGCGTGTAACTTTTTTTATCTGATGAAAAGATAAATAGCCCTTTTCCTCTTGTACCTACCCAAAGTCTGTTGTGCTTATCTTCTTTTATAAAGCTAATAAAAAGATCATTGATTTGGACTCCAGATACTTCCAATGGTGAAAAACCGATTATTTCTCTATTTTTATTTTCATGGGCTCGGAATAGACCCGCGGCTGTGCCTACCCAAAGTTGCTGTTGATGATCTCTGAATATACTTCTTATATTACTATTTCCAAGCGGATTAACCTTAAAGGTTCCTGTACTGATATGGCCGAAGCTTTCTGCCTCTAAATAGGTTTTGTTCAGTCCACCGCCTCTGGTTCCTATCCAGAGTTGGTGTTCATTATCTATGGTAAATGAAGTGACATGGGCATTATTGAGACTGTATTTGTCTTGTGCTGAACTATTGAAAAATAACAAGCGACTAGATTGAGGTGAGTATCTAGCGAGGCCTTTACCATGAACCGCTATCCATAATCGACCAAACCTGTCTTTTTTAAGGTGGGTGATCGTGTCATTATTAAGTTTGGAGGTGGCAGAGATAGGGGTAAGTGACTCTGTTTGAATATCGAATAAATATAATCCTTTCTCTTTAGTACCAATCCATAAAGTATTGCTACTCCCTATCTCTAAGCTGCTGATACTATTTCCTAATGTTGTATTTATCCTTGAGTAATTTTTGACTGTATGTTTTGCATCTATCATGGATAACCCTTTGTCAGAGGCTACCCAAATTCGGTCAAATTGGTCGCCTAAAAGCAAGGTTAGTTTATTACTGGCAATCACTTGATTTTCTGATGTGGTGAGGAAATGGTGAATGATTTTATTTTCGCTGGGTGAGTAATGGAGTAGTCCATTATTGTGAGTGGTTAACCATAGGTTACCATCATCATCTTGATATAAATCAATTATCTCAATATTAGAAAGTGGGCTATTGGATTCGTTGAAGGAAGTAAAACTATCTGATTCAGGTAGGTATAAATTTAAACCATCACTCTTAGTGAGTAGCCACAACTGGTTCTTCTTACCAAAAAAAAGTTTTTTGATATGTTTTTCTGTGGGCCCTTTATCTTGGTTTACTTGATAGATTTTGAAATTTTTTCCATCGTATCTATTCAGTCCCGCTTGAGTCGCGATCCAGAGAAAACCCTTATCATCGGTTACTATATCATTAATTGTATTCATAGATAATCCTTGTTCGTCTCTATAAGAGTCGAACAAGGGTTGAGTTTCCATGGCAAAGAGAGGGTTGCCAATTAACCAGATCGAAAATAAAATTAAAATTCTCATTCGATAGAGTTATTTCACCTTGTGTTGATGGGTGATAAGTCTATAAGTCTAGAAGTGAATAGCAAAATAGCGAGCAGGTTGAGGAAATATTTGCGTAAATAAAGAGTGGTAAAACCACTCTTTATTTACTTATGTTAGAAAATGAGGTGGGCTATGCCAGCGATGATAGGTAGGGTCACTAAAGTTCTAAGTATAAAGACGACAAATAATTCGAGTATATTAACAGGAATTTTACTGCCGATAAGTAGCGCTCCGACTTCGCTCATGTAGATAAGCTGGGTGACAGACATGGCTGCGATAATGAATCGCGTCATATCTGACTGTATCGAACTGGCTAGAATTGAAGGTAAGAACATGTCGGCGAAACCAACGACTATAGTTTTTGAAGCTGCTGTAGCCTCTGGAACTTGAAGTAGTTCTAACAGAGGTATAAATGGCATTCCTAAGTAATCGAAAATAGGGGTATGTTCTGCAACGATAAGGGCCAGTGTACCTATTGCCATGACGACAGGTATTACGCCAAATACCATATCAATAACATTTTTCATACCGTCATTTAATGTGTGTTTTAACCCTCCCGCTTTTGATGCTCTTTCTAATGCTTGTTCTAACCCCCAAGAGAAAACGCTTTTACCAGCTGGTATCATTTCATCATCAGCATGTCTCGGTGTCTCGTCAATATAAATGTCTTTCTTCCATGATAAAGGAGGAAGTTTAGGTACAATAATAGCAGCCATTATTCCTGCAAAACAAACGGTAAGGTAGAAGGGAACAAACATATGTTCTAATTTAACTTGAGAAATAACGACTAATGAGAATGTTATCGACACAGCTGAAAAAGTTGTGCCAATGACAGCGGCCTCTCTCTGAGTATAGAAACGAGATTCGTATTGTTTACTTGTCATTAATATGCCAACACTGCCATCGCCTAACCATGAGGCCATACAATCTATAGCACTACGACCTGGAAGGTTGAAAACTGGACGCATTAGTTTTGTCAGTAAAGTACCAAATAACTCTAATAAACCAAAGTTAAGTAGTAATGGAAGTAACATACCGGCGAAAATAAAGACACAGAATAATACTGGGAGTAAATCATTTAGCACTAAAGCACCAGTATTGCTAGAACGAATAGCCTCTGGACCAATTTGTGCGAATGTCAGTAGAATAAAGGCTGCACCTATTACACGAATAATAACCCACATTGCTGATACGTTAAGCAGTGAATTAAGAAAATGTTGTTGTGTGATAAAAGCTGGTTTTAGTCGCTTTGTGATTACAGATGCAATAGCGGTAAGGCAGACAATCGCCGTTACTATCGCGGTTAAAAAGTCACCAAGGAATGCTTGTAATCCTTTTGATATGATAGCAATTGGGATTGTGATAGCATTTTGATAGCTGATAGGGGTCATAAATAGGAGTAAGCCTATTAACGACGGAATAATAAATGTCAGTATGGTTTTTATATTATAATTTTGTTTTTTAGCCACGTTTTAATACTCTAAATTATCGGTTCAGCACAATTGCAATAAGTTTTTCTCATTATATTTTTTAAAAATTTTTTTTGAATATAGATTCAATTCAACGAGGCAAGATTACCCCCTAAACTCGAGTATGTAAAACCTTATCTATTTTCTCTAGCAATTCTTACAACCGTGAATATTTTATTGATAATTTTAACTGTAAATATCACGGATTTTTTTTGCTTTATTTGTATTGTTTTTTTGATTTAACATACTGAATTTTATAGATTGTGGATGGATCCCTTTTTAGTTAGTGCAGGTTAAACCAATAGAGCATACGGTGCTATTATTTAGCCAATTATATCGAAGCAGAAGGTTTAGAGGATTAAAGCGTTGCTACTATTGATAGCCTGTTATTCTTAGGTCTATTGTCTGTTTTAGTTAGTTGTTAATGTCGTACTGACATCTTTTTTGTTGTGGTTATGTGGCATTTAAACTTTAAGTTCAGTGTTTTAGCTTGCTTTAAGGTGTCAATATCTTTCTATAAAAAGCTAACATATTCCTCCTTCCATGGAGGTTAAGTCGTTTAAAGTGTTGAAAATGGGCTATTAGAGCCGATATGACGAATAATTTTATCTCTATTTAGTAAAACCGTGAGATTGGAAAATAATATTGGCTTTATCGCTGCTCAAGTAACGATAAAACTTTTTCGCAGCATTTTCTGCATCATTACGGATCACAAGGTTAAGATCTCTATAAATTCGACGTTCAGCTTCAATCTCAACAAGATCTGCTTCATTTGAGTTATTTATTTGCCATTCAGGCCAAGAAATCCAGGCATCGGCGTGACCTTGGCTTGTTGCTTTTCCATTAGCATCTATTCCTTTGAATGCTTTAAATGCAGCTCCACTACCTGGCGCCTGTGAAATGATTTTGTTGCGGAAAAGTTTGATGTCTTCTAATTTACCTAAACGTCCTGCTATGTCTTCCCAAATTGCAGTACCAGAAGTGAGGCTTTGTCGTGTTTGATTATTAACCACAATTTTTTTAACTTGATCGTTGTGAATAAGATCATCGATTCCAGTGATTTTTAATGGGTTTCCCTTCTGTACTAGGATGACCGCTGGTCGCAGGTAAATCGGTTCGACTTTACTCGAATCAAATCCAAGTGGTTCAAAGGTACTGATAAGGTCAAGAATAACATGCTCAGCAGTACCCCAGATAATATCAGCTTTTTTTTCTTCACAGCCGATTTCTTTACCTTGAGCACAAGCTTCCCAGCGAGTAACAGGACCAGGGATCACTTCTATTTTAATATTTTCATTGCCTGCTTCCTGAGTAAAAGCGTTAGCGACATCTTTTATTGCATGGTGTGGACCACCAGCTCCATAGAGGTAGACCGTGTTTTTTGTTTCAGCCATAGCGACAGATACATTGCCGAGACTTGCTAGTATGATAGAGACGGTGTAAATTTTTTTTATATAATTCATAAAATAATCCTATTTTGTGTAAAATATTACATTTCTTTTAAATCAATACTTTAAGTAGTAAAGCTCATTTTTTAATGTTGAGCCATGATTCCGGAACCATTATTTAACTTCGCGCTAAAAGACCCGTTGATTTGCCGATTTATTTCAAAGTAGTCGATTTTTTGTTGTATTTAACATTTACAACAAGATTCTATAATGATAAATAATAATTTTTTGGATTTTATTAAAGGTAGTATTTTTTAGCTTGAGTCAGATTGGCTGCATAATTGAACGTTTTTCGTTATAGTCGAGTAGGACGTTGTTGCTCAAATCTCGACTCTAAACGCAGCACCCCAAGGTGTTTCACCCAATTAGGCAGCGTGTTTCCTAACTGGCATTCCTAACCCTATGACTTTATTCATTGCTTTAACACCCGCTAACGCTTCACCTACCTGAGCGTTATAATCCCGAAGACTCAGTTTTGGACTAATTAACTGTTTATATCGATACATCGCTGTTTCTGATAGTGATCTCTGATGATAATCATTATCCTGTTTCCATTGCGCTAATTGGTTAGCCTTGAGTGCTTTTACTGCTTCATTTCTGGGGTGGTCATCCTCCCAATATCCAGCATGACTTCTCGGAGGGATAGTTGGCTTGCATCCTTTGCGCTGAAGTAGTTTATGACATGCCTTAGTGTCATAGGCACCATCAGCTGAGACTTGAGTTATATTTCTTCTTAATGGGTTAAGTAATGTGGGAAATACTTCATTATCGGCAACGTTAACTAAGCTTATTTCAGCTGACACAATTTCATGGGTATTACTATCCACTGCAAGGTGTAGCTTTCGCCAAGTACGGCGTTTTTCTTTACCATGCTTACGCGTTTTCCATTCTCCTTCTCCATAAACTTTCAGACCTGTTGAATCAATCACAACATGTGCCGCAGAGCCACGACTCGGTGCTCGATAGTTGATCTCAACAGTCTTAGCTCTTTTGCTTATACAGCTATAACTTGGTGAGGTCAGTGGCACATCCATAAGTTGAAATACAGAGTTGGTGAATCCTTCAAGTGCTCGTAATGACAAGTTAAAAACGCCTTTCACAACGAGTGCTGTTTCAATAGCAACATCAGAGTAAGTGAACCCTCGACCACGACGCCCGTGGTGTTCACAACAATACCAAGACTTAATTGCTTGCTCATCAATCCAGAAAGTGAGTGAGCCTCGATTAATCAACGCCTTATTGTACTGAGACCAATTGGTTATTTTATGTTTAGATTTTCCCACTTTTCAGCTTCCGTATAGCTATCTTTAGGGATCAGATCACGCTAACGGCAAAAGGTTCCCTCGATTTAGGAAACAAGGCTGTCGAGTAGCATTAAAAAATTTAATCTCCCACTTCTTTCGTTTACAAAATAAACATTGATTGACGATTGATCAGGTGATGTTTAATTCGATTATAATCCTCATGTTTCCCTCTAGTGTCTGAGTATTATTAATAGTGTGATATTAATAAAGTAAAAAATACCTCTGCAATCAGTAATATGGTGATACTGATAGTATGCAGAGATATTTAATATTAAGTGCTATACAGCGTTAGTATTAACACTTCTTAAACATGAGGCCGTAACGATGAGATAGTTTTCCATCGATGGTATCTGTGGTGATTAAGCCACTTTTACTATTATCTCGTGTGTTATTGACTTTTATTTCCGTTTTGATCACAACAGGTGCAGTTGCATTGCACGATGACCATACTAGACTGTTAATTCCTAAACGGTCACTAATTACGTAATCCTTCGATATTGGCCCAATAAATTTAGAACTTAATCGTGCTTCTTGGCGTTCACCAGCAAAGAAGTAAGTTGATGTTTGCATTGCTTCAACTTTTTTGTCTAAATCTGCATAACCACGATAGTTTACATCAGCAATGGTAAATGCATATCCATTAGGGATGTCGAGTACTGCAGTCAGTTGGCAAGTTTTTCTATTTTCGCGTCTAGGTATACCAGGACCTACTTCAGCAATATATTCGTCGAAGCCCAATACAAATGATTTTCCATCAGGTGCGACGGTAGAAGAAACTGTGCCAAAAGGACAACCAGATCCTGAACTTTCCATACTGATAATTGAAACTTCAGTAGAATCAAAGTGAACGATTTCATTTGTTGATTTTGCAGGAGCTGGCAGAGAATTGTCTTCTGCTATTGTTGCAGTTGATACAAGTGTCGTTGTTATTAAACAGATGGCTGATGCTAATAAATTCTTTTTAATCATTCTCATTGATATTTCCATTTTAAATTTCATAAATTAATATTTTTACTAAAAAACCTCAGGTATGCAGTGAAATATTCAATTTAACCTTTTGGTAACATCATGTTATCACACTGTTCTGTTATCGTCTGCTATGTATTTATCACTATCTCTATTTTTAAATTTATTAAAGTTGTTCGTCACTTCAATGTTTTTATTATTAAATAATACTTTAGGGTGGTTTCTTTATATTCAATATGGTTTTCTAAGTTAGATATACAAAATATAATCCTTAAAGCTTACGTATTTATACTTACTTTTTTGTTTAACTAAATAATGTGATTAAACTAATTATCTTGTATTATTTTTGTGATGGGTAATGTCTAGGTTTTATGTCACGATAGACACTGAGCTTAAAGTTTTTAGAGATTAGATTTAACTGCTTGATTGTCTAAATCATACCGTATTTGATAACCTGTATATTGGAGCTGTTCAAAAAAAGAACTGAACATCTAATGGTTTCAGCGTAGGTACTTAGTCAAATAATGGTGCGATAGGGAGCTTTCATCGAATGTTTAGTCCTATATGCATCATGTAAGCTAGGTTGTTTGCACCATTATTATGACAGATAAGGCTGTAACGTGGCTAAAAAATAAATTTATAGATTAATTTTCAATGTTAAAACTCCAAAATATATTATTCAACTAAACTAGTTAAGTAGCTAACTTTTATCTGGTGTTCAAGGTGTTACTGCAACGGGAGCAATAGGTCGTTATTGTCCATTACAGTGCACCATTTAGATTAATTTGAGATCAACTATGAAAAATGTGCAGTTATTTATCTGTATCTTTATTTATCTATATATCACAAGGTTAGCATTAGCGGCTGATATTGAGGTAGAGATTTATGCCGACGATTCCTATCCTCCCTACTCATATAATGAAGGCGGTGAGTTGAAAGGAATATATACCGAAATCCTTAAAAAAGCATTTTCTAGGATGAAAGGGTATCAGGTTAAAATCAATGCAGTGCCTTGGAAGCGAGCTTTATCTTACATCGAAAGGGGAAAAGGTTTCGCTATTTATCCTCCTTATCATAGAGCTGAAGATAGACCTTATATGTGGCCTTATTCTATTCCTATCTTAGATGAAAGAGTGATTGTTGTTTGCCGAGCTGAAGTTTTTTCCGATTCTGTTAGACCCGTTTGGCCAGATGATTATTATGGTTTAGTTATTGGTCAGAATGCAGGCTTTGCATCAGGGGGAGATAAATTTAATCAAGCTGTGAAAGATAAAAAAATCATCGTTAATGAGGCAAACGGTAATGAGAAAAATATTATTATGCTTGGCGTCGGACGTAGTGATTGCTACATTAATGATCGAATTTCAATTTTATGGCAATTAAAGCAGTTAAAAAAATCAGGGAAGTATGATGAAGGTGGCAAGCATGCAGCGTTGATGGAGGGAGTGACAATTAGTATTGAGCAAGGTTTTTTAGCTTTTACCGCTAAAAGTGGTGCTAATTACCCTTATATGGATGACTTTATTTTACAATTTGATACAGAGATTTATGCTATGAGAAGAAGTGGTGAATTGCAGAAGATCATTGACGATTTTATTCGGTGATCTTTTGTTTGTGTATACCAAAATTAGATGATTTAAAATGGACTGTTACATTGTATCATCAAACGTTCGCCGCTGAAGGGATGTTCGAAGCAGAGTTCTGTAGCATGTAGCATCATACGTGTTGTCATAAAGTAAGCTTCGTCACTGGCATAAAGATCACAACCTAAGATCGGATGGCCAATGAATTGTGAGTGGACCCTTAATTGATGAGTTCGACCTGTTATGGGTTCAAATTCAATGAGCGTGACATGACGAGGAGTAGACGTTGTAAAGGAGCGGTAAAAGCTATTAGTTTGATTTTGGGTATAACGTGCTAACACACGATATTTTGACTTAGCAGGTTTGCCTGAGTGCTCGCATAGTTTCATTAAGGGGAAGTTATTAACATCTTTTGCAATCGAAGACTCTATTATCCCATTGTCATTTATTACCAATCCATGAAGTAAAGCTGTATAGCGTTTCGTCACCGTCCTATTGCTGAATTGTTTACAGAGTAAAGCATTAACTGTTTTATTTAAGCTCAGTAATAAAATACCTGAAGTGCCGAAATCCAATCTATGGATCATACTACAGGTAGGGTAATCCTGAATCAATCTGTGATGAACTGAATCAATATTCAGCGGGTGTTTACCTGAGAGACTTAATAATCCACTTGGTTTGTTAACGACCAAAATATGCTCATCTTGATACAATATTTTAATTGAATCTAAGCATTTTGGAACAATAAAAGGATCAGTTTGAGGCTGCATGCATTCACTCATAGAACAATTCAGGCTCAATAATAGCGAAAATTTACCATGGACAAAAGCTTGTTGTGCTGATCGAACATAATTCATTACACATCTGGATCAAGCCTGAATGGTAGCTGAACAAGTAAGAAGTAATGTGTTTAGTCGTGACTTATTATCTCTACCTATTCGTTAAAGGTGTTAGCATCCTAGTTAAATATAAAAATAACGTAAGTAGGAATATATATCAAAATGTTAAGAAAAGCTGTTGCAGTTTTGATGATATTGTTTTTTTTAAGTGGTTGCAATTCATCAGATTATAGGCTTAATAGTACATTGCTACATAATGGGAATTTGGTTGGGCCACATCAAATAAACCTTAGGATTGGGGAGACTGTAGATATTCCGATTAAGACTGAGTCAGCTAATATCTTACGTCTCACTTTGATTGAGAATGGTGAAGTTGTCGATGTTATTGGGCAACTTGTCTATCGAATGGATGATTATCGAAATTCTTTCAGTCTTCCAAGCATCACTCTTGTTCCAGATGGAACAAGAGTATCGACAGAATCTCAAGAGCTTGAATTAAAAATTAAATGGACTATATCCGTATCGGAGTTATAAATTTAAAATGTTTTTATAATCAAATAATGTCGACCATTGTTTAATTTTTTCTACGTATGTTATACGCCACTGGCAAGCATGACGCTCTGAATAGGCGAAGCAGCAAAATACACGGTTTATTTACTGTTGTACTATAATTATTTAGTCGCCATTTTCAGTTAATTTCATAGGCTTAAATAAGGTGTGTATGAGAGTTGTAAAAGGAATATTGCTCGGGCTGGTGTCACTCTTCATTTGCTATCGTTCTTATGCTGTTGTTTTAGATAATTCAACCTTAATGATTGATAATATTCAGCCTAGTGATGTGTTTATGAGGGCACGTTTAATCGAAGGAGAACTTCTAACCTTTGATTTAAATGAAGATTTATTTACTAAATATAATTCAACAGTCGCTTATCAAGTGATAAATGCACAACCAAGGGAAGTTTTTTTTATTGCTAAGTCTTTGAACCTTAACGCTAAGCGATTTAGCTTTAAGCACACTGATAATGTTGGTCGTGAGTTTTCTGTTCATGTCTATCGTAATGAACCTTTGCATGTTTATCGAGTTTTTAGCGAAGTATTAAAGTCTATTCGTGCGGTACAATCTTCACTTACCATCGAAAGCTATAATATACGTATCCCACATGAGCCTGCTACTCCGACCCAAGTTTATAATAAAACTTTGTCTAATAATCGTTTACTGTCAATATTAAACTCCAATAAGATGCAGCCAAAGGATGTGATTAAGGTGGTTGAATATTGTTATGAATTAAGTCTATTGTTATTTGCTAGTCAGTATCCTGGAGTCAAAATAGCTCCCTATGTACAACTTGAAATTGAGCCCATTGACAAGACACCAACTGATGTTTTTTATCTCTTAATTGATACTTTTCAAACTCTAAAGTCATATGCAAAGTTGAATTTTAATTTAACCAGT